>CAZWSO010000027.1:0-22134 GCA_964636485.1 uncultured Gemmatimonadaceae bacterium
AAGGCGCGTGGACCAGTGGCGCGAACGACTCTCGGCGTCGTCCTGGTGGCGGACGTCGTCGTGGTCCTTCTGTTCAGCGGCGCGCTGGCGCTGACGCGCGCACTGGTGCCGTCGCCCGGAACGCCGGGTCCGCTGTCTCCGGGTATTCTGGCGTGGGAGATCGGGGGTTCCGTGCTGGTGGGCGCGCTGCTTGGCGGCGCGGTGGCGCTGTATCTCCGCTTCGTCCAGCGCGAGCTCCTGCTATTCGCCGTTGTAGTTGCGTTCCTCGGAGCAGAGGTGGCTCGGATCGCGCACGTGGAGACGCTGCTCACGCTGCTGGTGGCTGGTTTCATCACCGGCAACATGCCAAGGGGAGCGGGGCTCGATCTGCTGCACGCCATGGAGCGATCGGCGGCGCCGGTGTTTGTTGTTTTCTTCGCGCTGGCGGGAGCGTACATTCACCTTGACGCGCTGGCGGCGCTCTGGCCTGTCGCGCTCGCGATCGTCGCCGCGCGTGCCCTCGGGATCTGGGGCGGCACGCTCGTTGGTGCGCGGTGGGCGAACACGGGCCCGCAGGAACGGCGGTTCGTGTGGCTTGGTCTGATCTCGCAAGCCGGTGTCGCCATCGGTCTCTCGGCCATCGTGGCCGAATCTTATCCGCTGCGCGGCGAGCAGATGCGAACGCTTTTGCTGGCGGTGATCACGATCAACGAAGTGGTAGGGCAGATTCTCTTCCGCGTCGCCCTGGGCCGCGCCGGAGAAGTGCGCGAAGGCAGCATGGACATGGATCCGGAAGAGGAGGACCGCGAAGAGATGCTCAAACCGCCCGACCCCATGCTCGAGCCGGCACCCATTGCAGGGCAGGGGCCGGCGATGCCGAACTGACAGTCAGCTGGCCGCGTCTCCTGGTGACAGGAGCGCGATTCGGACAGTCTTCCACTCTGCAGCCCAGCTTGCGGTTCATCGGCGGGCCCGCGCTTCCACCTCATTTCTGGAGCTCAGATGTCATATCTGCGTCAGACGCTGTCCGTAGCTTCCATTTCTGCCTTGCTGGCCACGGCAGCGACGGCACAGGCCCCAAGAGACGAGTGCCAGGCCGCCGGAGGAACCGGCAACGCCTGTCAGCTTGCGGCGGACTTGTTTGGCTACATGCACCCACAGCTCGGTATGCTCATCAGCGGCGGCAATGCAACGTTGGGACAGGGTGGTGCGCTCGGCGGGCTCGGCAAGTTCGCCGTCACGCTGCGCGCCAACGCCACGCCGCAGCTATCGGTGCCGCAAATCGGGAGCGCCGACCTGGATGGCCCCGTGGAGCAGAACCAGTACGCCACGAGAAGCCAGCTTGGTGCCTTCCCGGTGGCCGACCTGGCAGTCGGCATCTTCGGCGGAGTTCCGCTCGGTCTCACGCGCGCGGGAGGAGTGGACGCCCTCATCAACGTCTTCTATGTGCCCTCCAGCATGCTCGGCGCCCTCGACGGGAACGGCTATTCGTTCGGTCTTCCCGATGGTGGCAGGCGGCTGGGCTTCGGAGCGCGAATCGGCCTCATCGAGGAGTCGACATTTCTCCCCGGCGTGTCCGTCACCTACATCCAGCGCAATCTCCCCAAGGTGAGCTTTACTGCCACTACCAGCGGGCTGGTGCTGCGCGACACGATCTCCGTCCAAAATCTCGAGGTGCGAACGGCGGCCTGGCGGCTGGTGGCGGGAAAGACGTCCGGTCCAATCTCGGTTGCCGTTGGCTACGGCGAGGACCGCTATCGAGGTGAGGCGAAGCTTGGCTGGGTTGTGCGCGATGGACTATTCCGCACTGAAGGCGAGCTTCCCATCAGGCAGTCCGTAACGCGAAGCAACATGTTCGCCGATCTGTCGTTCAATCTCCTGGTCTTCCGCGTGGTGGGCGAGATCGGACGCGTGTCCGGCGGCGACATCCAGACATACAATGAGTTCGACGCGGCGGCCGGCAGGACGAGGACTTACGGAGCCGTCGGACTGCGCTTTGGGAACTGAAAGAGAGATCGTATTCCGAGCGCCGCTCGAGAGGCAGCTTACGGCTGAGGCACGAAGGGTGCGCGTCTGCCTCCCGGACAGGGCGTGGCTTTGGGAGGCTATCTTCGGCGTGCGGGTCCTCCAGCGCGTTTCGCTGGGTTTGTGGCTGCGGTGATCCGCCGAACTGCGCTCGGTTCGTTTTCCGCCTAACTGGCGTTCGGCGGCTTGTTTCTGGCGTCCGTCGGTTAGGCGTCGCAAACTTGACACCGGGTCGTACCTCACGCTGCTCGTGCTCCTGAGAGCACGGGTTGCTGCGCACACGCAACACAGTAGTGGGTCGGGGCCATGAACCAACCCCGCGGAAAAGTCAGAAGTTGTTACCAACATTGAGCATGCGCCTGTTCAGTCGGCCGTTTTGTGAGGCATATCACTTGCCCTTCCGGCGGCCAGGCCATTCGCCCCTGATTCTCCCGGCGACGGGAAGTGGCTGTGGGCACACTCCTCGTCTCTCATGACGGCTGAGCTTAAACCGGTTCGCCATGACCCAAGCCGTGCCGCAGGTCACGCACGAGAGCGCGAGGTGAACGCGAGCCCTTCCGCCCCCTTGAGCTCGGCCGGCCGCGCCTCCTTACGCGTTCTGGTCATCGCGCCACAACCTTTTTACGAGGATCGCGGTACACCGATCGCCGTGCGCCAGGTGCTCCAGGCGCTCACTCAGCTCGGTCACCGAGTCGATCTGCTCACGTTTCCCGTGGGCGAGCCCATCGAGATGGCTGGGGTGCGCATCCTCCGCGTTCGCAACCCCCTGCGCTTCCGCCACGTACCGGTGGGGCTCTCCATGCGCAAGGTCGTGCTGGACGTGGCCATGGTCATGAGGCTGCGCATGCTGCTGCGCGTGGAGCGCTACGACTGCATTCACGCCGTGGAGGAATCCGCCTTCCCCGCGGCCTGGCTGGGCCGCCGTCTCGGCATCCCCGTCATCTATGACATGCAGTCGAGCATCCCCGAGCAGTTGGCTTCGCGCTTTCCCTTCAGCCTTTCGCCGGTGCAATGGTGGCTCCGACGATGCGAACGGTGGCTGCTTCGCCAGGCCGATCTGGTTGTGGCGAGCGCGGGCTTGGCGCCGCGTGTGGAGGCGGTCGCGCCTGGTGCGCGCGGTCGCGAGTGGCAGTACTCGAGCGACGTGCAGGACCCGAACGGGCAGGACGTCCAGGAGTTGCGCCGGTCTCTCGGTCTGCCGGACGGTGCCAGACTGGTGGTGTACATCGGCAACTTCGAGCCCTACCAGGGGCTGGCTATGCTGGTGTCGGCAATGCCGCTGATCCAGCGCGAGATCCCGGATGCGACTTTCGTGCTGGTTGGCGCCCGATCGCGCGAGCCGCTGGTGGCAACTCCGGAGGTTGCAAGGCTGGTGCGCAACGGCACGCTGCGCATCGTGCAGAGGCAGGAGCGAGCCAGAATGCCGCTCTTTCTGGCCATGGCCGATGTCCTGGTGTCGCCGCGGCTGCATGGCGCCAACCTGCCGCTCAAGGTGTTCGACTACCTGGCGGCGGGTAAGCCGATCGTAGCCACCGACATTCCGACACACCGCCGAATCCTGGGTGATGGCCTGGCCAAGCTCGTAAAGCCGACGCCGCCCGAACTGTCGGCAGGTATCGTTGCCGTGCTGCGCGATCCGCAACAGGCAGCCGCGCTCAGCGCCGCCGCCAGCACGCATGCGCGCGAGCGGCTGGGTTGGCTTCCCTTCGTCGAATCCGTGCACGATCTACTGGAGGACGTGCGCGATCTGAGCGCGCGACGCGATGGTCTCCCATGATCGGCGCGGCGGACTGGTCTCTGTCGTGATCCCGGCGCATGACGAGGCGCCGATCATCGCGCGGACCGTCAGCAGCGCGCTCCAGCAGCAAGTCCCGGATACCGTGATCGAAGTCATCGTCTCCGACGATGGCTCCACTGACGAAACGCGCGAGCGCGCCCGCGCTGCTGGGGCGCGCGTGATCGCGCGTTCCGCAGAGGTGTCGGCGGGCAACCCAGGCGCCGCTCGCAATCGCGGTGCGGCCGCAGCCAAGGGCGACCCGATCGTCTTTCTCGATGCGGACTGTGTGCCGGCGCCGGGCTGGCTCGCCGCTCTCCTGAGTGCTCATGATGAGGGTGAGACGATCGTGGGGGGTGCGCTCGACATTCCCCGTGGTTTGCCGGCGATGGCGCGCTGCGATCACTACTGCGGCTCCTATCACCTGCACCCACGCCGACGCCCTGGCGTGGTAAGCAATCATACGCCCGCCAACCTGAGTGTTCGCGCGACAGTCTTCCGCGACACTGACGGCTTTGCCGTCGGGCACCCGATGGCGGACGGACACGAGGAGCTGCCATGGCAGGCGGCTGCGCAGCGGGCCGGCCACCGAATCTGGTTCGAGCCGGCCGCAGTTGCGCACCATCACAACCGTCCGGGTTTCGCCAACCTGCTCCGCCGGAACTACCGCTGGGGTTACAGCTCGCTGGAGAGCAAGGCGTCAACGGGTGTGGGCCGCCTCCCGTGGCTCTATCGCCGGCCACGCCTGCTGATCGCGGCCGGTCCGCCGCTCGCGCTCGTGCATACGGTGTACACGCTCGGCTGCTGGGCGCGCGCTGGCGTGCTGGAGCCGATCGCCATGGCGCCTGCCGTCCTGATGGCGCGGGTCGCATACGCCGCCGGTTTCATGGTCGGCGGCACGCGTTGGCTCGCACGACGTAACGGGGCTTCACGAACGGAACGGCCGAGGTGGCGGTGACGACGGCTGTCACCGTGGCGATCTGCACGCGCGATCGTCCCGCGGAGCTCCGGCGGGCGCTGCGCTCGCTGGTGGAGCAGCATCCATCCGTGGACGATTTGCTCGTCGTCGACAATGCCCCTTCGTCGCTGGAGACGCACGCTCTCGTGGCGCGCGAGTTTCCGCAGGTGCGCTACGTGCGAGAGGACGTGCCGGGCCTGGACTTCGCGCGGAATCGAGCACTGCATGAGGCCAGTATGGAGATCGTCGCCTTTCTGGACGACGATGCCGTGGCGCAGCCCGGTTGGCTGGCGGCGATCAGGGACACCTTCGTCGGTGACACGCGAGTGGGGGCGTGCACGGGACGAGTGGAGGCGCTTTCCGTGGAGTCGGAAGGTCAGCGCATCGTCGAAAGCAACGGTGGCTATTCGCGAGGGCTGGAGCGCGTGCGTCTGCCGCGCGATGCCGGACGGCCGCTGCACGGACATCGTGCGCCGCTCGTGGCGTGGGCCTTTTCAGTGGGGAGCGGAGCCAGCCTGGCAGTGAGGCGGGAGCTTGCGCTCCGTATTGGCGGCTTCGACGAGGCGCTGGACATGGGGGCGGCGCTGCCGGGCGGCGGCGACCACGACATGCTCTGGCGCGTGCTTCAGTCGGGGTACGATGTGGTCTACGAACCGAAGGTGATCGCGCTGCACGAGCACCGACGCGAGGTGGAGGCTGCTTATTCACAGATCGTCGGCCACCAGCGCGCATTGGTGGCGGTGTTGACGAAGATGCTCGTGAAGACTCGCGGTGGTGGACGTCTTCCGGTGGCAACCTTTCTCGCCTGGCGCATCGCCAAGCCGGCGCTGCGACTGGTGCGCCGCGCCGTGGGACGCGATCCGCTTCCAGCGCCGGTGCTGCTGCGCATGTGGTGGAACTGCCTTGCCGGGGTGAGCGCCTATCCTCGGGCGCGCCGCCTGGCGCGTCGGCGCAGGCTTCACTATGGAGGCGCCGGCTGATGCGTTTCCACAAGCTGGACATCGAGATAACGGGACCGCTCGATCAGGTGCGGGTCCCCGACGACGCGGCTGGCGTGGCGCTCGTGTTGCGCTGGAAGGGACTCCCGGTCGGCTTCACGATGCGGGCGGTGCCGAGCGGCAGCAGCCTTTCCGTGCCAGCCCTCCAGGAGCTGATCGAGGCCGAGGCATTCGAAAACGCGGTGCATGCGGCGCTGCGCGAGGAGCTGGTAGCGGAGCCATCTCGCTCGCCGTCGCTCACTGTGGCAGTGTGCACGCGCGATCGTACGGACCTTCTCAATCGGTGCTTGTCTGGGATGATCCGCTTGCGCGATGCATACACGCGCGGGCCGGTGGAGCTAATGGTGGTGGACAACGCGCCTCCCGACGATCGTACAGCCGAGCTGGTCTCCCGCCTGAAGGGAGTGCGCTACGTCATCGAGCCACGGGCCGGACTCGACTTCGCGCGTAATCGCGCGCTGGCCGAGTGCGCATCGGAGTACCTGGCGTTCATCGATGACGACGCGGTGATGGATGCCACGTGGCTTCCCGCTTTCGCGCGCCTGGCCGCTGCACACCCCGATGCCGGGGCGTTCACCGGTCTGGTGCTGCCGCTGGAACTGGAAACCGAGGCGCAGATTCTGTTCGAGCGCGCTGGTGGATTCGGACGCGGCTTTCGGTCGATCCAGTACCGCGGCGAGAAGCACGCAGGCAACGCCTACTATCCTGCTGGCGCCGGCAGCTTCGGTGCCGGCTGCAACATGGTTTTCCGACGCAGCGTGCTGGAAGCGCTCGGCGGCTTCGATGAGGCGCTGGACACCGGTGCCCCGCTTCCCGGTGGCGGCGACATCGACATGTTCTACCGCGTGGTGCGGGCCGGCCTGCCGCTTATCTATGAGCCGTCGCTGCTGGTGCACCATCAACATCGCCGCGAGCTCGACAAGCTGACGCGGCAGTACTGGTCGTGGGGCGAGGGATTCATGGCCTTCGCGCAAAAGTCCTGTCGGCACGACGCCACCGCCCGGCCACTCTTTCGCTCGACAGTAAGCTGGTGGTTTTCCTATCAGCTCAAGCAGTCGGTGCGATCGGTGCTGGGACGCAATCCGCTTCCGCTCCGCATGATACTCGCCGAGATGCTCGGCGGTGCCTACGGGCTGACTGGCAGCTATCGGCGGTCGTTGCGTCGTGTCGACGACATTCGCCGCGCGGACGGGGCGCGGCAAACAGCGGCACCGCGCCCCAGCCCGACGCAGGTGGCGGTCGTTGCCGGCCATGACCGGGAGGAACCGCGCACATGACATTCAGGCCCTGGCGCGTGCTGCACCTCCAGATCGATGGCGAACTCCCCGATCTGCCAGCCAACGATGGGAGCGGCGGCGTGTTCGTCGTGTTCTGGTGCGGCAGCCGACCGCTGGGACAGGTGGAGCTGGATTCGACGCGGCTGCCAATTCCGGCGACGGCACTGCGCGAGCTCGGCGTCAGCGCGGTGGGCGTAGCGGTTGCCGGCTACATGGACGACCTCGGCGCCATGCCAATTGAGCGCGGCGCACTGGATGGGCCGCTGGCGCGAGTGAAGAAGAGGTGGGACGATCAGAGCGCGGTTGCAGGCAATCGGACGGTGTCGGTGGTGGTGTGCACGCGGGACCGCCCGACGGCGTTGCGGGCGTGCCTCGACTCGCTGCTCGCCTGCGACCCGGCGGCCGCGGAGATCGTGGTCGTGGACAATGCGCCGCGCACCGACGACACGCGACGGCTGCTGGACGAGTACCCCACCGTCCGCTACGTGCTGGAACCGAAGGCCGGACTGAGCGCCGCCCGCAATCGCGGCATCGCCGTCTCACGCGGTGACATCATCGCCTTCACCGATGACGACGTCGTCGTGACTCTGGAGTGGGTGGAGCGGGTGCGCGCCGCGTTCACAGCGCCCGACGTCCTGTGCATGACGGGGCTGGTGTTACCGGCGGAGCTGCGCACCGAATCGCAGTGGGTGTTCGAGAAGGAGTTCGGTGGCTTCGGACAGGGATACCAGCCGATCGTCTTCGACGGCGCGTTCTTCAAGCAATGGCAGCGGGTTGGCGCCCCGGTATGGCGAATCGGAGCGGGAGCGAACATGGCTGTGGACCGGCGGGCGTTCGAGCTGGTGGGCGTTTACGATGAGCGGCTGGGAGCCGGTGCGGCGGGGTGCAGCGAGGACTCCGAGTTCTGGTATAGAGTGCTCGCCGCCGGTGGCATCTGCCGCTACGACCCTCAGGCGGTTGTGCATCACGTCCATCGGGAGGATCTCGACGGACTCCGTAATCAGATGCGAGCTTACATGCGGGGACATGTCGCGGCGCTGCTGGTGCAATGGTCCCGCCACTCCCACCGAGGCAACCTGCATCGCCTGTTTCTGACCCTTCCCGGCCACTACGGTAAGCACGCTCTTTACAGACTGTTCCCCAGTCTCGGACGGCCAACGCGCACCATGCTTCCCGAGATGGCCGGGTGCGCCGCGGGTGTGTTCTACTATCTGCGCACGAGATCGGCAGCCGACTCGACGCGACTTCAAGAGAGATACGAGTGACGCACGCGGCGGCCACACGGCCGACTACCAACCGGCTCGAAAAGGAGAGGCTCGGAACGTTTCTGTCGCGGAACCCGTTCGGCGACCCATACACGTTCGGATTCTTCTACCGGGAGAAGATGCGCGCCATTCACCGCATCGCACCCGATGAACCTTTCGCTAAGATCCTCGAGGTGGGAGGCGGAAAGGGCGGACTGACGGGATTGCTCTATCCGGGTGCTCACATCACGAACCTCGACCGCGATCCCACGTATGCGTCATCACCGGTCAATCAGCGGCCCCTGGTTCGCTTCCTCGCTGGAGATGCAACCCGCCTCCCCTTTCCCGACGAGAGCTTCGACGCGGTCACGATGTTCGACGTGCTCGAGCACATCCCCGATGATCGGGCCGCCGCACGGGAGGCGCTACGTGTGCTCCGCCCGCGCGGGGCACTGATGGTGAGCAGTCCGAACGAGAACTGGCGGTTCCCCTACTACGGCTTTCTGCGTCGATTCTGTCCAAGCGAGGAGGAAAAGTTCGCGGAGTGGGGACACGTGCGCCGCGGGTATTCGCTGCCGGAGCTTCAACAGGTGATCGGCATCGCCTGCGCCGACCACGCCGCGTTCATCAACCCCGTAACCGTACTCTGCCACGACATTGCGTTTTCCAACCTTCCCCGTATGGTTCGGAAAGCTCTGTGTACGGCGGTCTCGCCAGTGACGTGGGTAGGTTACGCCGCCCAGCCGGCGCGCTCCACGGGGACGGAGACGGCATCGCTGTGGCGCAAGACATGAGGCCGCGTATCGCCCTCCTCCCGTGGGGCGATGTGATCGAGGACTACCTCGACGCGGTGGGCATTTCGCTCGAACGGTTCCGCACCGAGATGACGGGCGGATGGCTGTTCGGGTATGTGGAAGCGCTGAAGACCGCCGGCATCGATACCGTGCTCTACTGTGTCTCGCGCGGCGTGCGTGTGCCGCTGCTGACGACTCACGTGCCCACCGGTGCGGCGCTGCGCATCCTTCCAGCGACCCGCGCATTCCTTGCGCTGCGGCGGCTCGGCGGCCGTCACCAGATCGCCGCCGAGCTCGCTCCGTATTTCGCTACTCCGCTGGGGCGGCTCGCGCGGGCGCTGCGCACGGACGGATGCGTGGCGGTACTGTGTCAGGAGTACGATTATCCTCGCTTCGACGCGTGCGTTGCCCTCGGCGCGTTGCTCAACCTGCCGGTATTCGCGTCATTTCAAGGTGGCGGCTGGCAGATGAGCCGCATCGAGAGGCAGGTCCGGCCGCGCACCATCAGGCGCGGTGCCGGATTCATCGTGGGCAGCAGCGATGAACTTCGGCGCCTCTCGGAGGAACACCACGTCGATCCGGCACGCGTCGTCCGCATCTTCAACCCCATGGATGTGCGCGGCTGGGTGGCGGACGGCGGGGAGCGCGAGGCGACGCGACGCGCGCTCGGCATCGGGGTTGGGGAGCGCGTGGCTGTCTGGCACGGTCGTGTCGATATATGGCGCAAGGGGCTCGATGTGCTGATCGAAGCATGGCAGCTCGTCGGGCGGATGACCCATCCCACGTCCGTTCGACGCCTCCTCCTGGTTGGGAGCGGAGGTGACGCCGACCAGCTTCGCCAGGTGCTCGCCAGGCACAGCGCGGCGCCGGTGACATGGGTGGATGAATTCGTGCTCGACCGCAACGCCATTCGACGATACCTGTCAGCCGGTGACGTCTTCGTTTTTCCCAGCCGGTACGAGGGATTCCCTGTCGCGCCGGTGGAGGCGATGGCGGCCGGACTGCCGGTGGTCGCCGCCGCTGCCGCCGGGGTTAACGACATCTTCGATGGTGGCGAGGAATCGGGTGCCCTGGTGGTACCCACTGGCGACCCGGTGGCGTTGGCGTCGGCGCTGGCGCGGGTGCTGGGCGACGAGGAGCTCGGGCGCACTCTGGGACAGCGCGGGAGGGCGCGCGCCGAAACTCGCTTTGACTTGGCCAGCGTGGGTGCTCAGCTCGGTGGAGTGCTGCTGGCCCACGGCAACGGACGGCAGCAGCTGTGATGCCTGGGAGCGACGCCGATAGTGCACCAGCTGGCCATCATGGCCGGCAGGGGGGCGGCGCTCGTCTCACCTTGCTGACCGGTTCACGCCGCCCCCTCCTTCTCCTCCTGGCTGCCCTCGCTGTGGGCGCGGCGCTCCGTCTGGAGCGCGTTCGACAGCCCTACGTAGACGCCTTCAGCTGGCGGCAGGCCAGCACCGCGATGATCGCGGCGAATTACTACCGAACCAACCCCAACATCCTGTATCCGGAGGTGGACTGGACCGGTCCGGGCCCGGGATATCAGGGGCGCGAGTTTCAGACTGTCACGTATCTCGCGTCGATCGGCTATCGACTGTTCGGCCATCGGGATTGGGTCGGGCGAGCGGTGGCAGTCATGTTCGGCCTTGGCGGGATCATCGCTCTCTTCGCGCTCGTTCGTCGTGCGTGGGATGAATCGAGGGCAATCGTGGCGGCCTGGGTGATGGCCGTGCTTCCGGGCGCCGTCTTCGTGGACCGCTCTTTTCTGCCCGACCCCGCGATGGTGGCTCTCATGACCGCGGCGGTGTGGCTCTGGCTGCGCTACCTGCAGGCGCGAGCGATCGGTGCGCTGATCGGCGCGGCAGTAGTCGGCGCCCTGGGCGGGCTCACGAAGATTACCGGACTCATCGTCGGTCTCCCCATGCTCTACGCCGCCCTGGCGCTGAGAGGGTGGCGCGGCCTCATGCGGCCCCGGGAACTGCTCCCGTCTCTCGTCTGCGCGGCCGTCATTCTCATACCGGTGGCCGCCTACTATTCCTGGGCGCGCCATCTCGCCCTCACCTATCCGCCGCACCACTTCGCCGGCTCGGGCAACTGGTTGTGGGATATGGGACTGGCCAGCGTGGCCGAACAGCGCTTCTTTCTTCCCGGGCTCGCCAACCGGGCGACGGTCTGGTTGTGGACGATGCCCGTGATAATCATGCTGGCCGCCGGTCTGTTGCTCCGTCCTCCCCCGGGCGAGGAGGAGGGAAAGGGCACGCCGTGGCTCTTCCACTGGTGGCTGGCGGGCGGCGCCGTGCTCTTTCTGGCCGGAGGGCGCGAGCTCGTCGACAATCCATGGAACCTGCACATCCTGAATCCGGCGGTGGCGGCACTCGCCGCGCACGCGCTCGTCACCGCCGCCATGTTCGTGGGACGACGCGTCGATGCTCGCCTGAGCACGCTGGTCATCGCGGTGTCGTTGGTCACTGTCGTCCACTATTCGCGTCCCCGGCTCGGATGGATGTATCACCCTTATGCCGGTCCCGGACGCGAGATGGGACTCGCCATCCGTGAGGTTAGCGCACCCGATGAGCTGGTTGTCACCATAGCGGACGCATCGCCCGACCCAGTGGCCATCTTCTACAGCGAGCGACGTGGCTGGGTATTTCCTCCGGCGCACAGATGGGCGCCGACGGCCGCTACGCCTGATGATGAGCGGGCGATCGAGATCCTGGAGGAGCTGCGATCACTCGGAGCGCGGTGGTTCGGCGTCGTCACCAAAACGAACGATCTCGACTCGGAGCTGCCGCTGTTCGCGCGACATCTCGCGGAACACACCAGAGAGGTCGTCCGTACGGCAGACTGGGTGATCTACGATCTGAGCCAGCCCGGCGATCCTGACGCCGCCGCGTCGCGGACGCGTCCGGATACGGTACGTCGATGACCGACGACGTGATCGCCGAGGGCGGTTCGCCCCCGGAAGCAGCCAGGGCGGCGGCCCGCGCACGTCGATTCTTCTGGCTGCGTGCCGCGGCCGGCGCGGCGATCGTCGTTTTTCTGATCTATCGCGTCGACGTCGCTGACTTCAGAGCGATCTCCGTACGCGGCGCGCTGCTGGGAAGCGCCGGTGCCGTGGCCGCCATCGTGATCGCGAAATGGCTCAGCGCCGTCCGCCTCCAGGCATTGCTCCTGGCAGACACACTGAGCACGTGGTATCTGTTCCGGATCTCCATGATTGGGCAGTTCTTCAGCCTTTTTCTGCCGACCGCGGTGGGCGGCGACGCCGTGCGAGCGTACGCCCTCGCGGCAGCGCTCGAGCACCCCGGTGAAGGTGTGTCAGGGATCTTGCTTGACCGGGTGCTGGGATTCATCGCGTTGCTCGGCTACCTGACCGTTGGTGTGGCCATAACGAGCCGAGACGTGCTGGCCGCTCTTGGCCGCCCCGTCTACTCCGGGCCCGACGTCATTCTGCTGCTCGTCGCGGCTGCAGTCGGTGCACTCCTGCTGCTGGTTCTGATGGCGACGCTGCGACGGCCCGCGTCGCAGCGGTGGAAGGTCGAGATCGCACGCGCCGGTGCGATGCTCCGACGTCACCCCGACGTCTGGACGCGCTGGCTGATCCTGTCGTTCCTGGTCCAGGCGGCCTATATCCTGGCGTGGGTGGCGCTGGGCGTCGGACTCGGTATCGGCGTGCCGGTGCACTATTATCTTCTGGCGGTTCCGCTGGTGAGCATCGCCACAATGCTTCCGATAACGCTCTCCGGCCTGGGGCTGCGCGAGGGCGCATGGGTGCTGCTCCTGCTGCCCTTTGGCATCCCGGCCGCGAACGCAGTCGCGTTCGGCCTCGTGTACTTCGTCTGCCTCACGGTCGTGGGGGCGCTAGGTGGCATCTGGTTCGCCATCGAAGGAATCCACCACCGTCAGCCATCGGCCCAATGATTTCCACCGCCACCTACGATTCCAATCGCCGCCAGGGATTGCTGGCCGTGTGGCGGTACCGCGAGCTGTTGCGCAACCTGACGTCGCGCAACCTCAAGATCAAATACCAGCGCTCGGCGCTGGGATTCTTCTGGACGCTGCTCAACCCTCTGGCAATGGTTGCAGTCCTGGTGGTGGTGTTCAGCAGGATCATTCGGATTCCGGTTGAGCACTATTGGGCGTTTCTCATCAGCGGCTACTTCACCTGGAGCTTCATCATGCAGATGCTGAGCTCCGGCACGTACGTCCTCGGGGAGCACGCGGCGCTTCGGCGCAGCGTGGCGTTCCCGAGCGAGGTGCTGGTGCTGAGCACCGCGGCTTCACGATTGGTGGAGTTCCTGGCCGAGCTCACGCTCGTGTTGATCGTGCTCGTCATTTTTCACCACCAGGGCGTGCCGCTGGCGATCGTGCTCGTCCCGGTGCTGGTAGTGTTTCAGGTCATGATCGCCGTTGGTTTGATGATGCCGCTCGCCACGGCGGCGGTGTTCTACGCCGACATACAACATGCGCTTCCCGTCGTGCTGCTGACCCTGTTCTACATCTCGCCGGTGTTCTACCCGATACACCTTGTGCCCGAGGGAATGCGTCCGTTCTACTCGGTGAATCCGCTGGCTGGGCTGCTGACGCTTTACCATGTGGTCCTCTACGAGGGCCGCTTCCCATCCCTGCAGCTGCTGGGCGGCACGGCGGTTGTCGCTCTCCTGATCTTCGTCGCAGGTTATGCCATCTTCCACAAGTACACGCGAGTCTTTGCCGAGCTCGTCTGACGGCATCGGTCAGCCCGTAGTGATATGCCGCGGCGTGGTGAAGCGGTTTCATCACTACGAGCACCGCACCAGCTCATTGCGGGAGTTCTTCATCCGCACGGTGCTGCGGCGCCCGATTCACGTGCGCCGTGCACACTTCACCCTGCAGGGGCTCGACCTCGAGGTGGAGCGGGGCGAATCGGTCGCGCTGGTCGGCCACAATGGCTCCGGCAAAAGCAGCGTCCTGCGCCTCATTGCAGGCATCTACGAGCCGAGCGAGGGCACCGTCCGGGTGGAGGGCAGACTGGCGGCAGTGATCGAGCTCGGAGTCGGCTTCCACCCGGAGCTCACCGGCGCCGAGAACATCGCGTTGTACGCCTCGGTCATGGGCCTCACTCGAGCCGAGATCAGGCGGCGCTTCGCCGACATCGTGGAGTTCGCCGAGGTGGGCGATTTCATCGATGAGCCAGTCAAGTATTATTCGTCCGGCATGCAGGCGCGCCTGGCGTTCGCCGTCGCCGCCCGCGTGGAGCCGGACATACTGCTCATCGATGAGGCGCTGGCGGTAGGCGACCAGGCCTTTCGCGAGAAGTGCACGTCTTTCCTGCGACAGTTTCGCGAGCGCGGCGGAACGCTGCTGATCGTCTCGCACGACCTCGACAGTGTGCGCGACCTGTGCAGCCGCGCGGTGTGGCTGGACCACGGGCGCGTCAGGATGAGCGGCGAGGCGCGAGAGATCATCGAAGCATACAAGACGCAGCCGTAGGCGCATGTCCGCCGATGACGCGGCTCGAGCGATCTCGGTGGTCGTGTGCACGCGCGATCGGCCCGAACAGCTCGCCACCTGCCTGTCCTCCCTGACGATGCTACAGCCGGCGGCAGGCGAGGTCATCATCGTCGACAACGCGCCTTCCACTGACGCGACGCGCGTGCTGCTTGCCAAGACTGCCTTCCGCCGCGTGGTCGAGCCGCGCCCTGGGCTCGACCGGGCTCGAAATCGCGGCGTCGACTCGGCGCGTGGCGAGATCATCGCCTTCACAGACGATGACGTGCGAGTGGCGCCGGACTGGGTGGGAGCGATCGCCGCCGCGTTCGCCGATCCGGAAGTGGATGCGGTCACCGGTCTGGTGCTGCCGGCAGAGCTGGCTACCCCAGCGCAACGACTGTTCGAGTCCTATGGCGGCGGCATGCGGAAGGGCACCGAGCCCCGGCGCTGGCACCGCTCCGCGATGAGCACGCGGGAGTTGCTGCGGGCGCAGGACGTGGGCGTGGGGGCCAACATGGCTTTTCGCCGAACCGCGATCCAGCGACTCGGGGGTTTCGATCCGGCGCTCGATGTCGGCACGCCAAGCGGCGGCGGCGGGGATCTCGACATCCTGCATCGAGCCCTGGCAAGCGGAATGACGGTGCTTTATTCCCCGAGCGTCATCGTCCACCACCGCCACCGTCCCGAGATGGCGGCGCTTCGCCGGCAGCTGTTCGATAACGGCAGGGCTTACGGCTCTTATCTTGCAACCATTTGGCGGGAACGCACGGTCCCGCGCAGGCAGGTGGCCACCTTCGTTCTGGGTGAGTGGTTTCCCTGGCTGGTGGGGCGACTGGGCAAGCGGCTGGTGCGTCGGCATCCACTTCCGATGAGGCTCCTGCTCCTGGAGCTTGCCGGTGCATTGTGGTCTCCAGCTGCTTACCGGGCCTCCCGGCGCCAGGCGGCAGTGACGTCACAGGATCCGTAGACTGAGGGTCGCGGGCATGACGCAATACACCGCCGGATCGTCATCATTCAGTCTCCCGCAGTCGCCGCGAACGCGAGTGCAGCCGCCCACCCAGCCGCCACGGCTTATGTCCATGTCTTGATGCCAATAGCCGTTCTGGACATCGACCTCGCAGCCGGCTACCAGCCCGTTACCACTCTCGACCGGTACGAGAGCGCGTTCCTGCTCATCCGCTGGCAGGGTCGTCCTGTTGGCACCGTGCGATCTGCCATTCGCAACGGCCGCCTCGACGAGCAGGATCTCCTCACCGCGGCTGTTCCGTTGCGCGACGACTTGATGCGCGCGGCGGCGGCTTCGCAGCTTCGCATTGCCGAGCACGAGGACGACCGTCCTCTGCCGTCGACAAGCGTCGTGATCTGTACGCGGAACCGGGCGTCCGACCTGCGGCAATGCCTCGACTCTCTGAGGCCGTTTCTCGGGATGGCAGAGCTCATGGTGGTGGACAATGCACCATCCGATGACTCGACCCGGCAGCTCGTGAACGGGTATCCCGGCGTTCGCTATGAGGTGGAGCATCGCGCCGGCCTCTGCTTCGCCCGGCAGCGCGCGATGCAGTGCGCAGCCGGAGACATCGTCGCCTTCGTTGACGACGATGCGGTGGTGGATGCCGGCTGGCTTGATGCGTTGCGAGCACCTTTTCGCAATCCGGGCACGGCCGCTGTCACCGGCAAGGTGCTGCCACTCGAGCTGGAGACGGAAGCGCAGCAGATTTTCGAGTTCGTGTATGGCGGTTTCGGTCGCGGATTCAGGGAGCGTGACATTTCGGCCACGAGCCTCCATCCACTGGGCGCCGGAGGAGCTGGCGCCGGTGCCAACATGGCATTCCGTCGGGGCATTGCCCTCGAGCTGGGGCTGTTCGAGGCGCACCTCGATGCCGGCACACCCGCCGAATCCGGGGGAGAGACATACGCCTTCTACCGCCTGCTGGTGCGCGGCCACCGGATCCGGTACGTGCCGAGTGCCATCGTCTGGCACAAGCACCGCCGGGAGTTGCCAGAGCTCCGGCGGCAGCTCCGCGGATACTCCACCGGCGTGTTCTCCTTTTGGCTGCGCTGCATGCTCGTTCACGGTGACTTCGACGCCGCCGAGGCAATGTTGTCGTGGCTGTACGGCCACCATTTCCGCGGACTGAGGCGGGCGCTGCGACGCAGTACGGGCGCCCTGCCGGTCGGTCTGGCGCTGTCACAGTTGAGCGGCTGCGCACGCGCGCCGCTTGCCTATGCACGGTGCCGCCTTGGCGAACGACGCGACGCACGAGCGAGCCGCGCGCGGAGGCCCGCGTGAATCCCGCCGCCTCTATCATTATTCCTACGCAACGCGGGCGCGCTCATCTCGCCCGCACCCTGGAGGCGCTCGGTCGCCAGACAATCTCCGCCGCGACCCTCGAGATCATCGTCGTAGTTGACGGAGGAGATGATGCCACGGTGCGAATGGTCGAGGATCTCGCGCACCGCGGCACGTTGCGCGTCCTGGCTGTGTCGCGCGGTGGCGCCGGTCCGGCGAGAAACGCCGGAGCGCGCGAGGCGAGAGCAAAGGTGCTGATCTTTCTCGACGACGACATGGAGGCACTGCCGGGGCTCGTCGAGGCGCACCTGCGCGCGCAGCGTCGATGCCCGGGATCGCTCGTGCTCGGATCCTTCCACACACCCGGACGCAATGGGAGCGAGGACCTCCAGCAGCTCGCCACTCGCCTGTGGTGGGAGGATGAGCTGGAGGAGCGGTCGCGACCTGGACATCACTTCACCTTTCGCGATCTCTGGGCCGGAAATTTCTCACTGGATGCAGATACGTTCGCGCAGCACGGTGGATTCGACCACAGGTTCCGCGACAAGTCCGGCGAAGACTACGAGCTCGGCGTCCGGTTGCTGCGCGCCGGAGTGGGCTTCCGTTACGAGCCGTCAGCGGCCACGATCCATCACGACCTCCCCGATCAGATGCGCGCGTTCGCCAGAGCGCGCTGCGATGGCAGGGGACACGTGGTCATGATGGAGGCGCATCCGCAACTGACAAGCGAGTGGCCGCTGAGCGCATCGCCTCGCGGGCCTTTTCTGTCATTGCTGGTCGCGCTGGGCTGGCATGCGCCGCGGGTGACCGATGCGGTAGCGCGAGCCCTGCACCTGCCGCTGCACGCCGCCCGCTGGCTCAAGCTGCGGAGGCTGTGGGGGGAGCTGCACAGCACGTTGCACGGGTACCATTACTGGAAGGGTGTGCGCGACGAGATCGGCACGGCGGCGCGACTGCGCGCGCAACTCCAGGATGCCGCCGCAGCGGCATCGCCCGAACGCATCGTAAGACTCGATCTTCCCGCCGATCCAGAGAGCATCGACAGCGTGCTGGAGTCAGCCGGAGCCGCGGTAGTGCAGGTGGCCGTACGCGGGCGGCTGGTGGGCGTAATCTCAGGGCATCGCAGTGGCGGCGCGCTGCGCGGAGACTACGTGCGCCGTGTTCTGGCGGAGCGGTTCGCTGAGGAGCTGGTAGATGCCACGGGCGATGACGCACCTGGCGCCGCCCTGTTGAAGCGCATTCCGCGTGCGGAAGAAGCACCCGTTCTCGCCGCTGATGAACGCTGGGCCCGGGCGATCGCACGCGGCGAGGTGCCAACGCTGATGGGCGAATGGGACGTCAGAGCGGGCCCGCCGGAAGAACGACCGATTCCGCAGGACTACAGTGGCATCGAGATGCTCGTGCGCGATGGACGGCGTCCTCTCGGCACGGTGCGGGTACACACCCGACCAGGACAACACGTTGTGACATCCGCGGAGATCACACAGGAGGCGGAGCGGCAGCTGGGATCTCGGATTGCTCTCTCGGCGTCGCTGTCGGACTGGTCCGAGCTGCCTCCGATCACCGTGGTCGTGTGCACGCGCGACCGTCCCGTGTCGCTGGCGCGCTGCCTGCGCGCGCTGTGCGCGCTCGATTATCCCACGTTCGAGGTCGTGGTCGTGGACAGTGCGTCGGGTAATGATCGGCCGGCGGCGGTGGTTGCGACAACACCATTCCGCTACGTGCGCGAGAACGCGCCGGGGCTGGGGCGCGCCCGGAACCGGGGAATCGCCGCGGCCTCATACGGCATCATCGCTTTCACGGATGATGATGCGGTGGTGGATCCTGGATGGCTGCGCGGCGTGGCGGACGCATTGAGCGATCCGCGCGCTGCTGCTGTTACCGGGCTCGTACTGCCCTTCGAGCTCGAGACGCGCGCCCAGCACCTCTTCGAGATGTATGGCGGCATGGGAAAGGGTTTCGAGCCCGTGGATCACCATCGTGATCGACTCGGCGCGAGCGGATGCGTTCCGATTCACCATGTGGGCGCGGGCGCCAACATGGCCTTCCGCCGGTCCGTTCTCGATGCAGTGGGTGGCTTCCATCCCTCGCTGGGGGCGGGGACCACTTCGATGGGCGCCGAGGACCTGGAGATCTTTCACCGCGTGGTGGCGAGTGGATTCACGCTGCGATACCATCCAGCCGCACTCGTTCGCCACCAGCACCGGCGCGAGATGTCGGATTTGCGCGCCCAGCTCTACGCCAACGGCCGTGCGTTCGGCGTCTACCTGCTGGAGGTCTGGCGCATGCGCTACGTGCCAGCCGGCGACGTGCTCCGCTTCACCGTCCGCGGCTGGCTGCCGTGGCTGGTGGGCCGAGCCTGGCGGCGTCTGCGGCGGCGCGAACCGCTGCCGCTCACGCTCATTCTGGCCGAGATGCTCGGCGCGCTGCGCGCGCCCCTGGCATGGCTCGCCACGCCACGCCGCCCTCAACCGGTGCGAGAACGCGCACAAAACGAATCCACGCAGCTCGCTCCCGCCAACGATTCGCGTGCGCTCACGCCACGGTGACCAACTCTACACGGGTCTGACAGTCGCTGGTGCGCACTGAACAGATCCTCGTTCATCCGATTGGATCCCTATGGCGTCGTTCTCGAATTCGGCCCGCCAACCGTGGAAGCCTCGGCACGGATCGCCGAGCTCGACCGGTCACCGTACGCAGGTACGCCAAGGTGGAAGAGCAGTGGTACGAATGCCACGGCGGCGACGGCGACGGCCGTGAAGTGCAGCCTCATCGCTCGCGACCAGAAGCGTCGCCTCCATACCGCGACGCACAGCAGGGGGAGCGCCAGCGTAAGCACCATGGCCGGGTAGAGGAGCAGCAGCGCCAACTCGAGCACGGTTGGAAGTCCGAATGCCAGATCGTGCGTGTCGGTAAAGACCACCGCGTGCACGAGGGCACCCACCACGATCAGGTATGCCGCGCTGACGGTGGCTGCGAGGACGAGCGCCACCGATGGAAGCAAGCCACCGGTCGCGCTCCGCTCGCGCCGGCCGGAGCGGGCTGCGATCGCCCCGACCGGCCAGACGACGCACGCCGACAGGAAGAGCAGGAGACTGGCTGCGGCGGTGACCCGGATGACCGGTTCCTCGGCAATGGGCACACGATCGAACAGGTCCAATCCCGCCATCAGCTGAAGCGGATCACTGCGTTCGTTGAGCATGAACACCACGTTTCCCATTCCATCCTCGCGGCGAAACACTGTGCTGGAGATGGGTCGGAGCGTCGTAGCGCCATCGAGCGTGCCCGTGAGCCGTAGTGCACCATCCGCCTCCAGCGCCACTGTGAGCTGGCGCGCTACCAGCAGATAGCCCACGCGCTCGAAACCGGCGTCGGCAAACTCCACCTGCCGGTAGTTGCCGGCCAGTCGCCGGAGAACGTCGACCGGGACCTCGGCGTTCGCTGGTGGCATCGGTTGCGCAGTACCGAACCGGCTGACGAGCTCGCGAGTGAGGGTCTGGCGAAGCTCCAGCGTCTCCGTTGAGTTCGCCGCCACGAACAGTCCCAGACGTGCACCCGGGACGAGCACCATGAACGAGGTGTGCCCGGGCATCCATCCGCCGTGGCGCAGTCCGCGGTCGCCGTGGTGCACGTACTCGTACATGCCCAGCGCCGTTCCGGAGAGCGCCGGATGGTTGGCGAACTGGCGGCGCGTCATCTCGGCCCACGAACTGTCCGAGAGTATGCGCCGGCCGGCGTAGCTTCCACTGTCGAGCCATACAGCCAGAAAGCGAGCGGCATCGGCGGCGGAGGTGAACACACCCCCCGCAGGCACGACACGAACGTAAGCCTCCGTGGCTTCGCGGTAGCGACTCCGGCCGTAATCGTACTCGTAACCGATCGCCAGCTGCGGGTGGTCACGCGGCGGTGCGATGAAGCTGCTGCGCTCCAGCCGGAGCGGTGCGAATACGCGCTCGTCCATATAGCGCGCGAATGGCAGTCCCGACACTAGCTCCACTATGTGGCCGGCGAGCGACATGCCGTGGTCGGAGTACAGGTACAGCTCGCCCGGTTGATCGCGGAAGGGCGGCATGGCCCTGGCCAGATACTCGCCCAACGGCTCGATATTGTCTGGATGGCGGGAAGCCGAGCCAATGAAGCGCGGCATGAATCCGCCCGTGTGCGTCAGCAGATGCCGCACGCGTACGGGATACCCTGAATCCGTGTTCAGGCGAAAGGCACGCAGGTAGGCATTTACGTCCTCGTCGAGATGAACCCGGCCGGCGTCCACCTGCTGCATGACGGCCACGGTCGTGTATACCTTGCTGATCGATCCGAGCGGGAAGAGAGTGCGCTCCGGATCAACGGCTGTCCCCGTGGCCCTGTTGGCGACGCCGTAGCCGCGTGAAACGACCAGCTTGCCCTCGTGCACAGCCGCTACCGCCAGCCCCGTAATCGGCCAGCGATGCATTTGCTCCGTTACGACCGCGTCGATCAGGCTGTCGAGGCCGGCCACTCCGGCGGCTCGCACCGAATCGGACTGACTCGGTACTCCTTCCCCCTGCGAGAGCAAGGGAGTTGCCGCGACGACCAGCGCCGCGACCAGCAGGATCGGGCCCATCGGATGATGCGTGAGGCGTGGAAGGAAGGATGCCGCGGCGCGGAACTCCTACCGCGTCATTGGCGCCGCCACCGACTTGGGTGCTTGATGCCCGTTTCGGGCCGGGAAGTAGGCGTTGTGAACGTACTGCGACACCATCCGCTGCGTGTTGAAGAAGGATCCGTTCAGCGAAATGGCAAAGCGCATCACCTCGGCATACGCATACGGGAGACCGTAGAACAGCGGCACGATCACGCGCTCGAGCTTGTCGTACATGCTCTCCGCTTCGTCGTGCTGGCTGGGCGACGGACGCCCATCGCCGATCGCCCAGCCCGTTACTCCCTCCACGTGACCCTCCACCCACCAGCCATCCAGCACGCTCAGGCTCGGCACGCCGTTCAGCGCCGCCTTCATGCCGCTCGTCCCCGACGCTTCCAGCGGTTTGAGCGGGTTGTTCAGCCAGAGGTCCGCGCCGGGCACGAGCTTCTGCGCAACCGCCATCTCGTAGTTTTCCAGGTACACTATCCGCACGGCGTCACGCAGCTCGGCGGCGGCGGCGAAGATGCTGCGGATCAACGCCTTTCCGCCGCCATCGTGCGGGTGAGCCTTGCCGCCGAAGATGATCTGGATCGGACCTACTCGCCTGGCGATGTCGCGCAGCCGATCGATGTCGGTGAAGATCAGGTCAGCACGCTTGTACGGCGTTGAGCGGCGCGCAAAGCCGATCGTGAAAGCGGCCGGATC
>CAZWSO010000028.1:0-21783 GCA_964636485.1 uncultured Gemmatimonadaceae bacterium
CGCTCCCTGTCGCGACCGCGGCGACGGAGTCCGCTCTCCTCGCGGTCCGGACGCTCAGCGCGCTCCGGACGTTCGGCGGCGCCCTCGACGGCATCTGCCTTGTCCGGCAGATCAACCTCGAACTGGCCGTTCTCCCCCTTGACCAGCTTGATCAGCCCGCGGTGCGCTGCCTCCTGGCAGAACTTGGAGAACTTCGGCATGCCGAGGTTCTTCTCGTCAAAGGAGGGATCGATGTCCTGCATCACCTGCTTGAGGCGGTCGGCGCGCATCGTATCGCCGTTGCGCTTCATACGCTTGAGCGCCTCAGCGACGAGTTCCCACGGATCCCACTTGACGTGCTCCTCGTCGGCGGTGCGCACAAGCCCTGCGAGAGTGTTGTAGCTGTAGTACTCGTCACAGTTCATGACGAGCAGGTCACTGGACGACTCGCGGATTCCGACACCGATCACATACTTGCCGTACTCCTTGAGCTTGGTTACGAGGCTGGCGAAATCGGAATCGCCGGAGAGCAGGATGTACGTGCCGATCTCGGGGCGCGTGAAAACGAGCTCCATCGCATCGACCGCCAGACGGATATCGGTGGCGTTTTTCTTCGATGAGCCGTAAGCCGGCGCCATGATCATGTCGATCGACGATTCGGCGAGCGGAACGATGTACTGTGGGTAACGGCGCCAGTCGGCGTATGCGCGCTGGACGGCGACCTTGCCCTTGATGATGTCGCTACCGAGCAGGTTGCGAAGCTCGGCGCCGAGATTGGTCTGAATTCCCATCGTCACGTTGTCGAAGTCGATGAGAAGCGCAGCGTTGGGGGCGTGCTGCAGGTGACCGGCGAACCCGGGAGAGGTTCCGGAGGCCATGGCCTGCGGGCCGCGGTGGATCGGGGCGACGGCGGGACGTGCCGGCGTGTGCTTGGGATTTCGCGAGTTCATGAACTTCCTGTCTTGGCGGTGTAGTCGAGCGCGACGACGCGCTCGAGCTCTCGCCGCTTCACCTTCCCACTCCCGGTCATCGGGAAGGCATCGAAGAAGCGAACGAGATCGGGAACCTTGAAGTCGGCCACCGTGTCGCGGGCGAATTCCTTTATCTCGCCCCCGGTGATGACCGCGCCTTCGATCGGCACGATGCACGCGCAGACCAGCTCTCCCATGATGTCATGGGGGACACCGATCACGCAGACATCGTCCACGGCGGGGTGGGCACGGAGCTGGTCCTCGACCTCGCGCGGATGGATCTGGTAGCCCGCACGCACGATCATTTCCTTGCTCCGCCCCACGATCCGCAGATAGCCGTCCTCATCGATGATGCCGAGATCACCGGTGAGGAAATAACCTTCCGGGGAGAAGGACCGGGCCGTCTCCGCCGGCATGCGGGCATAACCCGTCATGACGTTCGGGCCGCGTACGGCGATCTCGCCTACCGCTTCCGGCCCGTGCAGCGCACCAGTCACGAAGTCCAGCGCCTTGACCTCGACACCCGGCAACGGGCGCCCCACAGTGGTCGATCGCTTTTCCTCCGGATCGGTGAACCGCGTCACCGTCACAGTCGGCCCCGTCTCGGTGAGGCCGTACGCTACCTGCACGTCGCACCAGCGGCGAATGCGCTGCACAAATGCCTCGGACACCGGGCCGCCGGCAACGATGCCGGTGCGAAGCCGCGGGAACCGGGACGGATCAAATGTCGGTTCGCGCATCAGCAGGTGATAGATGGTTGGTACGCCGTGGATCACCGTCACGCCCTCACGTGCCAGTATCTCGAGGCCCTCGGCGGCCTCGAACTCCTCCTGGAGCACCAGACTGGCGCCGGCTGCAGCCGTACCAATGACCACGCTGAACCCGAAGATCGTGAAAAACGGCACTGCCACAAACACGCGGTCCGCCGGCTCCATCTCCAGCGCCTCGGCGGTGCGAAGCGCCGTCTCCACGATCGTGCGATGCGAGAGTCGCACGCCCTTCGGCTTCCCCATTGTTCCAGAGGTGTAGAGAAGGGCGAGATCCATCCCCTCGTCCACCTCCGCCACCGTCGCCGGACGCCCCTCCCCGCTCGAGAGCAGATCCTCGAACTGGAAGATACGGTCGTCGTACCACAAGTCCTCATCACCGACAGTGATCAGATACTGAAGGTCGGGAAGCTCCGTAATGATGTCCTCGAACATCTCGAGGTAGTCGACATCATCGAACCGCTCAACAGCGAACACGGCCGAGACTTCCGCGTGTCGAAGCTGGTACTTGAGCTCGTGGTAGTTGAGCCGCGGGTTGAGCGGCACGACGGTGGCGCCAAGCCTGGCCGCCGCCAGCAGGGCGATCACCCACTCGGGCCGATTCGGCATCACGATGGCGATGCGATCTCCGACCTCTATCCCGAGCTCGGCGAGCGCCGCCGCCATGGCCCGCGCCTGCTCCTCAACCTGCCCGAACGTCAGCGAGCGTCCACCCGTCACGAGAAACGTTCGCTGCGGATGCTCCGCCGCGCGCGCGCCAAGCACGTGGGCGAGGGTCCACGACGACGACATCAGGCTCCGTGAGACATCAGACTCCGCGACGGTATGAGTGCGCAAGCGTGGAAATCTAAGGGGCGTAAGGGGGTGGAGGAAAGGGATCGTGGTCCGGAGCTCGTGTTCGAGTGCTCGGAGCTTCCCGGCGACGGCAGAAAACCAGATGGTATGTGGGGTTCGGGGCTTGTGCCCACTCAGAGGCGTGTCGAGTCCCGAATCCCGAAGTCGCACCACAGCATTCATTCCCCCATCGCCTTGATCACTACCCGCTTTGCTCGCCGGCCGTCCCATTCACCGTAGAAGACGCGCTGCCACGGACCGAAGTCCAGGCGGCCGTCGGTAACGGGGACGATCACTTCGTGCCCCACCGTCAGGGAACGCAGATGCGCGGCAGCGTTGTCCTCACCCGTACCGGTGTTGTGACGGTAGTGTTCGGGATCCCAGGGAGCGATGCGCTCCTCGAGCCATTTTAAGACGTCATGCCAAAGTCCGGATTCGTGATCGTTCACGAATACCGAAGCCGAGATGTGCATGGCCGACACGAGCACCATGCCTTCGCGGATCCCGGCTTCGGCGCGGCAGGACTCCACCTCATCGGTGATGTCGATGATCTCCTGCCGCCGTTGGGTAGTGAAAGTGAGGTACTTGGTGTGGAATTTCATGCGTATCAGGAGTTCGTGGTTTGAGGAGGGTTCGCCGGCAAGTGTTTGAAGGTCTCGGTCAGGTTCGGGGCGCCCGCGGGCATTCAGGGCTCAGGTCGCCGAGCCACCTGGGGATCGCGAACGCCGAACCCCAAATTCCAACCCCGTGCCTTCCCACCTCCCCAGCACTATGTTTCGAATCGAAACTCCCGCCGCAACCCCTCGTATGGATTGGGTGTGAAGCGTCTCAGCTTCCGTACGCGCGTCTTCCTGTATCTGCTCCTGTTCGCCGTCGTGCCCTCCGCAGTGCTGCTGCTGGGTGGGGCGGTAATAGTGGCGAGAACGGTGCCCGTGCTCAGCGGGAGCGGAGCGTGGGAGGCAGTTGCGGAATCGGGGATGCGAGCGCTCTGGGCGGCCCGTGAGGCACCGCTCGATCCGATTCAGAGCGCGGCACTCGACGAGCACGAGGAGGAGCTTGCGGCCTCGTTGACGCAGGCGCGCCGACTCGATTACCTCGGGTCCCGTGCACCCTTCGCCGCGCTGGTGCTTGCACTTATCGCGGCGCTGGCAATCACGGTGATCGCTTCGCGGGTGGCCGGTCACCTGAGCCGACAGTTCAGTCGGCCGCTGGATGAACTGGTTGGCTGGACCGAATGGATCTCGCGCGGACAGCCGCTCCCTGAGGGCCCGCCGCGACGGGGAGCACCCGAGTTTGACGTGCTACGCAAGCGGATGCGCAAGATGGCTGGTGAGCTGCAGACCGCGCGGGAACGTGAGCTGGAGGCGGGGCGCCTGGCGGCATTCCGCGAGGTGGCTCGGAGGGTCGCGCACGAGCTGAAGAACCCCTTGACCCCGATCCGGTTCGCGATTGCTCGCCTGAGATCCGATGTCCCTCCGGGGGCGGAGGTGATCGCGGTACTGGAAACGGAGTCGCGGCGGCTGGAGCAGATGGCGAGGAGCTTTGCTCAGTTCGGCAAACTGCCGGAGGGACCGATGGCAGAGATCGATGTCGGAGAGATGGCGAGCTATGTGGCACGCGCCACCGTCCCGAAAGACGTCGATGTCCAGGTCGAGGTCGAGCCGGAGCTGCCGCAGGTGATCGGTCAGCACGAAACTCTCTCCAGAGCGCTGACCAATGTACTGATCAATGCCGTAGATGCGTGCCGCAGCGGAAATCGGCCGGATGGCAGCGGCGGCCTCGCTGGATCCGTCGCGGAGATCCTGTTGCGCGTTCGTGGCACACTGCTGGACGGCCGGGACGCGATCGAGATTATCGTGCGAGACTCGGGTCCGGGGATCAGCGAGGAGGTGCGGGCCCGTCTCTGGGACCCGTATGTCACGACGAAGCCAGGCGGAACTGGCCTCGGGCTCGCGATTGTCCGGCAGACCGTGCAGGCGCACGGCGGAGAGGTGGGTGCCACCAGCGATGGTAGCGGCACGGAGATCAGGATTGTGATCCCCACGGCCGCCGCCCACGACCATGGTACGTCTCCGGCGGCAGTCACCGCCGTTTCACCGCGAGGATAGGCCCTATGCTCGGTGTCGAAGTGCTCGTGCCCATCGCATTCTTCCTCATGATCGCCGTGGTCGCGATCGGGGTCCCCCTGGCGCGTGCCTATGCCCGCCGTCTCGACCGCGGCGCGGGCAAGCTCCCGGTGGAGGTGGCGGCACGCTTGGAACGGATGGAACAGGCGCTCGATTCGATCGCTATCGAGGTGGAGCGGATCTCCGAAGGACAGCGATTCACCACGAAGCTCCTGTCGGAGCGAACAGGAGTGGCACCGCCTGGCGCCGAGCGCTGACCGGCGCACACCGGTCAACAGGAACTGGAGGGAATTATGTCCGAAGCGGAGGTAGTCGCCTTCGTCGTTTTCGTGCTCGCGGTGAGCGCCACCATCATCACTTTGGCGCGCCTGTTCGCTAACCGCGGGGCGAAGGCGCCGCCGCGGGAGCTCGCCAGCATGGACTCGCGGCTCGCGCGCATCGAGCAGGCGGTGGAAGCCGTGTCGATCGAAGTCGAGCGGATCTCCGAGGGGCAGCGCTTCACGACGAAGCTCCTGTCCGACCGCACCCAGGTTGAGCCCGTGCCAGTCGAGCGCCGGACCCCCTGAGGAGCGCATTTCCCGCCTATGCCATCTATCCTGATCGTCGACGATGAGGCAAACATCCGCCGCATGGTGGGATCGCTCCTCGCCGCCGAGGGTTTTGCAGTGCAGGAAGCGCCACACGGCGCGGCAGCGCTGCAGGCCGTCGCGGAACGCGAGCCCGATGCGGTTCTTCTGGACCTGATGATGCCCGGAGAGCTGGACGGAATGGGAACGCTGGCCCGCCTCCGCGAGAGCCTGCCAGACGTGCCGGTCGTCATGATGAGCGGCCGCGCCGAGCTCAGCGACGCCGTTCAGGCCACCAAGCTGGGCGCCTTCAACTTTCTCGAGAAGCCTCTAACCCCGGAAGGCGTTCTGCTCACTCTGCGGTCCGCGCTCGAGCTGCGCCAGGCTCGGCGCGAGGCCCGCACCCTCCGCGAGGCGTTGGGAATCGCCGGCAGCATGGTCGGTGTGAGCGCGGCCATGCGGCGGCTGCGCGAGATGATCGCACGAGTGGCACCGACCGATGCCCGCGTGCTGATCATTGGCGAGTCCGGGACGGGAAAGGAGCTGGCCGCCGCCGCGATTCACCGCGGAAGCTCGCGCGCCGAGCGACCCTTCGTTCGCGTAAACTCGGCAGCCATTCCGCGCGACCTGGTCGAAAGCGAGATGTTCGGACACGAGCGCGGCGCCTTCACCGGAGCGACGGACCGCCGTATAGGCCGCTTCGAGCTGGCAGATGGAGGCACGCTCTTTCTGGATGAGGTGGGCGACCTCGGCACTGATGCGCAGGCGAAGCTGCTCCGCGCTATCGAGGCCCGGGAGATAGAACGCGTAGGCGGCACAAGGCCGATCCCGGTAGACGTACGGATCATCGCGGCAACCAACATGGATCTGAGCCGCGCCGTCGGCGAAGGACGCTTCCGCGAGGATCTCCTCTTCCGACTGAACGTCATCCCGGTGACGGTGCCGCCGCTTCGCGAGCGGCGCGAGGACGTCGGACCGCTCGTACTGCACTTCTCCGCCATGTACCAGATTCGCAGCGGTCATCCGGCGCCGCGCTGGAGCGACGACGCGATCGCCGCGATGGCCGGGCACGTATGGCCCGGCAATGTTCGCGAGCTCGCGAACATAGTGGAGCGCCTCGCCATTCTGCATCCGGGCGGCGAGATCGGCGAACGTGAGGTACTCGCGGTCATCCCCCGGCTCGCGGGGGCGAGCGACGGGGGTGCGGCGGCAGGTACCGAGAGCCAGGCTCTCCCCCTCAGCGACGCCCTCGATGAATACGAGCGAACACTTATTGCCCGCGCGCTGAGCCACTCTCGCGGCAACGTTGCCGAGGCGGCCCGGCGACTTCGCACCGACCGCCCCAACCTATACCGGCGCATGCGACGTCTGGGCATCTCTTGGGAGGAGGAATAGCGTCGCGTTTGCGCACACCTTCCGACCTTCTAAGAGGACGCTTCGCGGCTGCACACCGGGTAGGCCGGGCGTTCAAGCGACTGCTGTTCTTGTGCTTCACCACGCCATGGTGCTTCGGTACGGCGACTGCTTTCAGGGCACGCCGTACCCCCAGTCCTGGAGACCACATGCGATTCCCTGTCCTGCTGGCGCTGTTGATGGCGACCACGGCGCTGCCGGCGCAGGTGCCGGACACGGCGCGAGCGGCGCAACGCGACAGAGTTCTCCCCGCGGAGATCGCGAGAGAGATCGCCGCCCTGTACAACGCCCCCGCCGCATTACGCGCCACCGGCCCCGCAGCGATCGGCGCCGGGCAGACGGTGGAGGGAGACGTCGCGATCCTGAATGGGCCCCTGACCATCGATGGCGAGGTGCGGGGGCGAGTCGTAGTCATCAACGGCAACCTTCTTTTCGGTCGCAGCGCGCGGGTAGCCGGCGACGTCATAGTGGTGGGCGGCACAATAGCCGGACAGGAGCGGGCGCAGATAAGCGGTACGGTCAGCTGGCATCCGGAAGTTTTGCGCTACCAACGCGACGGGGAGCGCATCATTCCGGGTCGGGATCGCGCCGAGGTCCCGGAAATCTTTGACTGGCGCCTGTCCCCGGGCGAGGACGACCAGTGGCGCAGCCGTATCCTGATCATGTCCGGCGGCACGTACACCCGTGTCGAAGGATTACCGGTGCTGATCGGCCCGTCGCTACGCTTCCAGTCCGATTACGCTCGGATGTCGGTGGATGTGCTCGGGATCATGCGTTCGGCACAGGGCTTTCGCTGGGACGGGGAGAATCTTGGCCACGACGTCCGCGCCCGTGTGCGTATCGGCGATACACGTGGCCTTAGCATCGGTGGCCGCCTGACGGATGTCATTCGTCCCGTAGAAGACTGGCAGCTGAGCGATTCTGAGGTGGGGCTCGCCAGCTTCCTGGTGCGCCGCGACTACCGCGATTATTACAACACCCACGGCGCCAGCGCGAGTGTCACGCTCCATGCGAGCGAGGCGACGGCTCTGGAGCTTGAGTACTCCGGCGAGCGATGGGGGAGCCGTAGTTCACGCGATCCTTTCTCGCTCTTCCGCCGTAATACGGAGTGGCGCGCCAATTCGGAGATGGACGCTGGCAGCTACCGCATCGGCAGCGTGCGCTTGAGCGTGGACTCGCGCAACGAACGCGCGCATCCGCGCACTGGGTGGCTGATCGCCGCCGAGGTGGAGCGCGGTTCGAGTGGCAGCGCCAGACTGGGCGGGGGCCACGATGTGGCATCGGTGTGGGATGAGCTTCCGGAAGACCGGGTCGTAAACACCAGTTATACGCGTGGCTTCCTGGATCTGCGGCGCTACAATCGCGTCTCACCCAGCGGGCAGCTCAACCTGCGAGCGGTTGCAGGAGGCTGGCTGGGTGGCGATGACCTCCCTCTGCAGCGGCGTCTGTCACTGGGCGGCGCCGGCAGCTTGCCGGGTTACAACTTCCGCCGGCCCGTGGGGGAGGACGTACTTACCTGCGGGGGAGCGGCTTTGGAGGGTTCGCCAGCACTCTGCGAGCGAGTGATTCTGGCGCAGGTGGAGTACCGTGGCGACCTGCACTTCCAGTGGAGGCGCGATCGGGATTGGGGAATCGACGTCGACTGGCCTGCCGCGTGGGTTCTGTTTATGGACACAGGGCGCGGTTGGTTGGTGGAGTCGGGTGTCGATGACGGGATCCGCTACAGCAGCGACGACCTTCCTCCGCTTGGGACCTTTCGCCTGGACATTGGCGGCGGGCTCGACCTGGGGTGGATCGGACTGTTCGTCGCCAAATCTGTCAGCGACGCCGAGCAGCCCGCCAACTTCTTCCTTCGGCTTCGTCACAGGTTCTGAGTGGGACAGTCGCTCGCTCTCCTCGCCGCCCTGCTGCTCCTCGCCGCGCCCGTACGCGCACAAGGCGTAGTGCTGGAGGTGCTGTTGCCGCCCCAGGGGCAGCTCGCGCGCCAGGCGCCGTTCGTGCGCAGCGTGAACGTGCTGTCAGAGCGTCGGACACGTGATCTGCTTCACAGTGGATTCCCGGTCCGCATCGAGTACCGGCTGGAGCTGTGGTCCACCAGAGGCTGGTTCAACAGCCTGAGGGAGACCGAGCGTTGGGAGGTGATCGTGCGCTACAGTCCGCTGGACCGGCGCTACGCAGTGGCACGGGTCGTTGGCGACGGCGTGAGCGATCTCGGGACGTTCGACAACCTCGCTGCCGTAGACCTGGCGCTCTCTGCGCCCTTCCAGGCGCCCATCACCCCTCCGCGCCGGCGCGACCGGCACTACTACACTGCCACGATGATCGTGTCGGTGATATCGGTGAGTGATCTGGATGAAGTCGAGCGCTGGCTGCGAGGTGAGCTGCGTCCGGCGGTGCGCGGTCAGCGGAATCCTGGAACCGCCGTCACGCGCGGCGTGCGCACGCTGGTGGTGCGCCTGCTCGGCAGCGAAACGCGGCAGTACGAGGCTCGCACCAGCACGTTCCGGCCGGAGTAGACTACAGCAAAGGACCGGTCGTCGACCGGTCCTTTGCTAATGCCGCCGCTCGAGCACCTCGAGGTGATGCAGCAGCTCCTCGCCGTAGAACATGCGAATGTATTTCGCCTGAATTGGTGTCAGACGGCGTACCGCCCAGCTGAGATGCACGAAGTGCGGCTCCACCGGATGGCTGAGCGGGTGCATCCCGATCTCCTGTGGCAGTCGACTTCCCTTTCGCGTGTTGCAGGGGCTGCACGACGTAACCACGTTCGTCCAGTCGTTCGTCCCGCCGCGCGAGAGCGGCACTACGTGGTCGCGCGTGAGGGACTCGCGCGGGCGCAGCTCGAGCTGCATGCGGCCGCAGTACTGGCAGCGATAGCGATCGCGGGCGAAGAGGAACGTATTGGTGACCTGCCGGCGAAATCGTCGCGGTACGTGGATGAACCGCACCAGGCGGATCACCAACGGTCTCGGCAGCCGCAATCGTTCCGAGCGAACTACGCGCTCGGCGTCCGCCTCCACAACCTCCGCCTTCCCGTCGAGGACGAGCCGCAGCGCCCGACGCATGGGCACCATGGTCAGTGGCTCGAACGAGGCGTTGAGGGCAAGACAACCGAGGATCACAAGCGACTCCGGACAGGCGAGTGTCTCGATCCACCCTGCTGGACGGACCAGGCGCGCCACGGAGGACGCGCCCCGAAGACGACTCCACTAGCGATCTACCCTCCGGCCCCGAAGCGGCGCAATAAACGCGCGTCGGACGGCCGCGGGTATCTTGTTTAATGATAATGCGGTGTGCCTCCGGCGCGCCAGCGCGGCGACCTCCGCCCAGCAGTGCTCCCATCCTCCCCCGCCCCCCTCCTTTTACGGGCGACGGGCCGTTCGCAGGAAAGGATGATCGACCAACCAGCGTTGCAACTCCCGTCCCACCTTGACCACTTCCGCTGCGAGCAAGCCTGCGTCATGCGCTACCAGCTCACCCTCTCGGACCAATTCCCTTCCCCTCACCGTGACGAGCCGGGCCCTGCTGCCGCCCAGTGAAAACACCAGTGCGGAGCATGGATCCTCCACTGGTTGCCCGCGCAGCGACTCGAGGGAGAACGCCGCGAGATCGGCATCCTTGCCGCGTTCAAGGGAGCCGACCCGTTCCTCCAGTCCCAGCACGCGCGCGGAGGTGAGTGTAGCCATTTCGATGACCACCTGCGGTGGCAGTGCAGCTGGACTCCGGAGGGCGGCGCGCTGCATGAGGCACGCGATGCGCGCCTCCTCCAGGAGGTCCATACGATTGTTAGCCGCCACGCTGTCGGAGCCGAGGGCCACGTCAATCCCCATCTCCAGCATCCGTGCCACCGGGGCGATGCCATGTCCCAGCTTGGCATTCGCCACCGGGCAGTGCGCCACCGAGCTGCCAGACTGCGCAATAAGGCGAAGATCCTCGTCATCCACACGCAGGCAGTGAATCAGAAGCGGTTTTGTCTCCAGAACTCCGAGCCGCGCGAGCAGTCGCACGGGCGATGCTGCGCGTGGCGCGACCTGTATACCGCGCTCGCGCAAGCCCTCGGCGAAGACACCGCTGCCCTCGCAGACCAGCGCATGTTCCTCCTCGCTCTCGGCGATATGCACCGCCATGGGCAGCCGTTCAGCCGCCGCGTAGCGTGCCGAAGCTGAGAAAAGTTCGTCGCAAACCGTGTAGGGTGCGTGTGGAGAGATCCCCACATCCACGAGGGCGTCAACGCCGCCACCATTCGCCCGCTCGCGCAGACGCTCCACCTTGACGCGCAGCCCGTCGAACTCCGCAGTCCAGCTCTCCTGATCCGGCCCGAATACCTCCTGGTACATTCGGCCACGCACGCCCATCGCGATCATCGCATCAATGGCCACGCCAGTATCACACGTGTCGGCGTAGGTGGTGATCCCAGCCAGCAAGCCCTCGGCGATTCCCGCGCAAGCCGAATTAAGCAGGCGCTCGTCTGTGAGCACGGCACGCTTGGAGCGATGCAATCGGAGGATCCACTCGCGGAACGGCAGATCCTCGAGGAAGCCACGCATGGCGGTGAGCTCGAGGTGCGAGTGAACGTTGATCAGCCCCGGCATCAGCACTGCTGCCCCAAGGTCCCGATCCTCGCCCGCTGGCGCGGCGTCGCGTGGGCCGACGTACGCGATACGCCCGTGCTCGTCCACCACCACCGTCCCATCGCGAACGGCAGGCATCGAAATCGGAAGCAGCCAGCTCGCGTGGTAGCGAATCACTGTCTCGCCGAGGCCACCGGTATTTGCGTTCGCGAGCCGTGCGTCACTGGATCGTACAGCTCGCCATCCGGCACTCCGAGAGCCCGAACCAGCTCAAGCGGGAAGCGCAGATCGCCAACCTGCTCTGCGGTATGCCCATCAGAGCCGAGCGACAGCCGCACACCCGATTCCCGGGCACGGCGTACGAGACGCTCGTGTGGGCGGTAGCGGTTGGATACCTCGAAGGCGATCCCCGAGCCAGCCAGCGCAGCAACGAGGCGCTCCTCCAGTTCCTCCGTCCACAGCTCGTCGGGATCCGCGCGGCGCAGCGGCATCGGGAGCAGTGTGGGGTGCGCGAGAATGTCCACCGGCATCTCGCGCGCGAGTCGCTCCACGTTCTCCACGTGAAGGCGCATGTACGCCTCCGGCCCTACGCCCATGGGCAAATCGCCGCGGAAAACATTGTGCACGCCACCTCCAGGCAGGAGTACGGCGTGTACGGATCCAAGCCAATGGCTGAAACGTGAAACGACCTCCGGCGGCAAGGAGCGCCAGAGGTCGTCGTGCCAGCAGAACTCGCCGGCACGGAGGACAGCGTGTGGCTCGAGAATGTCCAAGTACTCTCGAACACTGTCCACCGTGCCGCGGTCATATTGGGTGTCTGCCGAAAGATGGTCCGAGACGCTGGGGCGCACGCCCCGACCTCTGACGATCTGCTCCAGCTCCGCGACGGTCAGGCGTCCGTCGGAGAGCACGGTGTGCGCGTGACAGTCGGTCGGCTCCCAGCTCATTACGGCAGCTTGAACGGGTCCGGCACTACGCGACCCGAATCCGTCCGCGTAGGCTGCGACGCCGCACCTGGCCGCACACGTATGTCCGACGACTCGTCGCCGCCCAGATCAAAGGGCGACTCGATATAGCATTCGCGGAAAGGCTCCGTGCCGGAGATGAAATACTCTGTAACTACACGGTCCGCGGGGCAGTAGGGGCTGCTTGTGAGCCCCGTGGCGGCGTCCACCTCGCGCACCACAATACCATCCGGTCTCGGCCAATCCGATGGGGCCGGCCGGCTGCCGTATACCTCGTTCATGAACGCCGCCCACGCTGGTGCGGCAAGACGGCCGCCCTGCGCGTTCGGCATGATCCGTTTGGGCCGATCGAAGCCAAGCCAGACTCCCGTGACCAGATCCGACGTGAATCCGATGTACCACACATCGGTGCCGTCGTTCGTGGTGCCCGTCTTTCCGGCGGAGGGGTGCCGAAAGCCCCCATTCCAGACCGCACTGAAGGCGGTGCCACGGCGCACGACATCGCGCAGCATGTCGGTCATGAGCCACGCTTCCTCCGGCGACATCACCTCATAGCGCTGCGGCGTGGATTCCCACAGCACTTCGCCACGCGCATTCTCCACGCGCACGATGGCAAACGGTACCGTCCGCGTGCCGAGCGTGGCGAAGGGCGTGTAGGCCGCCACCATCTCCAGCGGATAGACGTCCGCGGCCCCCAGATGGATCGAGGGGTAAGCGGGAATGGGCGTAGTGAATCCAAGTCGCCGCGCCATGTCGATTACGCTCGGCTCGCCGAGCTCCATCCCCATACGCACCGCCGGAATGTTTCGCGACTGGAAGAGAGCGCGCCGCATCGCCAGCGCCCCCTCGAACTGGCGATCGTAGTTCTGTGGCGTCCATTGCGTGCCATCCACCTGTGGCACCGCTACGGGCACGTCGTAAAGAATGTATGACGGCGCGCGCCCGTGCCGGATCGCATCCGCGTACACGACCGGTTTCCATGTGGAGCCCGGCTGCCGCAGCGCCTGAGTGGCGCGATTGAACTTCGAGTCATCGAAGTCGCGTCCCCCTACCAACGCTCGAACAGCGCCGGTTCGCGGATCGATGGCTATCAGCGCACCCTGGAGGTATGGCGAGTTGCTTCCGCTTTCGCCGCCCTCGGCCATCCGCGCCATGTACTCCTCGTAAGTGGGCTGCCGGTACGCTCCAAACTTCCCCTCCTCGATGGCGCGGATCTGCTGCTCGAGCGCACGCTCCGCCGCCCCCTGCATCTCGAAGTCGAGCGTGGTATAGATCTGAAGTCCGTCACGATAGAGGCTCTGGCCGAACTGACGATCGAGTTGCTGACGCACGTACTCCACGAAGTATGGGGCGAGCTCGCCCGTCTCCTCCTTGCGCGCGAGGCGCAATGGATAGGAACTCGCCAGCCTTGCCTCCTCATTGGTAATCGCACCTTCGCGGCGCATGAGCTCGATGATCGTGTTGCGTCGCTGAACGGAGCGCTCCGGATTGCGCCGCGGATTGTAGTGCGCCGGCGCCTTGGGAATCGCCGCGAGCGTTGCCGCCTCCGCCAGGTTGAGTTCGCGGACCGACTTGCCGAAGTAGCGCTGGGACGCAGTCTCGACGCCGTAGGCACCGTACAGGTCGATCTGGTTGAGGTAGAGCTCGAGGATCTTATCCTTGCGGTACGATGCTTCGATCGCGCGCGCCACCTTCGCCTCGCGAAGCTTGCGCGTGAGCGTTTTTTCACGCGTCAGCTTTTCCGGAAAGACGTTGCGTGCAAGCTGCATGCTGAGCGTTGAAAACCCCTCGGCATAGGTCCCCTTCATGAGGTTCCGGGCCGCCGCGCCAAAGACGCGAACCCAGTCGATGCCGGCGTGGCCGTAGAACCGTTTGTCCTCGGTGATGATGAACGCATCACGGACTTCCTTCGGGATCTCGTCCAACGAGACGAGCGTACGCCGCTCAACGCCAAGCTCGGCTATGAAGCGCCCGTCGACCGAGTAGAGCTTCGATGTCTGCGGAGGACTGAATTGCTCCAGCATTGCTACCGACGGGCAGGCGCCACCGCGGCACACAAGCGCCCAGGAGGCGTAGGCGATGCCAGCTGCAAAGGAAATCCCGAACACGGTGAAGAGCAGCACCGCATGGACGAGCCGGGGGCGGCCGCGCCAATACTGCCAGGTCAGTACGGCCGGCACACGCCGCATGCGCCTTTTACCGGTCCTACCGGTCGTGTCGCCGCGCGAAGGTCCAGATCTCAACCGCGCTCCTCCTCAGATAGTCCACTCGACTGTAGTGCTTAAAGTTAGCCTCATCCGCCACCGGTCTCAACGCGTAAGGTGACATCGCGTGGCGACCCATCTATCATTACCCGCCATGACCCACCCTTGCTCCTTTCTCGACGACCTCGACTGGCGCGGCCTGGTCCATCAGTACACCGAAGGGCTTCCGGAGTACCTCGCCGCACATCGGGTCACCGTGTATGCCGGCTTCGATCCCTCGGCACCGAGCCTGCACGTCGGCAATCTCGTCCCCCTCATGAACCTCACCCGCCTTCAACGGGCGGGCCACCGCCCGGTAGTGGTGGTGGGTGGCGGAACCGGGATGATTGGCGATCCCAGTGGGAAGACGACTGAGCGCCAGCTGCACACTCCAGAGACAGTAGCGGCAAATGCCCGGGCGATTCGGGCGCAGATGGAACGCTTCCTGGACTTCGGCGGGCCAAGTGGCGCCCTCATGGTGGACAACGCCGAGTGGCTCATTCCTCTCCGCGCCGTGGAGTTCATGCGAGACGTGGGCAAGCACTTCAGCATCAACTACATGCTGGCCAAGGAATCGGTACGGTCGCGCCTGGAGGGGGGGATCTCCTACACTGAATTCTCCTACATGCTCCTCCAGGCGTACGACTATCTGGTGCTCCATCGCCGTGAGGGCGCGACCCTTCAGATTGGGGCCAGCGATCAATGGGGGAACATTACTGCCGGGGTGGAGCTCATCCGCCGCGCGGACGGTGCGGAGGCGCACGGCCTCACCTTCCCGCTCGTCACCGATGCCAGCGGCGTCAAGTTCGGAAAGACCGAGGCGGGAGCGGTGTGGCTCGACCCCAGCCGCACCAGTCCTTATCGCTACTACCAGTTCTGGATCAACACGCCCGACGCGGAAGTAGGCAGGTATCTCCGCTACTTCACTCTGATGTCGCGCGAAGACGTCGAGGGGTTGGAGGAAGAGACGCGAGCGCACCCCGAGCGTCGCGTCGCCCAACAGGCGCTGGCTCGCGATACCACCACGCGAACTCACGGAGAGGAGGCCGCACGCGTGGCCGCCGAGGTTTCGGGGTTGCTTTTCGGGAAGTCCGATCCGGCAGCCCTTTCCGTATCGGCGCTGGAAGCGCTCGCCCGTGAGGTACCCTTCGTGGAGCTGCCGGCCCCAGTGGATTCAATGGACGTACTTGATCTGTTCACGACGTGCGGCCTCACACAGTCGAAGGGGGCGGCGCGCCGGCTGCTCGAGCAGGGCGGGCTTTACATTAACGGCGTCCGGCTGACCGCGGCGGACCGGTCAATCGGTGCCGAACAACGGCTGCACGGGGGCTACGTGCTTCTGCGAAAGGGTGCTCGAGACTACGCACTGACGCTCCTCCGGGGACGCTGACCATCACCCGGCACGCTCGAGGAGCTCGAGCGTCCTGGAGATCTCGTCCGGCGTATTGTAGCAGTGGGGTGAGAGACGAATCGCGTTCTCGCGAAGGGAATGCACCACGCCCGCGGCATGTAGCCGCGCCGACGCGCTCACCGGGTCAGGTGGCGCCAGGGATATGATGCCGGCGCGCCGAGCCGGCTCCGGCGATGTGACGAGACGCACATTAGGGTGAGCGTCGACCCACCCGACGACCTGATCCGCCAGCTTCGCAATGTGCCCCTCCACCACAGCTGGCCCGAGCTCGAGCAGCAGATCGAGGCTCGCGCACATGCCGGCGAAGTCCTGGAACGGGAGCGTGATCATCTCGAACCGGCGCGCGTCCTCCAACAACGTCGGATCGTAGGCCACCAGTCGCGTGAAGTCCTCCGAAGCGCGTGTGGCCATCCACGAGATGTCCACCGGCTCCATCTCGGTGACGAGCTCATCGCGGATGTAGACGAATCCCGTACCCCACGGTCCGAGCAGCCACTTCTGTGCACCACAGGCCAGAACGTCGATCGGGCACTCGTGAACGTCGAGCGTGGCTGGCCCGAGTCCCTGGATGGCATCCACGACCAGGAAAGCGCCGCTGGCCCGGCATGCGTCGCCAAGCCGCCGAAGATCAACGCGCGCTCCCGTGGCGAAGGATACCCACGAAACCGTGCAGACGCGCACCTCGGGGCGTTCGATCGCGCTGAGCAGAGCGTCCTCGTCCGGAAGTTCATCCCGGAGCGGGATGAGCTCGAAACGGATCCCCAGCTTGGAGAGCGCCATCCACGGATAGACGTTGGCCGGGAATTCACGATCGGGGGCAATAACTACGTCGCCCGGCCGCAGCGGAAGGGCCCGCGCCGCCAGGTTAATGCCGTAGCCGGTGTTCACCATGAGAGCGACCTCTCCCACGTCAGCGCCGATCAGTCGGGCGCATCGCTCCCTCGCCGCGGCAAGGACCCCGAACTGTTCCTCGTGGCTGATGCGGTGAGGCTCGGAGCGAAGCGCGTTGAAGCGCCCCAACGCCTTTACCGTCCGCGACGGTAGCGGCCCCGTGGAAGCGTGGTTGAGATAGATCGTGTCGCCGTCCGCGGACCAGGGAAATTCGGCCGCGCGCAGCGCCTCCAGGTCGTAGCTCACAACGTGCCTCCCGGACGCGCCGCACTTGCGGCGAGCTGGAGGTAGCGCGGGTCCAGCGCATCGCGCAGCGCATCCCCCAGGAGGTTGAAGCCAAGCACGGTGGCCCCGATGGCGAGACCGGGAAACACTGACGTCCACGGGGCGTTCCGAAGCTGCGCCAGATCGCGTGCATCGGCGATCATGGCGCCCCAGCTTGGCGCCGGCGGCTGAACGCCGAGCCCTAGAAAGGAGAGCGCGGCCTCTGCCATGATCGCGCCGGCCATGCCAAGCGTCGCGGCGATCACCACCGGCGCAAGCACGCTGGGGAGCACGTGTCGTCCGATGATACGGCGGTCGCGCGCTCCGAGAGCGCGCGCAGCTTGCACGAACTCCAGCTGCCTTACAACCAGCACCTGTCCCCGGACCAGCCTCGCCATCCCCGCCCAGCCGACTACTCCGATCGTCACGAATACGACCATCAGCGAGGGCTGGAACGCCGCCACCATGGCGATGAGCAGGAGCAGCGTGGGAAAGGCGAGTGTGACGTCTGCCAGGCGCATGATCAGCTCATCCACCCAGCGACCGTAATAACCGGCCAACAGCCCCATGGTGAGTCCCAGCGCCAGCGCGATTCCCTGCGAGATGAGCCCCACGGCGAGCGAGATGCGTGCACCGAACACGAGGCGCGACCACACATCGCGGCCCTGGACGTCCGTGCCAAGCCAGTTTGTCGCCGAGGGCGGCTCGAGCTGGCGCACGAGGTCGATGCGAATCGGATCGTGACGGGCGACAAGCGGCGCGGCGAGGGCCGCCAGGACGAGCAGGACGACTACGGTGATCCCCAGCATTGCGCGGGGATCACGCCGCAACCGCAGCCAGATCAGGGCGGTGAGAGATCGCGGCTCGCTCATCGTCAGCGACTCGGATCGCGCAGCTCGCGCGGTGTATCGGCAGGCTGCCGCTTCCATCGCCGGTGCTGCCAGAAGTACTGCTCGGGATAGCGTCGTACCCACTGTTCCAGCACGGAGGTGTAGTGCGCAACGGTGGCATCCACATCTCGCTCGCGATCACCGGTTCGGGCAACCTCCAGTCGCTCAAGACAGAAGCGGTATCGTCCGTTGCGCTGGCGCAGCGCGGCAGCGAAGAGCATGGGCGCGTTCCAGCGGATCGCGAACACGGCTGGTCCTCGCGGCGTCCTGGCGGGGCGGCCGAAGAATGGGACGAACGTGGATGAGAGATTCTTGACCCCCTGGTCGGCGAGGAGGGCGGCGGCGCGGCCGTCGCGAATCGTGCGGGTTAGTCGGCGAACCGCATCGGAGTCATAAACAACGCTCATCCCAACACGCTCGCGGGTGCGCGTGAGATAGCCATCGAACAGCGGATTACCCATTCTCCGCGCAACGACGTCCAGCGGAACGCCGCGCGCCGCAACGTACGCGCCGGCAAGCTCCCAATTACCGATGTGACCCGTCACGAAGAGCAGGCCGCGCCCCGCCTCCATGGCTTCTTCCACCAGCTCCCAGCCATCGGCGCCCTCGAACAGATCGAGCACGCCCTGCTGTCCGAGCGATGGGAGGAGTGCCGTTTCCACCGTCAGCCGCCCCAGATGCTCGTAAGAACGTCGGGCAAGGTCACGGACCTGTTCGGCCGTCAGATCCGGGAACGCCGCCGCGAGTTGCCGCTCGACCACGCGCCGGCGAATGCCGAACGGCCATCGCCCCAACCTTGCCAGGCGCGCACCGATCGCCGACGCCGACGTGATCGGAAGTGCCGACAGCCCCGCGATCAGGCCGCGAAGCGCGATGTACTGCGCGCGGTGCGACAGCGTCGTATGCGCCGTCCCGGGTTGCGCAGCCGCTACCATTTCGTCCGGTCCCCCGCAGCCAGGGCGGCACGCTCGAAGGCGGCGATCATGTCCCGCTCCCCGAACTCCCGGTAGACACGGGCTCGCGCCGCCGCTCCCATTGCCTTACGGCCCTCCGGGCTGGCGAGGAGATGGGCGACCATACCCGCCGCATCGGCCGGCTGTCCGTGTGGCAGCACCAGGCCGCTGATGCCGTCGGCGATATACTGGCGGGACAGGGCGCTGCGCTCCGCCAGCACGGGCACACCCAGCGCGGCGAAGTCGAGCAGCCCCCACGCCCCCGCGTCGCCGCCTGCCGCCACCCAACCCAACTCGGCGGTACGCAGCACCTCGAGCTCATCGTCGCGGGCACCGAGGAAGGTGACGCGTCCAGTAATGTGCAGGGCCGCGGCATGCATGCGCAGATCGTCCGACTGCGATCCGGCTCCCACGAGAGTCAGACGGATGTCGCGGTGCCGCTCGGCGAGCATTCCCAACACGCGCATTACAGTGGCCCCCGCCGCGCGCCCAGCGGGATCGTAAACGCACACGACATGGCGCGCTGCCGTATCGGAAGCGCTCATCACGAGCGGTGCCGCTGGCCGCACGTCGGCATAATCATCCGGGCTGACGCCGAGTGGGACCACGAATGGCTCCAGGCGGGCGGCACGCGGCAATCGCGAACGACGCAGCTCCTCCTGCGCGGCAAAGACAAAGCCGGTCGCCGTGAGCCTTAACGCCAGTGGCCCGTCGGCCCGCAGCGTCTCCCCATGACCAATGCGACGGATGATCGCGGCACGCTCTGCGAGGCGTGAAGCAAAGGAGGCGAGAACGTGCGCCCGTGCGCTGCTGACGAACACGACCTCCACGAATCGCTGAGACAGCTCGCGGTGCAGTCGCCACGCCGCGGCGGCGCGGGTGAGTGGGGGCGTAGGGACGATCTCGAAGCTGCCGAACGTGAGATGACGCTCCAGCAGCGACTCGGCAGGGCAGACGAAGGTTACGCCATGACCGAGCGACGCGAGGCCGTGCGCGGCGCGCGCCAGCACGCGCGCCGCACCAGTCCATGCGCCAACATCATCGTAGAACAGGATTCGCACGTCAGCCGGCCGGTACCGGCGAGACGCGGTCGCGGAACTGCATCTCGTGCAGCCGATGGTAAACGCCACGACGTTTGAGTAACTCAGTGTGCCGCCCCCGTTCCACGATGCGCCCCCTGTCGAGCACGAGGATCTCAGTGGCGTGCGTGATCGTGGACAGCCGATGGGCGATCACGAACACCGTGCGCCCGGCAAGCAGGCGATCGATTGCCTCCTGCACCAGCCTCTCTGATTCGGTGTCCAGTGCTGACGTCGCCTCGTCCAGGATCAGAATGGGCGGATCGATGAGGAGCGCGCGGGCGATGGCGATACGCTGGCGCTGCCCGCCGGACAGCCGCGTCCCGCGCTCCCCGAGATGAGTGTCGTATCCATCCGGCAGTTGCGCTATGAAATCGTGTGCGTTGGCCGCGCGGGCCGCCTGTTCCACCTCGGCCCTGGAGTATCGATCGTCAGGAGCGCCGTAGGCGATGTTGCTTCGAACGGTATCGTTGAAGATGACCGTTTCCTGGCTCACGATCCCCATGAGCGAGCGCAGCGCGTCCAGCCGTATCTCTCTGGTATCCACCCCGTCCAGCAGGATCCGTCCCGCGGTCGGCTCGTAGAAGCGCGGGATGAGATCCACCATGGTACTCTTCCCCGCGCCGCTCGCGCCAACGAGGGCGATCACATCACCACGCCGAGCCGTGAAGTCAATGTCCTCCAGCACCGGCTCGTTCTCGTAGGCGAAGGACACACCGTCGAAGACGAGCGTGTCGCGGAAGCGCTCCACCTCGCGCGTGCCCCTGTCACGCTGTATCTCGGTGGGGGTGTCGAGCACCTCGAACAGTCGGTCGGCGGCGGCAAACGCGCTCTGGGCGGTTGTCGGGATCTGCGAGAGCTGCTTGATCGGATGCAGCAGCCGCATGGTGAGCGCAATGAAAACCAGGAATTGCGAAGCCTGAAGGGACTGTTCGACGAGTACGAGGTGCGCCCCGAAGCCGAGCAGCAGCGCCACGATGACCATGCCCAGCGTCTCCGTAATCGGCTGGGCGAGGAGCGCAATGCGCGCCATGCGCACGAGCCCGCGCGAGTAGGAGTGGCTGGCGCCCACGAAGCGGCGCTCCTCGTAGCCTTCGGCGCTGAACGACTTCACGAGCCGAATGCCGCTCACGCTTTCCTGCAGCACGCTCATCATCTCGCCGTGTTCATTCCGCAGCCGCCGGTAACCGGTGCGCAGGCGCTTGAGCAGCGGCTGGAGCGCAGCCGTGATCCCTGGCGCGACCACGAGCGCGATAAGCGTAAGCTGCCAGGAGATGTCGAAAAGAATGAAGATGTAGACGAGGACCATCGCCATGTTCTGAAGCGACTGCGTGACGAGGGCCGTGATGAGCTGCTTGGTCTGGTCCGTGTCCGAGAGTATCCGCGACAGGATCTGGCCCGTGCGCACGCGCGTGAACCAGGCGATCGGCAGGCGCTGCATATGCCGGTAAACGGCGTCGCGCAGGTCGCGCGTGACGTACTCCTGTAGCTGCGCTCCCATCGTTCCCGCAACCCACACGAAGAAATTCTTGACCGCGACGGTTATGAGCAGGATTGCAATGACATTGCGCAGCGACCCCATCGGGTCGGCCGGATTCAGCAGCGCGCCAATCGTTCGGGAGAGCAGCTCGTTTACCCAGCCGGCATCGATGGGCAGCAGCGGCTGCCCAAACAACGCGTTCAGGAACGGGATCAAAAGTGCGAAGGCGAATCCGTCGAGCCCGGCGGCCAGGATGCTGCTCCCAACCGCTCCGGCCATCCGCGCCGTATGCGGGCGGAGGAAACCGAACAGCCTGCTGTAGAAGCGCACCTATCGGTGCGGGCTGAGCAACGCGACCGGCAGGATTACTTCCTCGGGCG
>CAZWSO010000029.1:0-21676 GCA_964636485.1 uncultured Gemmatimonadaceae bacterium
TAACACTTTTCCCTACACGACGCTCTTCCGTTGGCCGGCTGCGCGCAGGCGCCGAGCACGAGCAGAATGACCACCGACAGGCGGCGAAACAGCATTCCAGCACCTCCCTCATCGTGAGAGCGACAGGTGAAGCGAGCGGCCCGGACTGCTCGCCAGCTGCGTCGCAAGTTAGCTGCCCGAACGACGAGAGATCACCGTGACGGTTGTGCCGACCCGCAACTCGCCCGTCGCCTCGTGAATGAGATTCTGCCCGAACAGCACCTTCCCGCCCTCCCGGCGGAAGGTGGCGAGCGTAGGGAGCGGCTCCACGCCGCGCTCCGCCGTCTCCTGATTGGTGGTCGTCACGACGCAGCGAGCGCACGGCTTCGCGACGCGCAGCTCGATGTCGCCGAGCGCTATACGCGACCACTCATCCTCCTCGAACGGTGCGCCACCGGCGATGACGAGATTCGGCCGGAAGCGGTTCATCGGAAGCGGCATCGCAAGCCTGCGATTGAGGTCGTCGAGCGAAGCCTGACCTATGAGCAGGAATGGGAAGCCGTCGGAGAACGCCGTTCGCTCGCCTTCGCTCGCATAGCGCCGGTCCACCTGCCGGACCGTGTCATCGGGCATACGCACCAGCATCGCGGGACGTCCGAGAAACGATGACAGCCACTCGCTGGCCTGGTCCCCACAGTGCTCGGCGCTCACCTGATCCTTCCACACCTTCACGGATGTCCGTGCAAGAGGTGATTCCCCGATTGGGACTGACAATAACGGCATGCCGGGCGCTGACAGTTCCAGAATTTCCTCCGTGATGGCAGTTCGTACCAGGGCCAGCCGCGGCTCGCCGCGCTGGGAGAGGAACACTCCGCTCTCGTCGGTCACCATCCAGCGGCGGTCGTGGCGGGGGCCGAACGCATCAACGTGACAGCTTTCGAGCGTAATGCCCGAGGCAGACTTGACTGGATAGATGTGGATCGAAGCGATCGTCAGCGTCATGAGAGCGGATTCGCGAACCGCCCCCCCAGCCACGCTCGGTCAGTCCGCGCGCAGATCGAACTCCGCGTGGGTTGCCTGTGCCTCGAGCCAGGAGGAGATTCGCGCGCGGGTGGAGGGGCGCTTTCGTCGCTTCTCCTGATACATCAGCTGATCGGCCTGCGCAAGGAGCGCTTCGATCGTGGTTGGAAACTCGGGATCGTAGTAGGCGATGCCCATGCTGAGCCGGAGGGGGAACGGGCGCTCGGCGGCGTTCCGCCGGGCGATACCCTCGCGCAGCCGGCTGCTCCAGGTTCCGGGGCTGCGGTTGGCGGCCTCCATCGCCAGCACCACGAACTCGTCACCGCCAATGCGGGCGATGATGTCGGAATCGCGAAAAGTTTCCTTGAGGAGATGTGCCGTCTCCAGGAGAATTGCGTCGCCCGCACTGTGACCGAAGCCGTCGTTCACCAGCTTGAGGTCATCGAGGTCGGCGAAGATCAGGGATAGGCGCTTGCCCATCCGGTCGGCCATGCGAAGCTGCTGCTGGGCAAGGGCGAGCAGTCCGCGCCGGTTGTAGAGGCCGGTCAGCTCGTCGATGAGCGACATGGCGCGTAGCGCCACCTGAAGCTGCTGCCGCTCGATCGCGTACCGAACGGCCCGGTGGAGCAGCTGCCCGTCCACATCCTGCTTCGGGATCGAGTCCTGTGCGCCGGCCTTGAGGGCGCGGAGCGCGAGCGCCTCATCGTTTCCGGAGGTGAGCACCACGATCGGAATATCTGGCACCAGATCGTGCAGCCGAGTGATGTTCTCCATGGCGCGCGCGTCGCCGGTCGGAACGTCGAGCAGCAGCGCGTCCCACTGTTCCCCGATGAGTCGCGGCACTGCATCTGGTCGGCTGGCGGCGTGTTCCAGCTGGAGGCGCGTAGCGGAAACCTGCTCGAGGGCCAGACGAAGGCGCTGGAGATCCGCGGCATCCGCGGCAACGAGGAGCGCCCTCATCGAGCCCGCCGTCATTGAGTGCCGGGCAGGGGGCCGCCGTTTCGCAACGGGCGGAGCTTGCGCGCCAGGGTGGGCCGGGATATTCCGAGGATGCGAGCCGCGGCGCTCTGGTTGCCACGCGTGATCTGCATGGTCAGCCGCACCGCCTCGCGCTCGATCGCCTCCAGCGACATTCCCTCGGGAGGGATTCGGATCTCGCGCCCGCGCGCCTCGGGGCTGGTAACGGGCAGCTGAGTCCGCTGCTGGATCACGAGGTGCGACGCACGAATTCGGGTGCCTTCTGAGACTATCGCGGCGTGTTCGATCACGTTCTTTAGCTCGCGAACGTTGCCGGGCCAGTTGTGACCGTTCAGTGCTGAGATGGCGTCGGGCGCGAGGCTCTTGGCTTCGATCCCGTGTTGGCGTGCCACCTCGTGCAGAAAGTGGCGCGCCAGCAGCTCGATGTCGCCGTCGCGCTCGCGAAGGGGCGGAAGGATGAGACCGAAAACGTTGAGTCGGTAGTACAGGTCCTCGCGAAACTCTCGACGCGCCACCGCTTCCTGCATGGAGGTGTTGGACGCGGCGATGATCCGGCAGTTGATCGGAATCTCCTCCAGGCCTCCCAGCCGGCGAACCTTCCGCTCTTCCAGCACGCGCAGGAGTTTTGGCTGGAGGCGTGGCGGCAGGTCGCCGATCTCGTCCAGGAACAGCGTACCGGCCCCCGCCAGCTCCATGAGCCCTCGCTTCTGTGCCGCGGCACCGGTGAAAGCCCCCCGCTCATGCCCGAACAGCTCGGATTCGAGGAGCGTTTCGGGAATGGCAGCGCAGTTCACGGCGACGAACGGCTCACCGCGCGTGGGGCCGGCGTAGTGAATGCCGCGCGCCACGAGCTCCTTGCCCGTGCCCGTCTCGCCGATGATGAGCACAGTAGTGAGGCGGCTGCCCGCCACCTTGCGCGCTCGCGCGATCGACTCGGCCAGCGTTCGGCTCCGCCCGGTGATGCTCTCGAGTCCGAACTGCGAGAGATCGGTATCGGGTAGACCGATCGAATAGCTTTCCGTCTTCGAAGCAGGATAGGTCACAGCGGTCCCAACCAATTGGGTGTCATCATCGACCTTCGAACGGCGACCTGCATGGTGCGGCCGCATTGCCGCCACGCCGAATGCATTTAGCAACCGGCGTGCCCCGACCGAAGTCTTTGCCCTACAACGTGTTAGTTTCTATCTGATGTGGCGGCGGCGTAGCGCGTCTGCAACGAATCCTGCCACGCTGCAACGCAATGTGGCCACGCCCGCGCTCCCGCTCACAGTCACCGGCAACGATTCGCCTACCGTCAGCAGTCGCTTCCTATCCGACGACAGGAGTGCGCAGACGTAAAAAAATGAGCGAGGATGCGGAGCGGCTGGCGAAGGGCATTTAACCTCGGTGGCGAATGCACGAACCTCCGAGCGCAAGCACGGTTGCGGAGGGGTGACACATGTGCCGCTGGCGCCCGATGTGTCGAGTTTTCGCTCGTTGCCTTCACAGCCGTGGCTCGTGTTGGAAGTGCCACGTCACCCACGCGGACGCTCACTCAGAAGGCCATGTCCGATCCCGAGTTCCCCCAGGTTCTCAGCGCTCCAACACAGACCCGTCAGCGCCTCCGGTTCACCGATTTCCGGTTCCAGCGATTCTCGGATGGGCGCTGCCGGGCAGACGTGGAGCTGGAGTGGATCGAGGGGCAGAAAGTGCATGGGAGCGCTTCCGGCCAATCGAGCGCTACGGTAGACTTGCGTGTCGCCGCCGAGGCCGCGCTCCGCGCCATCGAGACATTCTCGAAGAATTCGTTGAGCTTCGAGCTCATCGGCGTGAAAGCGGTGCGTGCGTTCGACGCGAACGTCATTATCGTATCGGTTGGTAATCGGACACCCGATGGCCCGCCTCGTCTGATCGGGTCAACCCTGGTCGAGAGCGACCCGGTTCGCGGAGCGGTGATCGCGGTGCTTTCAGCCACGAATCGAATGCTCGGCAACTTTATCGCCACCCGCTGAGTCGAACTCCTGGCGGCACTGCCCGCCGCTGTCTAGCAGACCGCCTCGGCCCGTTCTCGCGGCCGGCAAAATCCCACCATTCAACAGGAGGACGAAGCATGCCCCCTGCGACGCGACTATTCTCGTTCGGTTACCTGGCCACGGCCGCTCTGTCATTGAGGGTCGCGGGCCGGTGAGGGCGCTCGCCTTTGCCGCTCTCGCGGTCGCGATCTCCGCCTGCCAGACGTCCCGTTCTGCCGGCGCGGGCGTCGAGCGTGTCGCGGTGGTGCCAGTTGCCTCCGACGCTGCTCCCGCGGAGGGCGGCAGCGAGCTGAGCCCCGACGAGGTAGTACGCGAGGCGTTTCGCATCTTCGGCGAGGATGCGGAGGAAACGGGGGAAAGCATCGTCGAGGAAGGGGACACGGACCCGGAGGAGATCACCTGGGACATCGAGGTCCATTCTTACGAGACGCACGCCCGGGTCGAGTTCTACATCAGGCGGTTCAGGGGCCCAGCTCGCGAGTGGTTTGCGCAGCAGGTCACCCGGGGCACGCGCTACGAGCCGATGATTCGCGCCCGCATGCGCGCCGCCAATCTGCCTGAGGATCTCACCTACATCGCCCTGATCGAGAGCGGCTACGATCAGCACGCATACTCCCGAGCCGCAGCGGTAGGGATGTGGCAATTCATGACCACCACTGCACGGGGTGTGGGGTTACGGGTGGATTGGTGGGTGGATGAGCGACGCGACCCCGTTCGATCCACTGACGCGGCGATCAAGTTCCTCGGCCAGCTGCGCCACCAGTTCGGATCGATGTATCTGGCGGCTGCGGCGTATAATGGAGGCCCTGGGCGCGTTTCGCGCGGGCTCACCCGTTTCGCCGATGAGCTGGAGGGGTCTGAGGGCGATGACCGGTTCTTCGCCCTTGCTGAGCAGCAGTACCTTCACTCGGAAACCAAGGACTATGTACCCAAGCTCATCGCCGCGGCTCTCGTGGCCAAGGACCCGGCGCGCTATGGGTTGAGCGTGGAGCAGCTGCCGCCGTTCGAGTACGACAGCGTTCGAGTGGGCGCGCACACATCCCTTGCGGCAGTCGCGCGGGCCGTGGGAGCGACTCGCGAGCAGATTCTGGATCTCAACGGACACGTTCTGCGGGGCGTGACGCCGCCGAGCGATTCCTTCACCGTGCGGGTTCCGCTGGGAGCAGCAGCCGGCTTCGACAGCGTGTTCGCCGCCACTGCCGAGGCGGAGCGCCAACCATTTACGCGGGTGAGCAGCAAGAGTGGGGAAACGCGCGCCGCACTTGCCCGTCGCCACGGGATTCAGGTCGCGCAGCTCGACCGCTACAACCCCGGCCTCCGGGCAGTGAAGGGCGGCGCGCTTGCCGCAGGCCAGACGATACTGATTCCGTCCGCCGACGTGCTGGCCTTCGCGTTGGATATTCCCGATCCCAACCTCGAGCGCTACGGCACCACCACCCGGGGTGGGCGGCGGACCCACGTAGTTAAGCGAGGGGAGTCCCTTGGCCTGATCGCACGCCGCTACCGGACCACTGCGAACGCGCTCATGCGGGCGAATGGCCTCAAGAAGAGCGTGATCTACCCGGGGCAGGTGATCCTGATCGACGGTGGCGGCGCAGCGTCCAGCTCTCGCTCCGCTGGCGGTGCCGCCGTCGGCCGCACGCACCTGGTCAAGTCGGGCGAGACGCTCACCTCCATAGCCCGACGGTACGGCACCACCGTCACCCAGCTCAAACGCCTCAATGGCCTGAGCAGTGACCGGATTCGAGCGGGCCAGAGATTACGGGTGGGCTGAGGACCTATCAGTCCACCACGCCTGTTCCGGTATACCCCCGAAGCACGGTTCGCTCGTAACCGTTACGGGGATCGATGCCCGCCGCGCGCGCATTGTTCACGGTGACGGGGCCACGATTGTAGGCCAGGAGTGCAAGCTTCACGTCGCCGTTGTACTCACGAATCAGTCCCCGAAGATATCGGAAGCCAATCCGAAGATTAGTCGTGCGGTCGTACAGCTCCTCCGTGGTGATCCCCGGCCGTAGATAGCGAGCCGTGGAAGGCATGACCTGCGCGAGCCCCACCGCCCCCACCGGACTGGTGGCGCGCTCGCGAAACTCGCTCTCCGCACGTACCACCCGGAAGCCCAGATCGGGCTCCAATCCCTCTGCCACCGCGATGTCGTGAATGTCCGCGGCCAGATCCGCGGTTATCCGGTAGCGCGATGAGTAGAGCATGATGGCGTCTGCCCGATCGAGACGGGCAAGCGCTTCGTCGAGCTCACCCTTCACCGAGGCGAGCTCCGCATACACGCGGGTCACTTCGTCTTCCCCTTCCATCGCCGGTGCCGCCGTTGCGGTCGCGACCTTCTCTCTCTCCGCGCCCAACAATCCTACGGCTCCCACCAAACCAGCGAGGAGGAGTGCCTTCCTGATGCGCCCTTTCCGCCGCGCACGATCCCCGCGGCGCGAGTAGCTGACGTCACGGCTAAGCATGTTCCCCCATCGAATCGGGTAAACAACAGGCGATCGAGGTAACTGTACACATCCTCGTAACTGTACACATCCTCGTCGCGTGGCCAGAGCACCGATTGCGCCCCGACCTATGCGAGGGGAGTGCCAGGACGCCAGCTCCCCACCCTGTGCACACGACGAAACGGGGCTTATACTTGCCCCGTTTCACGAATGAATCTGAGCAGCCGTGGTCCTCTCCGTCCACCCTTTCGGGACACTTCGGGCGTCACATGTTTATGGCCCGTACGCTAAGATGTGAATCCTTCGGCGATTACGGACCGGTGCCGCGAACGTCGAGCAACCGTCATCGGGAAACCGGAAACTGTTCCGGCTGAGGCTCCGGCTCTTTTCGCCCCGCCCTGGGCTCACATGGTATGCCACGGGCGGTGCGACCTCCCATGATGTGGCTGCGGTCCGACTGACTCGTGGCATGTTGGCCTCACCCAAGCGATTCTGCCAATTCCTTTGCCACGGCCGCGCCTATGAGCTGCGGGTTCACGTTCCCTGCTGCTCGCCCCTTGGCCTCCTCGACTGCCTGGATCGCGCGGGCGGCACCCAGCGCGCGCGGCGTGTCCTCGCCTTCGGTGGCGCTCCTCAGCCGATCGTGCAGCAGGGCGGTGAGTGCGTCGAGCATCTCGGAGAAGAATCCCCTTGCCCGAGAGCCGCCGAGTCCGAGCACGGCCCGCAGGCGCTCCTCCCTCGAATCCAGCACGGCCCTTAGGAACGCGCGGGCGGCAACCGCGGCTTCCTCGTGCTCGGCGGATCCGATCAGTACTCCGGGTGCGCCACCGGAAGCTTTGATGTGCTCCGAGCCGATCGTACCCAGTGCTTTCAACACCGCCGGATCGGCGGCGAACCCCTCCATCTCGTCAATTGCCAGCGGTGCGGCTCGCAGGGACACCACTCGTGATCGGATGGTCGGCAGCAGTGCCCCCGCCTCGCTCGATGTGATGATGATCGTCGTGTCGGCTGCGGGCTCCTCGAGCAGCTTGAGGAACGCGTTGGCCGCCATCTCTGAACCTTCCTGCGGTACCATCCGCTCCGCGTCACCAACCACGAATATTTTACGGCGGCCGAGCGATGGCGTGTAACCCGCTGATTGCACGATGGTTCGTACGGCTGCGACGTAGATGCCCTCGCTGCCGGACGGACGCGCGTACACGCCGCCCGTCTTCACCCGGTCGGCGATCGCCTCACCGTAGTCCGCCAGGACCTCCTCGGGCCCGGCGTCCGCATTGGCGAGCCGCGGGCGTGGAAAAAACCAGTGAAGATCCGGATGCACCAGGTCGAGCGCGTATCGGCAGCTGGTGCATATGCCGCATGGCTCTGCGCCCGGATCCTCGCAGAGTATCAGCTGCGCCAGCCATAGCCCCAGCCGTTGCTTACCGATCCCTGCCGGCCCGTGCACCAGAAGGCTTGCCGGCAGGCTCCCCCGAGCCACGGCCTGCCGGAGCCGTTGGCGGAGTGAGCTATGGCCATAAAGGGGAAGGATTGGCATGCAGGGATTATAGAAGCTTCGGCAAAGGGGCGTGAGCGGTTACGGCGCCAGCGGTCGGTCCTCATCCGCCCAATAGCCCGGACGCTTGAGATGGCGGTGAAGGTGCCGCTCGAAGTCGCGGTCCATTGGCTTGCGGGAATCCCACACTGGTCCCTGCCGCACCTCTTCCCTGGTGAGGTCCGTGTAGACCTTCTGCTGCTCCATGTTCACGCGCTCTATCCATTTGGGCGAGAGGAGCACATGCTCGCCGACGAACCACTCGCCGGTTCCGACCGCCAGATAGCAGATGTTCCAGCCTTCATCATCTATGAGAAGGTCGTTGACGTTGCCGAGCGTACCGTCCATTGCCTCGAGGCGGTAGTTCATCATGTCGCGCGCGCTTCTCAGGTGGCGGTCCGCGTCACCGCCGCCGGAATCACGCTCACGCTCTTCGGCCGCGGCCGGCATCACCCCCGGGTATTTGGCCGCGATGGCCAACTCGGAGGGAGTCACACCGACTCCCCAGATGTTGGTGCCGCCCCAGTAAAACGGCCAGCCGAAATGCCGAAAATGCTCTCGCTCGTGCTGTCTCGAGACGGGCCTTTCCGTGTCGACGTCAGGACTGGATTCGATCTGGTCTCTCGTGAGTCGCAACTCCATGTCGCCGGTCTGCCAGTCCACTCCGGCGAAGGCCACCGGGGAGATTAGCACGCGGCGGCCGGTGAGCCAGGTACCGGTATCCACGACCAGGAATCGCACTGTCCAATGTCGGTCGTCGAAAAGGATGTCGTGTACTTTGCCGATCTCACCGTCGGTGGCGGCGATCGTGTGGCCTTCCATCTTCCGAATGCTTCGCAGCATGAGCGATCCTCCTGTCAGCCGGCGCGTGTTTCGCCCCCGAGCAGCGTGAGCACCTCGCCCGTGATGTAACTCGAATCAAACTCCGACGCGAAAAAGACGAACGCCGGCGCTATCTCCTCCGGCTGTGCCGGCCGCTGCATGGGCTGGTTCATGCCGTGCTGTCCCGCCTCCTTGGCCGGTTTGTCTGCCACGTTCAGCGGCGTCCATACGGGGCCCGGCGAGACGCAGTTCACGCGGATGCCGCGCTCCACCAGGCTCTGCGCAAGCGACTTGGTGAACGCGTGTATCGCCCCCTTGGTAGCGGAGTAGTCAATGAGCCTGTTGCTCCCCTGGAACCCGGTGATCGAGCCGCAGTTCACGATGCTGCTCCCGCGATTCATATGCGAGAGGGACGCCTTCGCCAGATAGAAATACCCGAAGATATTGACGCGGAAAGTGTGCTCCCACTGTTCGTTGGAGATCTCCTCAATCGACTCCTGGCTCTCCTGATAGGCAGCGTTGTTGACGAGAATGTCGAGTCGTCCGAGCTCATCCACGGTGCGCTGCACTGCCTCCGTGCAGAAGTCCGGATCGGACACGTCGCCGGGGACGAGCAGACATGTGCGACCTTCCGTCTCCACCGCGCGCCGCGTTTCGTCCGCGTCTCGCTGCTCCCCGGAAAGATAGACAATCGCCACATCGGCTCCCTCGCGAGCATACAGCACGGCCACCGCCCGCCCGATCCCGGAATCACCGCCGGTGATCAGCGCCACCTTACCGTTCAGCTTCCCGGCAGCCAGGTAGCCTGGCGCCTCGTACTGCGGCCGCGGCCGGAGCTTCGCCTCGATGCCCGGGCGTTCCTGATGCTGCGGAGGGAACGGAGGCTTGGGGTGCTTTCGCTTTTCGGGAGGGAGCTGCCGCGAGGAGCCGCGAGTTCGCTCCGTTCGCTGCTTGCCGCGTTCCGGCTCCTTCCCCTTCTTTCCCGATGTGCGCTCCCGCTGCCCCGCGACGCTCGCCGCGCTCGCCTTCTTCCGTTCAGCCATGCTGCCTCCCGCACGCGTACTTCCCTGTAGATTATTGGAGGGGTGCAACAGTCAGGCCCGACGGCCCGAACCCGGGTGCGAGGTACGGCACTCTCGCAGCAGCACGATCCCCCCGTCGCCTGGCGACGTCACACGGCGTGTGCGTCCGGCTGTCCGACGGCGGCAGGGCAGGGGCGATTCACGCGGAGTTGCAGCCGGCAACCCCAACCTCCGACCCCTCATCGCCCCCGGCACACTTCCTGACGCACAGTCCGCGTATCCCTAACACTGGAGGATTCATGGGTGGCAAGCGTCCCGATCAGTACAGGATCGATCCTGCCGAAGCCGGCTCCACGGATTACAAGTTCAGGCGGGAGGATGAGGGGATAAAGGAGCAGGAGAAGCACCAGCTTGCATCGAGCGAGTCTGAGGACAGCCTTCTTCCAAAAAGGGGAGAGAATCCCGAGCGACAGCGCAAGCGGAAGAAGCGCAAGGGCGAGAATGGCGGAGATGCCGTAAACGGAAACGAGTGAAGAATACTCCCGTGGAGAACTGAGACATGCACAAACCGCTCGAAGGAAGGCGTATTGCCGTGCTGGCGACCGACGGCGTGGAGCAGGTGGAGCTGGAGGCGCCGCTCGAGGCGGTGCGCGCCGCCGGTGCCGAAGCGCACGTGATCGCGCCGAGCTCCGGCCGCATCCAGGGCTTCCATCATCTCGACAAGGGTGATGCAATACCCGTTGACCGCGACCTGTCGTCAGTCAGCGCGGATGACTACGATGGGCTGATCCTTCCCGGTGGCGTGGCAAACCCCGACGCCTTGCGCATGGACAGGAAGGCCGTCGAGTTCGTGAAGGCGTTCTTCGATTCGGACAAGCCGGTTGCCGCGATCTGCCACGCCCCGTGGACGCTGGTGGAAGCCGATGTCGTGAAGGGGCGCACGCTCACGTCATGGCCGAGCCTGCACCGGGATCTCGAGAACGCTGGCGCCACGTGGGTGGATGAAAAGGTAGTAGTGGATCAGAAGCTCGTCACGAGCCGCAAGCCGGACGACCTGCCGGCCTTTTGTGACAAGCTCGTGGACATCTTCAGCTCCGCGCTCGCCGACAGGACGGTGGACAGCGCATCGGAGCAGTCCTTCCCGGCGAGCGATGCACCGGCCTGGGGGCCCACGAGCATCGGTGCCGATGGTGGTACGGACGAGACACGGGACTAGGAATCCCGCTCCGCTTACGCCTCCTCGAGCTCCAGCTTCAGCGCCAGGAAGTCCATGAGATCCTTGAGGGTGATCATTCCCAGCAGGCGATCGTCCTCGGCAACGAGGAGGCGTGATGCGCCGGTGCGTCGCATGTGGGAGAGGACTTCCATCGCATCCGTACCGGGAGCGACGGTGTTATTGGCGGTGCACGAACTCGCCACGTCTCCCACTCGCCTGAAGCTCCACTGCTCGCGCGGCGTTTCCTTCACCTGTCGCGTGCTCACGCAGGCGAGGAGCCGGCCGTCCTCCACCACTGGATAGAGCTTATGATGGTGACGGTAAACGTAGTCGTCTACCAGCTGCTGCAGCGTCGTGTGGCGCGGAACTGTCACCACGTCCGTCTTCATGAAGCGTTCGACCTTCTCGCCCTCGAGAGCTCGTCGCAACAGCAGCTGCTGATACGAGCTGCTGGCGGCGAAGCGCACGAACAGGCCGATCAGGAAGAGCCACATCCCGCCGATGATGTTCCCGCCAAAGACGCTCAGCACTCCCAGCAGTATGAGGATCAGACCGAAGGCGCTGCCGAACCGTGACGATATGCGCGTCGCCCACCGGATAGAACCCTTCCACTTCCATAGCGCCGACCGCAGGACGCGCCCTCCGTCGAGCGGAAAGGCGGGAATCATGTTGAAGATTGCCAGCACGATATTGATGAAGCCGAGCCACTGGAGGACGCCAAACACAGGTGCCGGCAGCACGCCCCCAACCAGCGCAATGATGCCCAGGCAGATGCCGCCGATCAGCACGCTGGCTATCGGGCCTGCAATGGCCATACGGAACTCGGCCCCCGCGCTGCGGGGCTCCTGGTCCATCTCGGCAACGCCGCCGAAGATGAACAGGGTGATGCCACGCATCTCCAGACCGTCGCGACGCGCCTGTAGCGCGTGGAAGAACTCATGCACTACGATCGAGAGGAACAGTCCGATCGCGCCTGCCACTCCCATTGCCCAGTAGATCCCGGGTGCAAGGCCCGGCGACTGGATGGGAAACAGGTTTACTGCCAGGGTCCAGGACACGAGCAGGCCGAGAATGAACCAGCTCGGATCCAGCCCGACGCGGAACCCGAACAGTGTGAAGAGGTGTATACGCCTGCCGAACATTGGTTGGGCCTCCGGGCTCCGCCAGCGCCCGATGGTGGGTGCGCACGTGGTCGAGCCCGGGTGAGCGAGCTCACGTGCTTGAAGCAATCGCGATGAAGCCCCCGCGTCCAGTCCCTTGCGGGCGCAGTTCCCCCGACACGGCGTGGCCGCGGCGCGCGTACATCAACTGCCGGCGAGTTGTTTATCCGGGGGCGGAACGGTTCTTGACCTCATTCCAGCGGAACCCGACGAGAGGATCGGTCGATGACTCGTAACGCCCTGCTCCTGCTAGCCGCCGTGCTGATCGTTCTCTGGGCGCTCGGCTGGCTCTTTCTGCGCATTGCCACATTCGCGATTCACATCCTGCTGGGGCTTGGCATTGTGTTGCTCATCCTGGCGCTCATCCGCCGGGTGTCGAGTCGGAGGTCGGTGGACTAGGGCGCGACCGCTTGACCGCGTGGGGCCGCTCCCGTACCATCGCTCGCCAAACCCACGTCAAGCGATCCCTTCATGGCTCCACCTCAATCTCTCAACGAGTCTATGCGGGCGGCATGGCGCCGTCTGAGCCCACTGCCCGGCGGTAAGGCGCTCTTCAGCCGGCTCATCGGTCGCATGGTGCCGTACTCGGGCTCCGTGAAGCCCCGCGTAGTCGAGCTCCGGCCGGGCTACGCATGTGTGCAACTCCGCGATCGCCGCTCGCTCCGCAACCACCTTGGCTCGGTGCACGCGATTGCCCTGGTGAACCTTGGGGAACTGACAAGCGGACTGGCCATGACTATGGCCCTGCCCTCGGACATCCGCGGCATCGTGACAGCGCTTTCGGTGGACTTCCTGAAGAAAGCCCGCGGGCTTCTCACGGCGGAGTGTGAGTCCAGCATCCCGGCGGTGGGTGGGGACCGGGTGACGCATCAGGTGCAGGCGGTGATCCGCGACGAGGCGAACGACGAGGTGGCGCGGGTGACCGTGAAGTGGCTGCTGGACCGCCGTTCGCCGCCGAGCTAGTGCTCGACACGTCCTTCACTCGGCAGACGGGGATCGAGGTGCCGCTCATCGGCGGTGCGATGTATCCGTGCAGCAACCCGGAGCTGGTAGCCGCGGTGTCCGCAGCCGGCGGCATCGGGGTGGTGCAGCCCCTGTCCATGGTGTACGTGCACCGGCACGACTTTCGTGACGGCCTCCGCCTCATTCGACGCATCACCGATCGTCCCGTAGGCATGAACGTGCTTACGGAGCGTTCCTCGCGCCTCTACCTCGAGCGCATGCGCCGCTATCTGGACGTCGCGCTCGACGAGGGTGTGCGGTTCTTCGTCACCTCGCTGGGCAACCCTCGCTGGATCGTGGAGGCCTGCGCATCCGTTGGCGGCATTGTCTACCACGATGTGACGGAGCGGAAATGGGCGCTCAAGGCCGTGGACGCGGGTGCGCACGGGTTGATCGCGGTCAACGATCGGGCTGGCGGTCACGCCGGCCCGCTGTCCGCGGAGGCGCTGCTGGAAGAGGTGGGCGATCTGGGTTTGCCGATGATATGCGCCGGCGGTGTGGGTGAGGCCCGCGACTTCGTGAACGCTCTGCGGATGGGTTACGCCGGCGTTCAGATGGGGACGCGCTTCATTGCCACCACCGAATGTCGCGCTCACGACGATTACAAGCAGGCGATTGTCGCCGCTGGTGAGGACGACATCGTTCTCACCGAGCGCATCACGGGGGTTCCGGTTTCCGTTCTGCGCACGCCGTACATTGAAGCCGTCGGTACCCGCGCCGGTTCGATCGCGCGTCTGATGCTTCGCGGCCGCAGAACCAAGCACCTTATGCGCACCATCTACGGCCTCCGCTCTGCGTGGAGCCTCGGTCGATCCTCCCTGCGCCCCATGTCATCGCGGGAGGTATATCAGGCGGGAAAGAGCGTTGCGGGCATCCACTCGGTTGAGCCAGCCGCGGCGATCGTACGCCGGTTCGCGGAGGCGGCCAGGGGGCGGGGGCCAGAGGCCGGCGGCCTCGGGCCGACGCATGCGGCGTGAAGGTATGCTCTGTGGCGTGGGCGGGCATCGATCTCGCGATTCCCCCGAAAGTCGCGTGATCCGCTCCAAGTTCGCGATGGTTGCTCGGCACTCATTCCTCGGGCTTTCCGAACATGAGCATCAGAAAGTCCCTGTCCTCCGGGCGGCAGAACACGTGCACGTGGTCGCCGGGCCTGAGCACTGTGGAGCCGCGTGGCGGAACGAGCTCGTCGCCGCGAACGATGAGCATCACGGCGGCGCCGTCGGGGAAGGGAAGATCGGCAAGCGTCACATCGGATACGGCGAGTGCGGCATTCACGTGAAAGGACATGATGTCGCCCCGCACGGGCTGCATGGTCGTCATCTCGAGCACCGCCGGTGGGGCGGGAGGCTCCCCCGATTCCATGCGAAGCCACCGCGTCACCCACCGCACTGTACCGCCAGGAATCAGCGCGTTCACCACCACCATCAGCAGCACGATGCTGAATATCTGCTGCGATCCGGGCACCGCTGAAAGTACGGGGAAGGTGGCGAGAATGATGGGTACCGCGCCCCGCAGCCCCACCCAGCTCACGTAACACATCTCACGCAGCGGATACCGAAACGGGAGCAGCAGCGGAAACACGATTGCCGGGCGCGCCACGAAAGCGAGAAAGAGTCCGAGCAGGATCCCTTCCGGAAGCACGGTCAGCAGTTGCGATGGATACGCGAGCAGGCCGAGCATGAGGAACATCGTGATCTGCGCGAACCATGCGATCGCGTCGTGGACGCGAAGAATGCCGGTGCGGTACGGGATGTTCGCGTTGCCGATGATCACGGCCGCGATGTACACCGCCAGAAAGCCGCTGCCGAAGAAGATGGTAGGGATGGAAAAGGCCAGTGTGGCGACGGCGAGCGTCATTGCGGGGTACAGGCCGCCGACCGTGAGTCGAAAGCGCTGGAGCAGAAAGCGTCCGGCGTGTCCGATCGCAAACCCCGCCACGGCCCCGATGGCCAGCTGGACCGGAATGTTCGCCAGCGTGCTCCAGCCAAGGGTGCCAGGTTCAAGCAGGTTGGCCGTGAACGCCATTGTGAGAATGATGGCGACCGGATCGTTGAGTCCGGACTCCATCTCCAGCGTCAGTCCCACGCGTCTCTTCAGCTGTAGCCCGCTGCCGCGCAGCACGGAGAACACGGCAGCCGCGTCGGTGGAGGATACGATCGCGCCAATGAGCAGCGCTTCCGGCCATGGCAAACCTACCAGGCGCGCTCCGCCGGCTACGAGCGCCGCCGTCCCGATCACCCCGATTGTGGCCAGCACCGACGCCGGCCGCACGGCCAGCCGTACGGCGCCAATGGGGGTGTTCAGGCCGCCGTCGAAGAGGATCATCACCAGCGCTACCGTGCCGAGCCGGAAGGCGAAGGCGAAGTCATCGAAGGGGATGCCGAGCAGCCCCTCCGCGCCGGCTGCCATGCCGACGACGAGAAACAACAGCGCCACCGGCACGCCAATGCGCTCGGATGCGCGGCTGAAAAGCACGCTGATCACCATCAGCGTGCCGAAGGTGGCCAGAAGTATGGCCGTGTTCAGCGGTTCATTGGGCATCGACTGGGAAGGTGCCTGATTATGCCCGATGCGGCGAGGGGTGAGAGCTCCGTTCGCTCACACCCCTCGAGGACAGCCGCGCACGCCAGAACGCCGATCGTCAGCCTCGGATCACGCCGCAGGCGACGCGGCCGCCCGAACTGCCGCTCGGATCAGTTCGATGATCATCCGGGCCTTCGTGCAGAACGAGTGCGGTGCCGTTGTCGCCCAGCAGTCCGCTGACACCATGCAGCCTAGCGTCGTGCAGGAAGAACTCCGCATCCAGTCGGCCATTCTCCGGGATGTGGAGGTTGGGCAGATCGCCCGCGTGTGGTCCGTTCGAATTCATGAACCCGTGCTCACGGCCGTGCGGATTCCAGTGGCTGCCTGCGGCGTCGAAGGCGGGCTCGCAGCGTCCCACCTCGTGTACGTGAATTGCGCGCGCACCGGCGGCCGCGCCATCCAGGCGGAGTTGCACGTGCACGCCGTGCGGGCTCTCCCGCAGAATTGCCTCGCCAATCCGTTCCCCTGCCGCATTCACGAGCTCGGCGCTTGCCGCCAGCGTGCCTTGCGCCACGCCCTCGCGGCCGCCGCCCGAACAGGCCGCGACGCTGGCCGTCGCGGCCGCCATGACAATGACCGTGAGAAACGTCATGACAGTTTGTGAAATACCAGGGGAATACGGCGCCTGCGGCTGCCTATACATGTTCGATCATCCTCTTCATGAAGGTCGGGACATCGCTGCATTAGTGGTGCCGGATCTCACCCCTCCGCCGTGATCGCTTTTCGCGCCTCCAGCACCAGCTCGAGCGCTTCCGCGGGTGACTCCGCCGTCGCCGTCAGATGGCCCATCTTCCGCGCCGGGCGCGCCCCCTGCTTTCCATACAGGTGCAACCGCACTCCCGAGATCCGCAGCGCGGCCTCGAACGACGGCGGATGCTCTCCCAGCCAGAGGTCGCCGAAAAGATTGGCGAGCGCGGCGGGGCGTACGAGCTTGGTGGAGCCGAGCGGCAGATCGCACGCAGCGCGCACCAACTGCTCGAACTGGCTCGTCTGGCAGGCCACTTCCGTGTGATGAAAGCTGTTGTGCGGGCGTGGCGCGAGCTCGTTGACGAGCAGAGCGCCATCATGAAGCAGAAACATCTCCACTGCGAGCAAACCTTCAACCTCCAGTGCCTCCGCGATCGCCGCGGCGAGCTCGCGGGCATGCGACAGCGTTCGGGCCGGTGGCGGGGCCGGTATAATCGACCAGTCGAGCTGCCCTAGCTCATGGTGGTTCATGGCCGGCGGATATACCACGCACTCGCCCCCAGGCCGTCGCGCCGTGAGCACCGAAATCTCCGCTGCCAGCTCCAGCTCGCGCTCCACGACCATGCGGCGCTCGCCGAGAGCCAACCACGCGGCGCGCGATTGCGCCGTCCCATGCACCTGCACCTGTCCTCGGCCATCGTAGCCGCCCGCGTACGCCTTGGCGAATACGCGGCCGCCAAGCTCCCGCACGGCGCGTTCGAGCGCTTCGGCGCTGTCCGCATTCACGTATGGCCCCACGGGGAAGCCGTTGTTGGCGAGCCAGTCCTTCTGGCGGGCGCGATCCTGGACTACCTCGATGACGTAGGGGCCTGGCCGTACGGGTGCAAACTGCGCGGCTGCCTCGAGACTCGCTCGCGAGATCTGCTCTATCTCAAGCGTGACCACGTCGCACTCACGGGCAAGTGAAGCCGCGGCATCGGGATCGTCGAAGCGGCCGGTCACCGTGCGGTCCGCCGTCGGGCCGGCGGCGCAGCGCGGGTCGGGATCCAGCACCTGCACGTTATACCCCATCGACCGTGCCGCCAGCGCCGTCATCCGGCCGAGTTGTCCACCACCGAATATGCCGAGCGTGCCGCCCGGAAGAACCGACGTCACCCTGGCAGCTCCTGGGCGAGAACCTCCTCGGTTCGTGCCGCGCGCCAGGCACGCAGCCGCTCGCGTATGCCCTGGTCACGCAGCGCCACGATGGATGCGGCGAGCAGCGCGGCGTTCGCGGCGCCAGGCTTGCCGATCGCCAGCGTTCCAACCGGCACTCCTCTGGGCATCTGCACGATGCTCATCAGCGCATCGAGACCGTCAAGCGCGGTGGCCGGGATGGGAACGCCGAGCACTGGCAGGACCGTCTTGGCGGCAACCATACCGGGCAGGTGGGCTGCACCGCCTGCCCCGGCGATGATCACCTCGATTCCACGAGATGCGGCCGCAGATGCATACTCGAACATCCGGTCGGGCGTGCGATGCGCCGAGACGATCCGGGACTCATGCGGAACACCCAGCTCCCGCAGCACATCCACCGCCTCCTGCATGTACTCGTAGTCGCTGCGGCTCCCCATGATCACTGCAACACGGGGTCGCTGTTCGCCCGTTGCTCCTTTATCGATCACCCTGTCCTCCACACCGGTCGCCCTGCGCGCAAAGCGAATCTGGAGCGCTCAAGATATCCCTTCTCGGTGCGGCGAGACAGCCGGTCCACTGGAATCGGGCGACGCCGCGCGATGCAGATCGAACGTCCTCGCCACCAACCGCTCCACCAGCCAGGCCGGCACCAGCGGGCGCAGCACCGGCATCCACAGCGCATCGAAGCCGCCGGCATAGCGGAGTTTGGTCCTCCGCGCCCGAGCGAGCTTTGCCACCCGGTCGGCCACCACCGACACGCCTGGGCCGGCCGCGATCCGGCGGCGCCACGCCGAATTGGCGAGCGATCGCGCCCGGTCGTATTCTGGTAATGGGTGGGACGGCATGACCGCGATCTCCCCAGCTTCGGTGGCGATGAAGGTGGCCTCCACCAGGCACACGTCCACGCCGAACGGGCGCACCTCATGCCGCAGAGCCTCGGTGATTCCCTGAAGCGCTCGCTTGGTTGCGGTATAGATTCCGCCGAACGGGATGGCGAAGTCCGCGGAGAGCGAGCCGATGTTGATGATCCGGCCGCCCCGCCGCTTCCGCATTTCCGGCAGCACCGCCTGCGTGGTCCGCAGCACGCCGAGCACGTTCGTCTCGAACTGTCGCCGCGCTTCGTCCACCGACAACTCTTCCACCGCGCCGAGCAGCAGAAAGCCGGCGTTGTTGACGAGCAGATCTATCCGCCCTTCTCTGTCGAGCACCTCGCCCACGAATGAGCTCACCGATGCATCAGAGGTGACATCGAGCGCAGCCATTCGCACGCCCTGAGGGGGCGGCACGCGCGATGGATCACGGCTCGTCCCCACCACGCGCATGCCGTCAGCAGCAAGCCGCTGCGCGATCGCTCTCCCTATGCCCGTCGACGCGCCGGTCACCAGCGCCACTCTGTCGCCCATTGGTCATCCCGTCGTTGTCGAGCGCAGGATGTAGCCGCTGTGGGCGCCGACCACAAGCGCACGCGCCACGAGGGATCGGCTCGTGGTGCCCTGTCGTGGAACTCAGCGAAGCTGCGTCGCGCTGGTGATGGCTACCTCACCGGTCGTGATCACCGGCGCGCTCCGGAGCTGGCGATGCAGGTTGGAGCGCACCCACTCCGTGGACAGCCGCGTGGACTCATCGGCTTCCGCTTTGCTCTCGAACATGGTGATGCTGACCAGCGTGTCATCCCTGGGATCGATGACGTGGTATGCGACGAACCCGGGGAGCTGAGATACCCTCGCCAGGAAGTCATTGCTGACCTTGTCGAGCACGGCCGGAGCCGTCCCGGGTTGGATGTTGTACCGGCGGATCACGGCGTACATCGTGCCCTCCCGAAAAGGGGTTTGCGGCGAAGCGCCGCACGCCCCGTGCCGCCACAGTGCCGCACCTCTAGCGGGGGGGCTGCTGGCAGGGTTCCCGGCGCCTCGTGTCGGCGATTTGTATGACTTGCCAACCGTCCGCCCCCCGGAAGAGCTGGAAAGCATTCACACCGCAGTGGCTGAACTGCTCCCCCAGATAGAACGCGTACTGCATCCAGGCAGTGGCGAGGTCGCCATCCACGCGCGCTTCCACGTCCCAGATTCGCTCGTCCAGCACTTCCTTCCGCGGGGCGGCCACTGCCCGCAGAAAATCATCTACCGGCTCGCTTCGAAGCATGGGCTGGCCATTGCGGCGGCCCGCGCTGAAGAGTCGCGCTTCCGGGTGGAAGAGGGTTCGCAGCGTGGCGCTGTCCGCGACACGCATGGCGTCGAACAGGCGACCCACCACCGCCCGCACCTCCTGCTCTTCCTCGGCCTGGCTACGATGCTGAGCGTGCCCCGCCGCCGGGGCGGCGGCAACGAGAAGCAGGCTGGCAGCAGCCAATCGGAACGCGCTGAAGGGGGACATGGGAGCTCTCCGGAGATGGCCGGCCACTGGACTGCTGGAGAGCGAATGTGCCGCGCCGGCGCCTCGGCAACCAGTCTTCCGGGCGCGGCAGGGGTAAGACGAGGGTTACGCTGCGGCCGGAGTGCTGGTGCTTGCCGGGGCGACGTCGGTCACGCTGGGCATGCCGTGCGGCAGGGAGTGGCGTGGCGCGGCCGATGCGCCTGCGATTGCCACTGCTGCCTCTCCCGGCCGCGACTGAAGCTCGGCCCAGGACAGGCCTGCCGGCGTGAGGAGCCGGCGATCCACCGCTTCCTGCGCGATCAGCAGGGCAGGAAAGCCAAGCATCAGCACCAACACCACTGCCGGGTGCTGCACCACGTAGCTGCAGATGATGGCCGTGAGTGCGCCATGAGCGAACGGAGCCCGGGTCAGCAGCCACTGAAGGCGCTCCAGCCGGGCGGTGGCGTTCGCGTCTAAACTCTGACGAGTCGGAGCCGCCGTGACGCCAACGGCGTTGCCGGCCGCGGTGCCGGAGTTGGTATGGGCTCCGATCTCGGTTGCTGCTAACGGCACGGACGACCTCGTTGCTCGGCCTGTTGGAGGGGGTGCGATCGCCGCACTCGGTTGAGTGCGCAAGCGGTCACGGACGACGACGAACTTCGTCGGCGCGCAACAGTGTAAAATCGTTTGCCGTCAGCCTCGCAGTCGCTCCAGATGCATGCGTCGCAGTTTGGCAATTTTGGGCGCTATGACCAGCGAGCAGTAGGGCTGAGCGGAGTTCCGCGAATAGTAGTCCTGGTGGTCGCGTTCGGCGGGATGAAAAACGGTGAAGGGCTCGACCTCCGTGACGATCGGATCGCTCCACGTGCTGGCGGCCTCGTGCGCCGCTATCGCGCGCTCTGCCTCGGACTGTTGTTCCGGCGAGTGGTACAGAATGATCGACCGATACTGCGTGCCGGTGTCCCCACCCTGCTTGTTGAGGGTGGTGGGATCGTGGATCGTGAAGAACACGTCGAGCAGGTCCCGGTACGAGATGACGTTCGGATCAAAGGCGATCTGCACAACCTCGGCATGGCCGGTGCTTCCCGTACACACCTCCCGATACGTCGGCCGCTCCGAGTGTCCGCCCGCGTATCCGGATTCCACGCGCTCCACGCCGCGCAGCAGTCGGTAGGCCGCATCGAGGCACCAGAAGCAACCGCCGCCTAGCGTCGCGACCTCGCGCCTGCCGTATCCCGTTTCCGTGTGATCCTCTGTCATGCGGCCATCAATCCTCCGCCGCGCGAAGGAGTTCCTCGATATCCAGCGGTCGCGTCCACATGGTCGCTCGGCCGTCCGCGCCGCGCGGCCAGCTCTCCTGCGGCCGGTCGTACATCAGCTCGACCCCGTTACCATCGGGGTCGGACAGGTACACCGCTTCACTCACCCCATGATCCGCCGCGCCGCTCAGTGGGATTCCCGCCTGAAGCACGCGACGCACCGCTGCCGCCAGATCGCTGCGGGAAGGGTACCGAATCGCCGAGTGATAAAGTCCGGGGTGGCCGGCCGGTGCCGGTGGTGCTCCTCGGCTCTCCCAGGTATTGAGACCGATGTGATGGTGATAGCCGCCGGCGGAGATGAACGCCGCCTGCTCGCCCATTCGCGCGGTGATCTCGAAGCCGAGCACGCCGCAGTAGAAGGCGAGGG
>CAZWSO010000030.1:0-20962 GCA_964636485.1 uncultured Gemmatimonadaceae bacterium
CTCCGGCCCTGTGGAGCGTCATTCGACAGGGCCTCCGGGCCCGTTTTTTCTGAGGAATGCACGTCCAGTCGCCGCTCATGAGCATAGTGAAGCGCTGCCCGCAGTGTAACGCGACATACAACGAGGACCTCCAGTTCTGCCCGCGCGATGGGTCGGCGGGGCGCGGAGCGTCCCAGGCCCTGAACGTTGCCGGACCGGATTACGGCTCCCCGGCGGCACGCACCGAGGGGTTGGGCGAAGCCGCTCTCCCCTCAGGGCGCACACCCGTCTCCGCCCAGACGGCCGGCCGCGAGACCCCAAGCGGAACGAGCGGGGCGCAGCTGGAACCCGAGCGCCGCCGGTCGCGTAGGGACTCGAGGCAGCTTCTCCGCGTCCTGCCCCGGGTTCGCACTCGACGCGACAGCGTTCGGACCATGTACCATATTGGCGAAGCGCTGATCGCCCGTGGCCAGGAAGAACGGGCCTGCACGCTGCTGCGCGCCATCAAAGACGACCCGGGGCAGTACCGCCGAGCCACCCTGGTGCATTACAATCGGTACTGCCGTTGACACAACCTGTTCTTCCTCCGCCAGTGAACGAGCCCCAGCAGCGCCGCGATCCCGGTGCCGAGCCGGCCGTTGTGCGCGCCGTCGGCCGTACCGACGTTGGCAGCACGCGCGAGCACAACGAAGACGCCTTCCTGCTGGCGGATCTCGCCAGCGGGCAGTGGGCGAGCTCCGCCACCGGCGACAGCGCGGCATTCAGCGGCGGTGACGGCATGCTGCTCATGGTGGCCGACGGCCTTGGCGGCGCCGCCGCTGGCGAGATCGCGAGCCGGATGGCGATCGATGTCGTTCGTGAAGAGATGGAGCGGACGTGGAACGAGGGCGTTCCCGCTGATGCGACGCAGATAGCGGACGCCATCCGCCGCGCCGTCACACAGGCGAATGCCAGCATCCATGCCTTCGCGCAGGCCAATGGCGAGCACAAGGGAATGGGAACGACGGCAACGGTGGCGATGCTCCACGGCGACACGCTCTACCTCGCTCAGATTGGCGACAGCCGAGCGTACGTCGTCCGCAAGGGCACGGCCGAGCAGATAACGAAGGATCAGTCGCTCATGCAGCGGCTTATCGAAGCCGGAGAGCTCACGCCGGAAGAGGCGGAGCGCAGCGAGCGGCGCAACATCATCCTTCAGGCACTCGGCCCGGAACCTGTGGTACGAGTCGACCTCACTCACCAACGCGTGCGGCGCGGCGATCGCCTGGTGCTGTGCACGGATGGCCTGTCGGGGCTTGTAAGACGCGAGGAGATCGGCGAGGTCGCCTCCTCCAGCGACGACCTTTCTCAGATCTGCGAACGGCTGATCGGGATGGCAAACGAGGGCGGCGGGCCAGACAACATCACGGTGGTAGCGGCCGAGTTCGACGGAGCCAGCTTTGGCGATGTTCAGCCCGGCGATAGCGTCGGTTACGCGGCCTTCCCCGGCGAGCATGATGACATCGCGCAGGCAGTGTCGCCTCGGAGGTTTTTCGAGCACACCCCTGTCATTCCGCACGCTGCCTACGTGGATCGGCCCCACAACCGCCACCTGCCGAGTGCCGAGCCGCCACCGGAGCTGGCCGTGATCCCGGAGCAGCGCATTGCCCAGAGTGCGAATCGCGCTCTGGCGCTGGCGGTGGGGCTTACGCTGCTGGCCGCGCTCATGCTCTTCGCGCTTCGTCAGTTTCGCGAGCCCCGCGATTCACAGCCGGCGGGTGAGCCAGCTTCGGCCGTGGCGCAACTGCCACGCTCATAGCGATGATCGAGATCGCGCTGCTGGACGGCTCGGCGTCCGGTGGGGCGCGTCCCGAGCGCTTCGACGGCCCGCACTGCGCGCAGGGCGAATGAGCAAGGGCGAGCCGGCGCGACCGCGCGCCCATGCGTCGAGCCTCCTTCCCGCGAGCGTCGTGATCCTGGTCGCTGCCATCGCGGCAGCTGGGTATATGCTGGGACGAGCGGGTGCGGCTGAGCGGGAGATGCAGCTTCTGGAGCTCACCAGGCGCAGCGACAGCCTGATCGCGCGCTACGGCGAAGATTTGTCGAGCATGGCCGGTCAGGTGCACGGCCTCGATTCGGCGCTGCGCGCCGCACGGGAGGAAAGTCGTTCCCTGCGTGGCGAGCTGCGCCGTGTGAGCGCCGGCGGCGCGAGCGTTGGAGTAGAAGCTCTGAGCGGGCGGCTCGACCGGGCCGAACTGCGACAGCGCTCGCTGGCCACGCTGTCGCGACTCGATTACTCGGCAATTGCCGAGCAGAGCGGGCGCGCCGTAGTGCTGATAGCGGTGGAGGACGCGGGTGGTCGCACGATGACGGGAAGCGGTTTCTCGGTGTCGAGCGACGGCCTCATTGTCACCAACCGGCACTTGGTACACACCACGGAGAGCAGGCGGCCGCGCCGCATTGCGGTGATCTTCAGCGACACACCGCACTGGTTGCCGGCACGCGTGGTACGGCTGAGTGAGCGAGGTGATCTTGCACTCCTCCAGGTCGACATGCCGGGGCCGTTCCCCATCGTCGCCGGCATCTCGCGCACCGGAACGTCCGCTCGCGTGGGCTCGCCGGTGGCGATCATTGGCTATCCTCTTGGTACCGACACCCCAATGGAAGCCGGGAGCGGGAGCAGTTTCACCGCGCGCTACACGCTGGGAGCCGGCACCTTGAGCAAGGCGCTGTCGGACGTGCTCCAAATCGACGCGTTCGCCGGTGAAGGCTCGAGCGGCAGTCCGGTATTCGACGTGAACGGTCTGGTGATCGGAGTGGTGTACGGCGGCGCGCGCGAGAGCGGCGGGCGGATCGTGTACGCTGTTCCGAGTGAGCTGCTGGCGGAGCTTCTGGGCGGCTGATGGCTGATGGCTGATGGGATGCAGACCTTCGCGTCCTCCGCGACCTCCGTGGTAAAGGCCAGTTGATGAACTCGGCAACGGCAAGGCTCGGTCGTCCCCCCAACTGAACCGGCCGGCTCACTCCGGCCGGGCCCTCACCAACACAGCTGCCCCCATCATGCCGATCATGGCGGACAGCAGCGCAACGTCCCATTGCTGTAGCAGCAGTCCGCCAATGGCGAAGTTCGCGCCCAGAAGTGCGGCGATGCCGGCGGCGGTGCGGAGGAGGTCGTCCCGCAGGTTCTGGTGGGAAGACAGGCCGGTCATCTCGCGCACACGGTCCCATGCCCCGCCGGGCCGGGCGCGCACGAAGAAGCGGGCGAGCGTCTCCGGACGCTCAGGCGGCGTGAGGTACATGGCGCCTACCCACAGGCCGGTGACGATGGCAGCCGAGGTGAGCTGTCGGACGCCGAAGTCCAGTCCACGCAGCGCCGGGATGGCGTAGCCGAGGAGCGTGACCACCACGCCACCGAGAAGCGCCGTGATCTCCGCCCAGGCGTTGATGCGCCACCAAAACCACCGCAGGAGGAGCACCGCACCCATACCTACGCCCAGCACGATCACGAAACGGAAGACCTCGGTGATGCTCTCCTGGTGAAAGGCTACGTACGCGGCGACAGCGGTGATGAGAAACGACGCGACGCGGCCGGCGAGCACGAGATGCCGCTGGGACGCATCGGGCACCATGAATCGCCGATAGATGTCGTTCACCAGATAGCTCGCGCCCCAGTTCACCTGTGACGAGACGGTGGACATGAACGCCGCCAGCAGGCTCGCGAACACCAGGCCGAGAAGCCCCACCGGCAGATAGCGTCGCATGAGCGTGGGATACGCCACCTCCGGATCTGCCAGATCCGGCAATACAATCAGCGCGATGAGCGCGACGAGGATCCAGGGCCAGGCGCGCACGACGTAATGGATGATGTTGAACAGCCAGGCCGCACGTTCGGCGTCGCGCTCTTCCTTCACCGATGCGAGGCGCTGTACGAAGACGCCGCCGCCGTCGGCATTTCGGAACGCCCACCACTGGATAGTGACGTACGCGAGGAAGGTGGGGATGGGGAGCAGCACGCTCCCCCACGACGGAACGAACTGCATGTGCTCGGCGAACCCTGCTTCGGTCAGTCGCGCCGGAAGGACGGCCAGTCCCCCGATCTCGGAGATGGCATAGCCGGCGATCACGAGCGCGCCCACGAGCGCGAGAATGAGCTGGAAGAAATCCGTCGTGACGACGCCCCACAGCCCGGCAAAAGCGGCGTAGAGGAGCACGACACCGGCGATCACGACGACGGTCCAGAGACGCTGCTCGTCCCCCACGAGACCGAACTGCTCCCAGAGCCCGAGCGCATCGACCAGCTTGCGCATGGCGAGCATGCCGTACGAGATGACGACGGCGTTGATCGGCACCGCGAAGACGAACGCGCGCACGCCGCGCAGCCACGCCGCTGGCCGGCCGCCATAGCGTAACTCGATCAGTTCCATGTCGGTCATCACTCCGGCGCGGCGCCAGAGGCGGGAAAGCAGATAGATCATCGCCACGTGCGCGCCGACGAACGACCACCACTCCCAGTTGCCGGCGATTCCCCGGCCCATCACCACGCCGCTCACGTACAGCGGCGTGTCGACGTTGAAGGTAGTGGCGGCCATGGAGGCTCCGGCGAGCCACCAGGGGATCGAGCGACCACCGACGAAAAAGTCCTCGATCGACCGCGAGGCCCGGCGCGAGAGCCAGAGCCCCACTGCGACGGTGAGCGTCATGTACACGCCCACCACCGCCCAATCGAGTGGCCTCACCTGCCGTTACGCACGAGGACACGGGCTGCGGCTTCCTGCATGGCGCGGTCGCCGCACCACGCGCTGAGCACGGTGGCCCCGGGCGGGAGCTGCTCGGCGAAGCGGGGATGGCCGAAGGCGACGACGGTGGCTTCGCGCCCCTCACACGCGCGGGCGACTGTCTCTCTCGCACCATCCGAGTAGCCCACAAACCCCTTCCACCCGCGCACGTCGCCGAAGAGCGCAATTATCAGCGGGCCAGGACCGACAACTCCAGGCGCGACCGGCACCGATTGTACGCCTTCGCTGCGCAACTCGGCGGTGAAGGGATCGCGGGAGGGCGGTGCGTACGGACCGCCGACATCATCATCAACTACCATGAGGCTGATCTGCCGGTCGAGTGCGGGCATCTCGCCGCGCACCACGTGCACCACACGCTCGGCGAGCAGAGCTCCCCAGGCGACGTCCGTCGCCGCGGGCTTGCGATACTCGTTGGGTGGAGACGCCCATTGCGCCCACTTGAGCCGCCGCCGGCTCGCCTGCCGGACGACCTCCGCATCGAGAATCAGATCGTCCAGCGCTTCGCGCAGCGCAGCGGCCACGCCCTCCAGATCCTGCGGATAGAGAAGCAGATCACAGCCAGCCGTGATCGCCTGCACCGCGGTGTCTCCCTCTTCTCGTCCGCGCGTCAGCCCTTCCATGATCATTGCATCTGTGACGACGATCGCATCGAAATGAAGCTGCTGGCGCAGCAACCACTGGACGATGTCGCGGGAGAGCGTCGCTGGCGTACCCTTGGCATCAAGCTCGGGGTACGCCACGTGCGCGGTCATGATCGATGCCACCCCCGCGTCGATGGCAGCGCGAAAGGGGACGATGTCGTTCTGGAGGAGGGTCTTGCGCGGTGCATCCACAACCGGCAGCACCACGTGCGAGTCCACACGAGTGCGGCCGTGGCCGGGAAAGTGCTTCGCGCAGGCGAGCACACCCTCGGCCTGACACGCGGAAATCCATTCCTTTGCCAGCCGCGCCACCCGCTTCGGATCGCTACCGAAGGAGCGTGTGCCGACGATTGGGTTCTCGGGCTCGATGTCCAGATCGCACACGGGGGCGTAGTTCCAGTTAACGCCCAGCGTGCGTGCCTCACGCGCGGTGAGCCGAGCGGCGCGACGCACTGCCTCCTCGTCATCGAGCCACGCCAGGGCGGCGAGCGGAGGAAGTCCGGTAGCCCCCGCGAACTGCTGTCCGGCGCCGCGCTCGAGATCCGCGCCGATCAGCAGCGGCACGCGAGAACGCCGGCGCAGCTCGCGAGTGACGGCGCGCACGTCCTCCTCGGTGCCGCCAAAGAGAACGAACCCGCCCACCCCCAGCCGGAGAGCACGCTCGATGAGATCACGGTCGAAGCCGGAATCCGGCGTCCAGCGCAGCGCCGGTACGAGGAGCTCGGCCACGTTGATCATGGCGGCGTGAGCTTGCCAAGGATGCGCGGACCGCGCGCGCCGGTCGCGCGCGGAAGATTGCCCGGCCGGCCGCGGAGATGCAGGTACGCCAGCAGCGCGAAGGCGGCGGCCTCCTTCGCTTCGGCATCGAAAAACAGCTCATCGAACACGCGCACGGCGCGCGGTGCTACGGCCGCGGTAATCGCGTCCACCAACGCCGGATTGCGCGCTCCGCCACCGGAGAGTACGACGTCGAAAGCCTCTGACGGCAGAAACCGTCGATATGCCTCAGCAATGCTGCGAGCCGTCAACGCCACGGCAGTGGCCACGATGTCCTCACGTGAGGCGCCCGGCGCCGCCGCGCGGCAGCGCGCGATGAACCGTTCCACGTACTCGGCGCTGAACAGCTCGCGCCCGGTGGACTTGGGCGGTTCGGCCCCGAAGTACGGCTCGGCGAGCATTTCGTCCACCGCCGGTTCGATGACGCCGCCCCGGCGCGCCAGCATGCCGTCCTGATCGTAGCGCATACCGCCATACAATTCGCCAACCACCCCATCCACCACCACGCAGCCCGGCCCCGTGTCGAATGCCAGCACCTGCCCGATCTCCCCGTGCGGAGGCACGAGCGTGACGTTGCCGATTCCGCCAAGGTTCTGAAGCGCACGCCACTCTTCGGCCGAGCAAAAGAGCATCGCGTCGGCGACTGGCACCAGCGGAGCTCCCTGGCCTCCCGCGGCAATATCGCGTACCCGAAAATCGCTCACCACCGGGAGTCCAGTTCGCTCCGCGATCACGGCCGCCTCTCCGCCCTGCCAGGAGGAATGTCCGCCCTCGTGCCAGATCGTGTGTCCATGCGAGCCGATGGCGCGGACGTCAGAAGGGTCCACCCCGCTACGCTCCAACACAAGCAGAGCGGCCTCCGACAGCCACTCGCCGAGGTCGAAATTAAGGCGGCAGTACTCCGTGGGTGTGACGCCGCGCACAGCCCGGAGGATCCGCTCGCGCCGTGGCTGCGTGTACGGCTCCGAGGCGAAGCTCTCCAGCTCGGCCCGGATGCGTCCACTGCCATCCTCGTGAAAGCGAACCAGTGCCGCGGAAACGCCATCCGCGGAAGTGCCGGACATGAGTCCGATGATGAGCGTGCCGCGCTCGGACGGCTCCAGCGCGGGCGAGCGGTCGGTCACGCCACGGGAGGTGGTGCGCCGGGAACGACTCGGCGAATCACGCCTCCACCGTGCTCGAGCGCTCGCTCCGCCTCCTCCCGCGACGCACCCAGCGCATGCATCACGATCGCCGTCTTGACGCGCGCACCGGCGGCGTCGAGCAGGCGGCGTGCCTCGCCCCGGTCCACACCGCACACCTCCATTACGATACGCTCGCCGCGGTCCACGAGCTTGCGGCTGTTCGCGCGCAGATCCACCATGAGGTTTCCGTACGTCTTGCCGATGCGGATCATCGCACCGGTGGATATCATGTTGAGCACGAGCTTGGTTGCGGTGCCGGCCTTGAGGCGCGTGGAACCGGTCACGACTTCCGGGCCGGTTACGGGAACAATCGCGACGTCCACCATTGCGCGCAGATCCGCCGGAAGTTCGGTGCAGGAGATGAGCACAGTACGCGCGCCGAGTGCTCGGGCACGCTCGAGGGCGCCGCGTACGTACGGTGTGGTGCCCGACGCGGCTATGCCGACCACGAGATCGGCGGAGCTTACACCGCGTTCATCCATCGCGGCCGCGCCATCCGCCCCCACGTCCTCCGCCCCCTCGCGAGAGCGTACCAGCGCCTCGGACCCGCCGGCGATGATTCCCTGTACCAGCTCGGGATCGGTGCCAAACGTGGGAGGGCACTCGCTGGCATCGAGCACTCCAAGCCGCCCCGAGGTGCCGGCACCTATGTAGAAGATGCGCCCTCCGCTTCGCAGCGCAGCTTCAGCAATTTCAATCGCCGCCGCGATCTCCGCGCGCTGCGCCGCCACGGCCTCGGGCACGCGGCGGTCCTCGGCGTTCATGAGGTCCACCAACTCCAGCGGAGATACGAGGTCGATGTCGACGGTGCGCGGATTCCGCGCTTCGGTCAGACGCGGATCGGTGTACGAAGCGGACAAGGTCCCCCGGGGTTGGAAGCGGGCCACCTGCTCACCTCGCGGCGGCACACGAGCTAACTTAGACGGCGCGACACACCGTGCAAGCGGTGCCTTCGCCTTTGGCTCATACTCGAGGACTCAGGATGCAGTGTACAGTTGCTCTCGTGCTCGTACTCGCCTTCCTCGCCCCCAACACCGTTCACACGCAGGTCTTCCGCGTCGGCGCGACCGGCGAGCCTGCACTGTGGATCACTGGTGGAGCGGGGTACCTGTCGCACGGCCGAGTTCACGATGGCAAAACGCAGAGCAGGTGGGATTTCGCCGGCGGGCTTCAGTGGCGCATCGCGATGGAGCGGGCCATCCAGCGGGGCACCTCCCTGGGCGTGACCGCGTCATATGCGCAACTACCCCTGCGCTATCGGTCCCTCGACGGCAGCTTCCCGCCGACCGACGCAACAGCGAAGGTATGGCAGGTGCTGGCGTCGTTCCATGCCGGCGGCGGTGACGGCTTCCACCAGGTGATCCAGGTAAATGCGGGGGCGGCGGGGTTCAGGGGATTCCGGGACGACGCGACCGGGGAATCGCTTCCGCCGTCCAGCACGGACCTGACACTCAGCATTGGGTACGGCTTCGGGTACGCACTCGGTCGCCGCACGCACATCAACGTGGTGCAGGACTTTGGTTACGTCTTCCACCCTCGTCGCGGGCTGCCCGGTGACGTGAGCGGAAGCGCACAGACATCCACCTTCCGGCTGGCGTTGCGCTACGGCCTGGGTCAGCGGGGGCTGTGATAATGCGATTGCTCCGCTGCGCGCTGCTGCTCGCGCTGCTCGCCTGCCAGCGACCATCCTCTGCCCCCGAGGCACCGGAGGCGGCCAGCGACGTCGTGACACGGTTCGCTCCACGCGCCATGATTTCCAGCAATCACGAGCTGGCGAGCGCGGCGGGGATCGAGATCCTGAAGGCCGGCGGCAATGCGGTTGACGCCGCTGTGGCGGTGGGGTTCGCCCTCGCCGTCACGCACCCCGAGGCGGGCAACATCGGCGGCGGAGGATTCATGATAATCCGCCTGGCTGACGGCACCGTCGCCGCGATCGACTACCGCGAACGGGCGCCCGCGAGAGCGACGCGCGACATGTTCCTTGGTCCGGATGGCAGTGTGACACGCGCTGCTGTGGTGGGACATCTAGCGTCCGGCGTGCCCGGAGCCGTTGCCGGGATGAGCGAAGCTCACTCGCGATATGGGAGGCTGCCGCTCGCCGAAGTCATGCAACCGGCCATCCGCATGGCCGAGGAGGGCTTCGCGGTGGATTCTGTGCTGGCCCGCTCGCTCGATGCGAACCGGGAGCTGATCGAGCAGTTCGACGGGCGGCAGGTGTTCTTTCCGGGAGGGCGGCGCCCTTCAGTCGGCAGCATCCTCCGACAGCCTCGTCTGGCGCGAACTCTTCGCATGATCGCGATGGACGGTCCAGACGCGTTCTACCGTGGCGAGATTGCGGAGATGATCGCACGCGAGATGAGGCGCGGCAGCGGGCTGATCACGGAGGAGGATCTCGCCGGCTATCGCGCGATCTGGCGCGAGCCTGTGCGCTCGCATTTCCGGGAGTACACGCTGCTCGGCATGCCTCCGGTGTCGTCCGGCGGTGTGGCGATGGCGCAGATCTTCAACGTGCTCGAGGCGCTGGATTCCATTCCCCCCGTGGGCACTGCCGCACACGCCCACCTCCTGGCCGAAACGTTCAAGCGCGCCTTCGTCGACCGTAACACGCTGCTTGGTGACCCAGCGTTCGTGAACATCCCACTCGCACGACTCGTGAGCCGGGAATATGGCCGCGAGTTGGCGGCGGAGATTCGCCGCGACCGCGCGTCACGCGTGTCCGACCGACTGTCCGGGCTGGTGGAAGGCGCGCATACGACCCACTACTCCGTAGTGGATACCGACGGCACCGCAGTATCCACTACCACCACGATCAACGACCTGTACGGCTCGGGCGTGTTCGTGCTGGAAGGCGGCTTCTTCCTCAACAACGAGATGGATGACTTCACGGCTCGACCTGGCGTTCCGAACATCTTCGGGCTGGTGCAGGGAGAGGCCAACGCGATTCTCCCCGGCAAGCGCATGCTGAGCTCGATGACGCCGACCATAGTGCTGGACGGGCGCGGCGATGTGCTCCTGGTGGTCGGCGCGCGCGGGGGCCCACGCATCATCACGAGCACAGCGCAGATCGTGCTGAACGTGGTCGAGCACGGAATGACACTGGCCGACGCAATGGCCTCGTCGCGAATCCATCATCAGGCGTGGCCGGATACGATCTTCTACGAACCCGGGGCCCTCTCTCCGGCAGTGCTGGATTCTCTCACCGTGATGGGCCACGGCACGCGAGTAGCCACCTATGGGCGACACGGCTACATCGGAAGCGCGCACGCTGTGATGCGCGTCGGCGGGGGCTGGGTGGGCGTGGTGGATCCGCGATCGAGCGGTGGTGCCGTGGGGTATTGAGCGCCAGAGTGGCAGCAGGCGGTTGCGGTTCGCGAGCTCGACCAGGGGGAGCCGGATGCGAGTGAGGGCGGAGAGAAGTCATCTCTCCGCCCTCTGTCGTGCTTGAACCTTGGCGCTCAGCGGCTCGCGGTCACGATCATCGGATCGCGAACTCGAGCTCCGAACACTACACCTGCACCGTGGCTGGGGAGTTGAGACGAACCACGATGCGCCCGCCCTGCGGGAGGCAGCCCTCATGGTCAGCGGTGGCCATGGCGACGGCAGTACCCGCAGCGGCGCCCGTTGCCGCACCGATCACCGTGGAGCGGGTGTCGCGGCCGATAATCTGGCCGATCACCGCGCCTACGACTGCACCACCGATAACCTTGGTGGCATCGTCACGCTGGGTGGCGGTGCGGACGCTCTCCACCTGCATGTCGGTGATTGATCCGTCGATCGGGTAGGTACGGCCCTCGTACGTCACGTTCTGCACGACGAACCCCATCTGGATCGGCTCGCCGGCGCTGCCCGAACGGCGCACTGAGGTGACCTGCACGACGGCGCGTGCGCCGGCGGGAATGACCGCGCCGTTGCTGCCCGTCACAGGCTGTGCAACGACCGCGGTGAAGCGATCACCAGCGCTGTGAGTGTTCGTGCATACGCGCTCATTCGAGGTGAGCGTAATGGATGTGCCCGCCGCAATGGTTGCCGTGGCGCGCTCGCCACCCGCCGGCGTCCGCGTCTCCACGTTGCCTCCCGGCGTGGTCGGCGCGGGCTGGGCCGGCCTCGCAGGCTGCTGCGTGCGCGGCTGCGTTGCCCGGGGCTGCGTAGAAGGCTGCGTCGCTGCCTGGTCCGGCACGTCGTCGAGCTGTGGCTGCGCGAGCGTGTCCTGACCGGCAAGCTCGAGGTCGCGCGCCAGCGCGGTATCGTCCGTCATCGCCGTATCACGGTCTGGGCAAGCACCCAGCGCAAACGCCATGACCAGCGCGGCGGGGGCGAGAAATAGTCGATTCCTGGGCATGTTACCGTTCTCCAAGCAGGGGGTGAACCCCTTAAGTGATTTGTTCCCAGTTGCTTACGGGACGGGATTCACTCGTGTTCGGGAGCCCCGCAAATTAACCAAGGTGGCGCAAGCGACATGCCAAAATTCTCTCTTCCTTCGCTTGGCGCTTCCTCCTGGCCTCCACCCTTAGGACTTACCCTCTCCCGGGGGTCAGCTGTAATACCCCCGGCGGGGGCACCGGTTTCTGCTCTTCGAGCCGCGGTTGCAGACCGGTCCCAGCCGGGTCGCGCGGCAACGGTTCGTCCTCTCTGAACTTGCTCGTCCCCATGGCTGGAACCCTGTGACCGCCATCACACCACGTCCTTGGCGCCCGCCCGCCATGCCCGTAAACTTGGCGACATGACTCGAGCTTCCGCGGAACCTGCAGAACTGGAGCGCCGGCTCGCCGACCTGGAGGAGCTGACCTCCGCGCAGTCGCGCATCATCTCCGAGCTGCGGAACCAGGGTGCACTCAAGACACAGTTCCTCAGCAACATCTCCCACGACTTGCGAACCCCCCTCACGGCAATCATCACGCATGCCGAAATTCTGCGCGACGGCCTGCTCGGAGAGCTCAGTGAGCGGCAGCGGGACAGCGTGGGCGGGATCATCAGCGCGGGCCGACAGCTCCTCGACATGGTGGGGGAGATTCTCACGTACGCTCGAGGCGCGGCCAACCAGCTCACGCTCACACACCACGAGTTCACCGTCAGCGAGGTGGTGGACCAGGTCGTAGCGCTCAGCGAGTCACTCGTCTCGAAGAAGGGCCACGTGATCGAGGTGGATTGCGAGGATGAGCTGCCGCCTCTCTATGCCGACCGTGAGAAGATCACTCACGCCCTCAGCAACCTTGTCTCCAATGCCATAGATTTTACGCCGCCAGGTGGAAGGGTATGGATTCAGGCGCGGCGTACGGCGTCATCGGAACGCGGCGGCGCGGTCCTGATCGAGGTCGGCGACACCGGCATCGGGATTGCGCCCGAGCATTTTGACCTGATCTTTCGTGAGTTTGCACAGGTGGATGCGTCGGCATCGCGGCAGCACCATGGCACCGGGCTCGGCCTGGCCATCGCCCGCAAGTTCGTCGAGCTGCACGGCGGACGGATATGGGTGGAGAGCACAGTGGGAGAGGGGAGCCGGTTCTTCTTCACAATCCCCCTGCGGTCGCCAAAGTAGGTGCGACCGCGCGTGCTCATTGTCGAGGACAGCGCTATCGTCGTTAGCGCCATCCGGCTGCTGCTGGAGGAGAGCGGGTTCAACGTGGATGATGCCGGCGGAGTATCAGACGCCGTTGCGCGCTGCCGTGATGTCCGGCCCGACGTCATGCTTCTCGACCTTGGTCTGCGCGATGGAAGCGGCTTCGACGTGCTGGCGGCGTTGAGCCCGGGCGCCGAGCTCCCGCGCGTGGTGATCGCCGTCACCGGCGACGATGCGCCCGAGATCCGGGAGCGGTGCCTGAGTCACGGATGCCGTGATGTACTTGTCAAGCCGATTCGCTCGCTGGAGCTGCCAAGGCAACTCCGTGAATGGCTCGAGGCGGCCTCGTAGATTGGATCCACGCTCCAGCAGAAGAGCGCTGGATGATTCATGTACCCTCACCAGACTTCGGTTGAAGGAAGCTAGATTCGGCTGCGGATGAACTCGGGCGTCAGTGCCTGGAGGTATGACGCGAGGATGGTGAAGTAGCTGGTCACCAGCAGCACGCCGATCACGATGAGCAGCGCGCCACCGAGGCGGCTCATCCAGACCATGGCGGGACGGAAGCGCCTGAACCACTCCATGAAGCGGCCGATCGCCAATGCGGCGATCAGGAACGGGACGGCCAGTCCCATCGAGTACGTGAAGAGAAGCAGCAGACCCCTGGACATGTCCCCGGCGCTTCCGGTGTAGATCAGGATCGAGCCCAGGATCGGCCCGATGCAGGGGGTCCACCCTGCGCCGAACGCGATCCCCACCACGCCCGTTCCCAGATAACCGACCGGCTTGTTGGCGAGATGGACCCGCCGCTCCTGGCTGAGAATGCCCAGCGGCACGGCACCGATCAGGTACAGACCGAACAGGATGATCAGCACGCCACCGACGCGCGCCAGCCAGTCGCGATAGTAGGCCAGCACGCCCCCGACGGCAGTAGCCGTCGCACCCATCGCCATGAATATCAGCGTGAAGCCGCCAATGAACAGCAGCGCGTGGACGAGCGTCGTCCGCCGCGCGGTCTGCACCTCCTCCAGCGACATCCCCGTGATGAAGGTCACGTAGCTCGGAATGAGCGGGAGCACGCACGGCGAAAGGAAGCTCAGCAAGCCGGCCGAGAAGGCGATGAAGAGTCCGAAAGTAGCGGTGGGTTCCAAGGGTGAGATTCGATTTGGGAGCGAGACCGGACCAGTGGAGCCGGGCCGACAGGCAGAAGGCCGGGTTCTGGCGCCCGCGCCTGGCCCCCGGCCCTCCTGCACTGAAACTAACGCCTCGTCATCACCCAGCGTAGGGCACTGTATCTCCGGAGCGGGAGGATCTCAGGAGATAGTTGGCGTTGAAGCCGATGTCGAAGGGATCCCCCTCGAAGCTGATCGGCGAGCGGGAGAGCCGCCCTACTGGCAACTCGCGCAGACGCCGTAGATCACGAGGCGGTGTCGCTGACGGGAGAAACCGTGCGATTGGGCCAGCAGCGTGGTCATGCGCTCGAGTCTTTCATCGCGCAACTCTTCCACACGTCCACATACGGTGCAGATCAGGTGCTCGTGTTGCGGGATTCCGCGCGCCGGTTCATAGCGCTTGAAGCCCTCGCCGAAGTCGCGCTCCACCGCGAGACCGCTGCGCGAGAGCACCTCGAGCGTCCGATAGATTGTTGCCGTGCCCACGGCATGGCCGCGCTCGGCGAGCTCTTCGCGAATTTCCTCGGCGGAAAGATGCCTGTCGCTGAGCAGCACGACCTCGGCCACAGCCTGCCGCTGGGCCGTCACGGGCAGGTTGTGGTCGCGCAGATAAGCGCGGAATTCGTCTAGCGCGCGCTCGCGCTCCACCGCTCCTCGGCCAGCGCCGCGCGGAACGCCGCACCGGTGAGCCGCGTCGGCTCGACTTCCTCCCCTACGCGTCGATGCACGCCGCGCACGACGTCGTCCACAGCGAGCAGCGGCGCTTCAGCTTCCGCCACGAGCTCGAACTCCCACTTTCCGCGGTCGGCGCCCTTGAGGGTGTGCCGGTAAAGGGCGCGATAGACGATATGCCGGGAGGGACCGGAGCGCCGATGCTGCGCTTCCGAGAGAGGGATCGTTTCGGCGACGGAACGCGCGTCGACGGCATCCGCGGGGACTTCCCCGGCTGCGAGGTCATCCTCGCCGTCGGCGGCCAGCGGGGGTGGTAAAGGGGGCTCCACGGCGATCACGGCGACGCCGGTTTCGCGGCCATCGTGGCGCAATGGATGGAAAAGATGCACTTCGACCACTTGCTCGCGATCCACACGTTCAGCGATCTCGCATAAGAACCGTCGCCGGGTATCGCTCATCGTGCCCCCGCTTCCAGAGAGCCGGCGCGAGAGGCGGCCCGGGCATCCAGCTCGCGCTCCACATAGAGCCGCAGAATGTGAACAAAGTCCTGAGCGTTCGTCACGACACCGAACGCCTGATGGGTGCCACGATCCCTGAGCTTGCTCACGACGAACTCGGAGGAATCCACGCAGATGGTCGGCAGTTCGCGCAGCGTGCCATCCTCCTCCGCAACGAAGGCGGGGAGCATGTTGCCGGTGGCGATCGCATGGAGCGCGGTGGCAATCATGATGGCGAGCGTTGCGCGCGACGTATGGCGCTTCATGATGTCCTGCGCCTCGAGCGCGTCCGTATAGACGCCGGGCAGCGGGCCGTCGTCGCGGATCGAGCCGCAGAGGACGAAGGGAACTCCGTGAACGACGCAAGCGTGCATGATGCCATCGCCAATGACGCCCTGCCCCACGGCTGCTTCGATCGAACCGGCGGCGCGGACTTTGTTGATGGCGCGCATGTGCAAGCCATGGCCACCGGTGGTCGCCTCGCCGCTTCCGCTCATGCCGAGGGTGGTGCCGTAGATGGATGCTTCGATGTCGTGCACCGCCACGGCGTTTCCTGCCAGCAGCGCCCTGACGAATCCATTCGAGATGAACCAGGTCATGTCGGCGCGGGCGCGGGAATGGACGAGCGCGGGCCCGGTGACCCACACCGGATAGCCATCACGCTCGCGATCCGCCACCAGAATGCGCGCCATGAGAGCGTAGTCTATCGGTTTCTCACGGGAGACTTCACTGGTCATGAAGCTGAACTCGCCCTTCGCATCATCGCCGAGAGACTCCTCGCCGCGCACGAGAATCCCCTCGCTTCCGTCCTCTCGGTGGCCGATGGCAACGCGTTCACCCTTCCGCACGCGGCGCATCTCCCGCACCCAAAGTTCGCCGTCCTCACCCAGAACGATGGCCGCATCCATCCGCGGCTCGGCAGGCATGCGCCACCTCCCGCCCACGTGCACGTACGTGGGCAGGTTGGTGGTGGAAAAAAAATCCTCGGGAAGGACGCCGTCCGCCGGCGCCGCAACGAACCGCGCCTCGGGCGCAGAGGCCAGGCGCGGATCGGTGAAGTCGGGCTGCGCAAAGGTGCTCACGGAGGAAAGATGGACGGAGGGGGGAGGGGGTTCAAGCAGCGGGTTCGGGTTTGGAAGCCGGGGATGCTGCCTGACCTATTACCACTGGCGCCTGGAGCACATCCGTCTTTTCCGACGTCGGGATCTCCTCCAGCGGAGCTTGCCAGCTCGGAACCCCGAACGCCCGGTCTCAAAGCACCGCCGCCGGATCCCGGTCGAAGGTCACGCGTAGGTCGTCTGCTGCCGGCTTGGGGAAGCGCTCCAGGAAGTAGCGCGCAAGACGCGTGAGGGCGGCGGGGCTCTCGGACTTGATGAGGAGGTGCCAGCGCCAACGCTGCTTGATGCGCTCGATGGGACAGGGCGCCGGCCCAATGATGTGGACACCGGCGAGTGGACGACGTGCCAGCAGGGCGCGGAGCCAGTCGGCCGCGTCCACGGACAGCTGGGCGGTGCTCTCCTCGGCCAGGCCGCTGAACACGACGTTTGCGAGCCGGATCTCAGGGGGATATGCGGGAGCCACACGCGACGGCAGCTCCTCGCTGACGAAGGCCTCGTAGTCGTGCGTGACGGCGCACCGCACTGCGTGATGCCGCGGCACGCGCGTCTGGATCACGACGGCGCCGCCTTTGGGACCTCGTCCGGCGCGGCCCGCCACCTGACTCAGGAGCTGGAAGCTGCGCTCCGACGCGCGGAAATCGGGAAGGTTGATGCCGACATCCGCGTCCACTACTCCAACCAGTGTCACATTCGGGAAATCGAGCCCCTTGGCGATCATCTGCGTGCCGAGGAGGATGTCGACCTCACCCGTGTCGACTCGATCGAGGATCTCGGTGTGTGCCCACTTGCCACTCGTCGTATCCACATCCATGCGCGCGATGCGCGCCGATGGAAACCGCTCCGCCAGCAGTCGCTCCACCTGCTGCGTTCCAAGTCCGCGCTGCCGTACGGCATTGCCGCCGCAGCGCAGGCACAGCTCGGATGCCGGCTCCTGATGCCGGCAGTAGTGGCAGACGAGTCGCTCCGGCGTGCGATGCGCCGTAAGGCTGATGCTGCAGTTGGGGCAGGTGCGTACATCCCCGCATTCCTCGCACTGCACGAATGACGCATAGCCTCGCCGGTTCAGGAGAAGGATGCTCTGCTCCTCACGCGAGAGCCGCTGGCGCAAGGCGCTCTCGAGCGGCGCGCTTATCACGCGCCCGAACGGATCGCCCACCGCTTCGGCCGCGGACTGCCGGGGCGTGGCGGCGCGCAGATCCACCACCTCCACCACCGGGAGCCGTGCGGCCCCAACGCGCTCCGGGAGCGAGAGAAGGCGGTACTTGCCTTCCCTGGCGTTCACCCAGCTCTCGAGGCTCGGCGTTGCGCTGCCAAGCAGTACCACGGCGCCGTCGAGCCTGCCGCGCACGACCGCCAGCTCGCGGGCATGGTAGCGTGGCGTCTCACCATTCTTGTAGCTCGCCTCGTGTTCCTCATCCACCACTATGGCACCGAGGTTGTCGAGCGGAGCAAAGATCGCCGAGCGCGCGCCCACCGCGATACGCCGCTCGCCGCGTCGCAGCGCCAGCCAGGCATCGTACCGCTCGCCGTCACTGAGCGCGGAATGCAGCACCGCCACCTGATCGCCGAATACGGCGCGAAAGCGGTCCACGGTCTGCGGTGTGAGCGCGATCTCGGGAACCAGCACGATGGCGGACTGCCCGCGTCGCTGCACCACCTCGCGAAGCAGCTCCAGATAAATGAGCGTCTTGCCGCTGCCGGTAACGCCCCGTAGCAGAAAAGTCTCCCCGCCCTTCCCCGACCGCAGTGCATCGATCACGTCGCGCTGCGCGCTCGTCGGCTCATGCGTCTTCCGTTCGGGTGCCGTTCGAGCCGCGAATGGATCGCGTGGGGAGATTTCGTCCTCGATAATGATGAGCCCGCGGTCAGCGAGCTTGCGGATCACGCTCTCGGAGAAGCCGAGCTGCTGAGTCAAATGCGCAACGGACGATCGCCCTCCGGTGCTCTCCAATAACTCAAAAAGCTCGCGCTGCCGACGGGCGCGTCCGAACAGGCTGTCGCGCTCGGCCAGCGAAGGCAGCTCGCGGGCCAGCAGCGCCATGCGCCGAGTGCGCTGTGCCGGCCGAGGCGCGTCGGCGCCGCCAAGGAGCGCCGGCACCACCGCGCGCAACACCAGGCCGATGGGCGCCACATAGTAGCCCGCGATCCAGCGGCAGAGCCGCAAGACGCCCAGCGTCAGCGCTGGCTCGGCATCTGGCACATCGAGAATGGGGCGAATCTCGCGGGCACCCGGATCGCCCGCTTCGCCCAGGCAGAAGCCGATGCGCCGCCGGTTGCGTACCTGCACCAGAACGCGCGAACCGGGAAGCAGAGGGTGCGCCGGCTCGGCATCTACGGCGTAGGTGAACGTGCGGAAGAGCGGGAGCGGGAGCGCGACCTCGACGTACCGCCGTGCGGTCATGCCTGCCGGACGCCCAGCCCCGGCTCGGAGGGAGGAGGGAGGGTGATGATGCCCCCGGCAATGGTGGCCCCGACGAACGGATCGTCCGCCAGAAGCGCCGCTCCATCGAGGTCAGCGTAGTCGAGCAGTGGCGCAAGCTGCGCCGCGGCAGTGATGCCGAGACTCGTCTCGATCATGCAACCCATCATCACGAGCATTCCGTGCGCGCGTGCCGTGGCAACCATCGAGCGAGCCTCGGTCAGTCCTCCACACTTCGCCAGCTTGATGTTGATCCCATCCACCGCACCGGCCAGCCGCGGAATGTCCGCCGCCACCACACAGGACTCATCGGCGATGATCGGGAGCGGCGAGCGCTCGCGCACGAAGCGCATGCCTTCGACATCGGGTCCGGGCAGCGGCTGCTCCACGAACTCCACGCCATGGCGCGCCAGCATTTCGATGCGCGCCAGCGCCTGTTTGACCGTCCACGCGGCATTGGCGTCGATGCGGATCACCTTGTCCGGCGCACTCTCGCGCACGGTGCGGATGATCTCCTCATCGCGATCGGTGCCGAGCTTCACCTTGAGTATCGGATAGTCCGAAGCCTCGGCCACCTTGCGCCGCAGCTCGTCCCGGTTGCCGATCCCGATAGTGAAACTCGTGCGCGGCGCAGTGGCCGGATCGAGTCCCCAGGCGCGGTACACGGGCGTACCCAGGCGCTTGCCGTGGAGATCGTGCAACGCCGCGCTCACTGCGCTCCGCGCCGCACCGTTGTGGCGCACCACGCGAGCCATTTCCGTTTCGAGCGGTTCGATGGCCCAGGGATCGTACCGCTCGACGATTGGCGCGAGCTCACGCATCGCGGCGGCAACCGTTTCTACGGTCTCGCCATAGTACCGACTCGGCGCCGCCTCTCCCCATCCCTCGAGACCATTCCCATCCGTGATGCGCACCCATACGACACGCCACTCGCTCGATCCGCCGCGCGCGATCGTGAATGGGTGTCGCGTGCGAACGGTGAGCAGGTCGTGACTGAGCTTCATCGTGGTACGGGTGTTATTCCTAGTCGTCGGGAGATCCACGCGCTCCGGAAGGAGGCAGCATCATCCTGGTGGGAAAGATAACCGATCAGCGCGTCGGCGAGATCATTGCCCCGCTGATAGCGCTCGGCGGAAGACTTGGCAAGGCAGCGCATCGTGATGGCCGCCAGCTGTGGCGGCGTATGGGAATCCACGACCTCCGGCGAGGTTGCCTGCTCGTGCACGTGCTTGTAGCCGATCGAGTACGGGTCGGCTCCGTCGAACGGCGGAAATCCGACGAGCATCTCGTAGAGCAGCACGCCTACCGCATAGATGTCGCTCCGGCCGTCCACCAGCTTTCCCATGGCCTGTTCGGGAGACATATAGTGGGGCGTCCCCATTGCGCGGCCGGTAGCGGTGAGGCGGTTGTGAAAACGCGCTGTGGCAATACCAAAGTCGGTAACGAGAGCATGCCCGTCGTCATCGAAGAGGATGTTGTCCGGCTTGATGTCGCGGTGAACGATCCCGCGGCGGGCGGCGAAGTCGAGCGCGACGGCAACCTGGGCGGCGACGGTGGCGGCCACTTCTGGGCGCACCGTGCGGTCGCGAACGAGCACATCGGCCATAGACCCACCGCTCAGGTACGGAAGCACCAGAAACACGGTGTCGTCGATCATCCCGTAGTCGAGGATACCGGCAATATGGGGGTGGACGAGATGGGACGCCGCTTCGGCCTCGCGACGGAAGCGTTCGCGCATCTCCTCGTCACGCGCGAGCTGCGGGAGGAGCACCTTGATCACCACCGGACGACCGAGCTCACCTTGCGTGGCGAGATAGACGTTCGCCATGCCTCCGGTAGCCAGGCGGCGATGAACCTGATAGCGCCCGCCGGTGGAGGCGCGCACCGCAAGAAGCTCCTGATCCGGCTTCTCCGCAGGAGTGTTTGCCAAATCGGGAAGGTGCACGGTGCACCGCGTGCAAGTCGCGGCGGCGGCGCGATTCCACGTTCCGCAGTCAGGACAGAACATCGATCAGACTCGGGGCCCCGGTGTCCGTCGGGTGAGCGTATGGCTTTCCGGCTCGGGCGCCGGCAACAAGGATGACGCACCGCGTGCGCGCCCAGCAACCAGCGCTGATCACTGCCCCTCCTGTTGCTGGAGATGCCACTTGACGCCGCCAAGGAGCTGAAAG
>CAZWSO010000031.1:0-20717 GCA_964636485.1 uncultured Gemmatimonadaceae bacterium
GCCCGTCAGCCCCTGTTCTCCCTCGTCACGTACTACGCGCTTCTGCTCGTGGTCACGCTCGGCGTGTGGCGGATTCTTCCAGCCAGCGTGCGAGCGTTCCTTGACGGGCCGATCAGCGAGCTTCTGGGCGCGGACCCCGGGGTAGTGGGCGCGGCGGGCGCGCTGCTTCAGGGCACACAGCTTCAGACGGGAACGCCCTCGTCGCCGGTGGCAGCAGCATTCGCCATCGTGGCCGCGTTCGCGCTGTCGATGCCGGTCGCCTGGCTATATACGCTCACTCGCCAGAAGCGCGGGTTCCGACAGTCGATGGTGCACTCGCTGATCATCCTGCCCGTAGTGGTGGCGGGGGTGGTCGTGCTGGTGAAGCACAGTCTCGCGCTCGCGTTCAGCCTGGCGGGCATCGTTGCGGCGGTGCGGTTCCGCAACACGCTCGAGGACAGCAAAGACGCCGTCTACATCTTCGTTGCCACCGGCATTGGCCTTGCCGCCGGCGTGCAGCTCGGCGTCGCGATGGTGCTGTCGATGCTCTTCAACTTCGTCATTCTGTATCTCTGGTTCACTGACTTCGGGCGCAGCCCAGCGAACCTCGAGGGTTACGACGCCACGCGTCGGCTCCAGCGCGCGCTCTCGATCGCCAATCGTACGGGTGCGTTCGTGGCCCGGGTGGACCAGGAGATACTGAAGGAGATGTCGCCCGAGCAGCTGGAGGCGCTGGCTGAACGCGCGCGCCGGCGTCACGAGCGTCTCGACACCACGCTTCCCGATGAGGAAGAGGATGCCGAACGGCCGGCACCCACGAGAACGATCAGGCTGATCGCCGCTGAACCCGATGCGGCGCGCCGGCTGATGGAGGAATCGATGGGTGACATGATCAAGCGCTCGACGCTCAGCGCGATCGAACAGGAACCGGACGGGAGTTGGCGGATCGAATACTCCGTCACCCTGCGGAAGAGTGCCACCACACAGGGCGTGCTGGCGGCGCTGCGCTCACGCGCCAATGGCGCAATTTCGGAAGCAACCAAGGTGGAGTGATCGTCATGACCATTATCATTGCTGTCTTCATCGCCCTGCTGCTTCAACTCGCCCCTGTCACCACCGCCGCCCAGTCGGCACCGGCCGCGCCAGCGCGTGCGTCGGCGCTCTTCGAGAGCAGCGACATTCTCGAGGTGGCGTTGCGCGCCGATCTGCGGACGCTCTTCCGAGACCGCGACAGCACGCGCCGCGTGGAGCACCCGGCAACGATAGTGATTGCCGACGGCAATGGTGGCACGATGAGCGTCCCGCTCACGCTGCGTACTCGCGGACATTGGCGTCGGCAGTCGAGTAATTGCACCACGCCGCCATTGCGCATGCGCTTCCGCGGGCGCGGCGCGCGCGGATCACCGTTTGAGGGACAGCGTGACCTGAAACTGGTGGTGCAATGCCGGGATCGCGGCGAGTACGAGCAGTATCTGCTCAAGGAGTACCTGGCCTATCGGACCTACAGCCTGCTCACCGACAAGTCCTATCGGGCGCGTCTGCTGCGTGTCACGTGGGAGGATACCACCGGTCGCTCATCGCTTCCTCAGCAGTACGCGTTTCTGATCGAAAGCGACCGCGATATGTCCGCTCGGCTTGGCGGCGAGATCCTCGAGCAGAAGGGTGCCGTCGATGCTGATCTGGACCAGGAGCAGACGGCGCTAATGGATCTCTTCCAGTACTTCATCGGGAATACCGACTACTCGATCAACGGACTGCACAACATCCGGCTTTTCTGGTTTCGCGACGACCGGCGGCCCTTCCCCATCGCGTTCGACTTTGACTGGACCGGCCTGGTGGAGGCGAGATACGCCTTCCCCGACCACCGTCTCCCGATCAAGCACATACGCACGCGGCTGTATCGCGGCATGTGCCAGAGCCCCGATGGTCTCGAACAGGCCATCGCACTCTTTCGCGAGCGGCGAGAGGCGATCGAGACGCTATGGAAGACGGCGCCCGGCCTGGATGACCGGTCACGGCAGCGTACGCTCGACTACTTCAATGAGTTCTATCGAACGGTGGAGAACAGGGGCGCGTTGACGCGGGAGATGCGAGGAGCGTGCAGGACCTGACACAGCGGCGGGGGGTTCTCGTCGTTATCGTTTTCCAGCCGGCCGCACGACGTCCTGGCGCGCCACGATTTGCTCTGCCGCCAGACGGGAGTCGCGCTTGATGTTCAGCAGAGCACCGGTGGCGTCATAGTTGTGACCGACGAACAGCAGCCGTGGGTGGTCGGCGCTGGTGACGCGGTCGGTGCGCAGCGCAAATCCGCGGGAATCACAGCGGATGCCCTTCAGAAAACCCAGGGCGCTGCGGAACCCGGTGGCGAGGATGATGAGATCGAATTCCTGCTCGGCTCCATCCGTGAAACGGGCGCCCCGCTCGGTGAGCTCGGCGATGCCGCCGCGCACCTGGATCAGCCCGTCGCGGATAGCGTCCACCAGATTGAAGCCGATGAGCGGGATCGCATCGAGGGGGCTGTGCGGCGGCCGCGGCAGTACCGGTGGGCCGCGTCGCGCCTCGGTGATCCGTCGCACCACCTCCACAATTCCCTCCTGAGCGCGGCGCGGCAGCTTTCGCACGACGCACGACGCGTACTGGATGGGCAGCCCGAATAGCGTGAGCGGCACTACATTGGCGCCGGTGCGCACAGCGATCGTCACCTGCGCCCCCGTGCGCGCCAGCTCACTGCCGATCTCGCCCCCGGAGTTGCCGACACCCACCACCAGCACGCGGCGGCCGTGGTATCCGGCGGGGCGTCGATACTCCGCGCTGTGCATGACCGAGCCACGGAACCGATCACGTCCGGCAAACTCCGGAACGACCGGATTGGAGATGATTCCAGTGGCAACCACCACCGCCCTCGCCTGCATCTCGCCCGTGCGAAAGTGGAGGCGCCAGTCGCCGTTCGTACGCTCCGCGCGCAGCACCTCAGCGCCAGTCTCGACCGGGATCGCAAATCTGGTCCGGTAGCGCTCGAGATACTCGCAGAACATCGCGCGCGACACGAACAGCGGCGCCGATCGGGGAAAAGCCATCCCCGGCAGCGCGGAAAGGTGCTTGCCGGTGTGAAGTGTCAGACTGTCATAGAGGTTCGCCCAGCACCACGCGGCGCGATCCCCGCGCTCCAGCACCACGTGCTTTACTCCCCGTCGCGCGAGCTCGTGCGAAGTGGCAAGACCGGCCGGTCCGGCACCGATGACGGCGACGGGAAGGGTGGAAGCAGACATCATCTACAAACTGCGAAGGAACAGGCGACGCTGGCCAGGGTCGACCAGCGGGGAGGGGGTGGTACGCAGGGGCGACAAGCCGCAGGAGGGGGGGAGGACTGGGTGCCGCAAACCAGCGACCGACGGCTCGCGGCGCTTATTGCCTTTGTCCATCGGCCACTCCCCAGCTCTGTCGCCCTTCCCTGGTGGTGCAGGGCGAGGACTAGGACGCAGCTGACGGTTGGCCCCCGGCCCCGGGCCCCTGGCCCATGGCAATCTCCTCACCCTCCCGCAGATACAGCCATGCGAGCAGGACGGCGCCAACGGTGACGCCGATGTCCGCAACGTTGAAGGTCCAGAACCGGAAACTGCCGATGCCGACGTCGATGAAGTCCACCACGCCTCGCGGGGAGATCAGGCGGTCGAGCGCGTTGCCTACCGCCCCACCAAAGATGAGGGCCAGCGCTGCCGTCTTCCAGCGGTCGGAGGCAGCGACGGAGCGGTAAATGAGCGCGAGGATCAGCAGTGCTGCGGCAACGAGGGACAGGATGACGGCGCGCGAGTTGTTCCCAAGCGGCATGCCAAAGGCGATTCCCGGATTGTAGGCGAGCGTGAAGTTGACAACCTCTCCCACTACCGGACGCGAGACGTGCTCCAGGGCCAGGCGGTCCTCGGCCAGACGTTTGGTGGTGCAGTCAGCCAACAGCAGCGTCAGAAACAGGGGCCAGAATATGCGTGCCTTTCGGCTCCAGGATGTCATCACTCCTCCTGCGGTCCGGCACGCGCGCCGGCTTCGCTAACCGGTTGTCCTTCGGTGTCGTATGCATGGAGTGGACCGCAACCCAGCTCTTCGAGCGGACCGCGGACCACATCGGGATTGCCAACCACGAGGAGCTGCAGGCTGTCGGGGTGCAGGTGCTCTCGCGCCGCCCGCAGCACGTCGGACGGCCTCACGCCGAGCACCCGATCACGGTAGCTGTCGAAGTAATCGTCGGGCAATCCGTAGATGCGCATCGCCGCCAGAGCACGTGCAATGGCGCCAGTGGTCTCGTAACGAATCGGGAACACGCCAGCCAGATAGCTAGACGCCAGCATCAATTCATCCTCGCTCACTTCCGACTCGCGCATGCCATCGATTTCCGCGAGAACCTCTCGAGCGGCCGCTGCCGTCACCTCACTTGCAACCGCTGCTGAAACGGTGAACGGTCCCGCGGCGCTTCTCCAGTCGTACGACGAAAAGGCGCCGTAGGTGTAACCATGTCGCTCGCGGAGGTTCAGGTTGATGCGCGACGAGAAGAGCCCGCCCAGTACGGCATTCATTACGAGCACCGGGAAGTAGTCCGGGTGTTTCCGAGGCAACCCTACATGGCCAACGCGCAGCTCCGACTGCGCGGCGTCTTCCCTGATCACCAGGTGCGATGCGCGAGAGAGGCGCGACGGCTGATCCTCCACCGTCGCCCGCGGCGCGCCAACACCGCGCCAGTCCGTGAAGATGAGCTCGGCGGCGGCGAGCGCATCATCCGGACTTACGTCCCCTGCCACGACGAGCGTTGATGAGGCGGGGCAATAGCGTGCGGCGTGAAAGCCACGCAGGTCATCAGGAGTGAGGACGGAGACCGTTTCCGCTCCCCCGTCCCGCGGCAGGGCAAAGCGCGACTCCGCGCGATATAGCACCCGCGCGAACATCTCCTCAGCCAGTCCACGTGGCTCGGCGCGGACCTGAAGGATCTCCGACAGACGCTCGGCACGCAGCCGCTCCACGTCACGCGACGCGAACCCCGGCTCGAGAACCACCTCGCCCAGCAATGCCATGGCCGGAGGGAATCGCTCCCTGAGGACAGTCATCTGCACGATCGAAGCGTCCCAGTCGGCTGCCGATTCCACCGCCGCGCCCAGCCGCTCGAACCGCTCGGCAAGGTCGGCACCCCTGGAGCGAAGCGTTCCCTCGAGCAGGCCGCGCGCCGTGAGCTGTGCTATGCCGGCATGATCCGCTGTCTCGCCTGCGGCGCCGGCATCGCACACCAGTGCAACGGTGACCACGGGCAGCTTGCGAACTGGAGCGACGATCACCTGCAACCCGCTGCCGAAATCGTGGCGCGAAAAATCGGGGAAGCTGTAGGGACGCGGCGGGCCTGGTTCTGGGCGCTCGGATACGCTCATGTTCCGTCCCGCGCACCGATGCCGGCCAGCTCGCCGTCCTCGGCATGCCGCCCTCCAGGCACGTACACCAGGCTGGCACGGTTGTCCTCGCTGAGGCGCGCGCGGATCACCTCGTTCACCTGCTCGCGCGTCACCATGCGGTAACGTGCGAGTTGCTCGTTGGCGAGCGAGGGATCACTGAAGTACGTCGCGAACATCGAGAGCCTGTCGGCACATTCGCCGGCGGACTGCACGGCCGCCACGAAGCTCGTCTCGATCAGCGCCCGCGCGCGCTCGAGCTCCTCGTCGCGGACGCCGTCGCGAAGCAGATCGTCCACCACAGCTGCCACCTCATGCTCGAGACGCTCCACTTGCACCTCGGGGCGCGCCAGCGCATCGATCACCAGGATGTCCGCGCCCCTGGAAAGGTCGAAGGTGAAGGCACTCGTCTCCGTGGCCACCTCACGGTCGCGCACCAGGGTTCCGTACAGGCGGCTCCCCTTACCGAGCCCGAGCACCGCCGAGCACAGGCTCGTGACATAGTACTCATCGGTGCCAAACGGCGGAGCGCGGAAGGCGAGAAAGAGGCGCGGGAGCATGACATCGTCCGGCACCACGTCGCGACGCCATTCACCGAAGGTGGGCGGCAGGTCGAAGGAGGGGAGCCGCGGCCTGGGACCGCCTCGGGGAATGGGGCCGAAGTATCTATCCACGAGCGCGCGTGCCTCGGCGGGATCGAAATCGCCGGCGATCGTGAGGACGGCGTTATCCGGCGCGTACCAGGTGCGGAAGAAGGCGGTGACGTCAGCCAGCGAGGCGGCACTGAGGTCCTCCTCGGACCCGATGAGCGAGTGGTGGAAGGGGTGTTCCGGGGGAAAGCAGAGTGCCGGAAGTCGCTCCCACCAGGTGCCGTAGGGCTGGTTATCCACCGACCAGCGGCGCTCATTCTTCACCACATCGCGCTGGGTGTCGAGCTTCTGCTGCGTCATCGCTGGCAGGAGGCAGCCCATCCGGTCAGCCTCCAGCCAGAGGGCTAGCGCCAGGTAGTTTGACGGGACGGTCTCGAAGTAGTTCGTCCGCTCGAGCCATGTAGACCCGTTCAGCGTTCCGCCCGCGCGTTGAATCAGCTCGAAGTGCTCGTTCGTCCCCACGTGCTCGGAGCCCTGAAAGAGCATGTGCTCGAACAGATGGGCGAAACCAGTGCGTCCCGGCGGCTCGTTAGCTGATCCGACGTGATACCACAGATTCACCGCCACGATCGGTGCGGTCCGGTCCTCTGACAGGGTGACGAAGAGGCCGTTGTCGAGGCAAAAGGTCGAGATGGGGAGTTGCATGCGGGAAATATCGGCGCGAGATCGGCGAAATAACAGTCATGGTTCGGGTTCGCCGCTCGGGTTCGGGAGTCGGGCTTCGGCTATCTCACAAGCGTAACAATGATGCGCCACTGAGGCAGAGCCAGGTCCCACTCTGGCGTGCGCAACCGAGCACTGACAATTTCCTTCGAATCAAGAGTCCACCACCCGAACCTGAACCCCACGCCTTTGCCTTCCTCACACGACGGCGGCTTTCGCGTCACGGTCTCCAAGGATTACCTGGTCTTCGCGGCCGCTCACTTCATCACGTTCACCGGCCACCGGTGCGAGCGGCTTCACGGGCATAACTACCGGGTATCGGTCGCACTGGAAGGGGGCCTCGAGCAGGAGAGCTGGTACGTCTTCGACTTCGGGGCGCTGAAGCGCCTGATGAAGTCGCTTTGTGACGAGCTGGATCACCTGGTGCTGCTGCCTCTGGAGAATCCGCTGCTGTCCGTGGAGGAAGGAGAGGAGTCGGTCACCGTTTCATTCAAGGGCAAGCTGCGCTACGTCTTTCCCCGCGAGGACTGCGCGCTGCTGCCTATTCCGAACACTACCGTAGAGATGCTGGCACAATACATCGCAACGCGCGCCGCCGAAGCGCTGGAAGAGATGAGCGCCGGGCAGCTGACCGCGATCGAGGTGGAGGTGCAGGAGAGCTTCGGGCAGAGCGCGGTGTACCGCGAGGAGCTGAGATAGAGGGGACGGGCCCCTGCCTCACCTGCCACCGCGCCACACCTCCGCGCCCTGCTCGAACACCACATCCACTGGAATGCCCGCTTGGGTCAGCCGGGCGAGATCGCCCTGCAGCTCGGGGGAGATGCCGCCATAGCGCTCCATGAAGGCGAGCACGGCGTCGTAATCGCCGTCGCCCTGTAGCGTCAGGATGCGCTCGGACAACGCATTCATCGCCTCGCGCATGCGTCCGAAATTCACGCGGTAGGTGCCGGTGGCGGCGTTTCGCGAGAAGGCACCCATCTCCTGAAAGAAGTTGAAGCGCGCCATGTTGGCGCGGCCGTGCGCGCTGGCGGCGCCGAAGCGCACCGAACGGAAGATGCTGGCGAGAAAGGTGGTGTAGTAGTCCTCTATAGGAGCCGCACCCAGCTCGCCGCGCTCGTGCAACCTGGTGACCATGTAGAGTCCCAGGACGTCGGCCTTCCCTTCCTCCAGCGCGGAATGTTGGTCGCGCAGCGCCTCGCGCACCGTACCGCGGCCGGCGAGAGTGTTCTTGATGCCAAGACCATGCGCTACCTCGTGAAACATCACATTTGCGAAGAAGGCATCGAAGGTGATGTAGCGGCGCTGGTCGGAATCGATAAGCTCCGCCGCGATAGGGACGAGTATCTCGTCGAACTTGGCGCGCATCGCGTTCTTGAGCTGAAGCCGACGCGTGCCTTTCTCGAGCTGCACCTTCTCATCATTGGGCAGGTTGACGGCTATCGCCTTGGAGCCGGCGTTGCCATCGCCGGCATAGTAGACGATGTCGTAGGCGTTTAGCTCGGAGTCGGTCCCTGGCTCCTCCTGTTTGTACCGGTCGGGCACCGGCAACCCCCGCTGCAGCTCAGGGAGCATTCCGGCGTAACGAGCGAGGCGACCGCTCCAGTCCATGTCCTTGACGAGAACCAGCGCCTCGTGCGCCGTCTTATAGCCAAAGAGCTGGTCCTCATAGTGCTCTATCGGACCGTAGATGACATCTACGGTGTTGGTCTTCATGTCCATCCACGCCATGTCGCTCGCGCGGTAGTCGTCCGTTAGCAGGGCGTGCGCGCGCATCTCGAGATACCGACGCAGTCCGGCGTCGTCTGCGTACGTGGCGGCTTCTCGCAGCTTGGCGACTGCCCGCACTATCTGGCTGGCATACGCCTCACGATAGGGTATCGCCCGAAGCGACCCGTCCGGCGAGCGGCGAACGATCGTGTACTCGCTGCGCAGCGCGGCACCGTCATCGGCAGCGCTGGCCACGGCGCCCTCGAATTCCTCCTTCGTGATGTCGGGAGGGTAGAAGTTCGCGCCGGTGGGCTTCGGGCCCACGCCGTCGATAAACGGCTCGTTACCGGCCAGCCGGTCCCAGGGCCCGTAATTGATGAGGATGAAGTCGCGCGCCGCTGGGCTTCGTACCGACTGAAGCAGCGAGTCGCGGTTACCATAAGCCTGCATCCAGAAAATCTCATCCACTGGCTGCGCCGCCTCGATCAGCAGATCGACGAGCCGCCGTTCGCGCTCCGAGAGCGTCATGTCCGTGGCCAGACGCACGCGCGTGTACTTGTTCAGGCGGTCATCCATCTCGCTTGCCCTGGCGATCGATGGCAGCGCGGGCGGCTCGGTCTTGGCGGGCACACGTGCGCCGCACCCGGTGGTGATGATGGTGCCCGCCGCTAGCAGCAGCAGTCCGGCAGTGCGCGTCATGCACTCTCCTCGGTGAGTGTTCGGGGTGGGGACACGAACAGTGTTGTCAATGAGCTTATCGAGGGTAGCGTGCCGGGGAAAGATGGCCAGGCGATCTCGCCCCTTCCCACCCTGCGCGGAGCGGACCGGACAGTCCTGCTTCGAGGTGTCCTTGTGCGCGCGATCACGCCGTTGCTGTCGAGCATCCTCACCGGAGTCGCGATCTCCGGCTGCGTGGGAGGTGGTCCCGCTGCGCGACTTCCTCATCTTCCAGAACTCGAGCTATGGTGTCCGCCAGGGCCACGGCCACCATACCGTGGACTCCTTCCACCTGCACACTGACGGCGACTGGTTCGGCCCGGATGCCGGCCGCGCTGGTACAACCGCAATTTGCGAATCTTCGCCAACCTTCAGCGCCTCACCCACTCGGACGAGGAGCGAATCCTCTTCATCGTTGGCTCAGGACATCTCCCGATCCTCCGATTTCTCGGGGACGCTTCGAGGGAATACGGGATGGTGGAGCCGAACGACCACCTCGCTGGTCGAGCGCAGGCGGACTCCGCGAGCCGATGAACCGTCTGGCCTCTCCGTCCGGCCTTTAGCCCCGTTAACGGCTCGGTTGATTCACCACGGAGACCACGGATGCGAGCGGCAGGCTCCGCGCCTCCTGCATGACCTCCGTGGTGAATGCTTTTTTTGCCGACCTTACCTCGCCCACACCTCCACCACCGGCGTCACCCGCACGTTCTCCTCGCGGATGCCGAGCTTCCGATTGCCGATGACCTTGTCTTCCTCGAGCAGCTCGGCCGGCTTCTCGGCGTCATAGGTGATCGGAGATGGTGCGTCGGAAACGAGCGCCTGCTTGAGCCCTTGTGCATCACGTGTCACGATCACGACCGACAGGTTTTCTGGGTCCAAATGCGTGCGGATGGCGCGGTTCACATCCTCCCGAGTGAGCTTCGCGAGTCGTTCGCGCATGAACTCGGTGAACTCGTCTATGCCGTACCACTCCGAGTCCAGCGCATATCCGAGTTGCTGGTTCTGCGTGGCCGTCATCACGAACACGTTTTTCATCAGGTAATCGCGCACGTCCTCGAAGTCCTGCTCGCTCAGCCCATTACGGTGAAGCTGATCGAGCTCGTGGACGGCGATGCGCAGCGCCATATGCGCGTTCTGCGGCTCCACGGGCCGGATCCAGACCTCGAAGATCTGCGCCTGGCGCGCGATGTTGGGATCGGGGAAGAACTGGTACATTCCCCGGGGGAACGCCTCGATGTAGGCGTAGTTGCCATAATTCATGCCCCGCACTTCGCGGATGCGCTGGAACAGGTGGGCAATGCTGCTGCGGTGCTCGCCCAACCACGCGCGGGCAACCCAGAGCGCCGCGAAATCCGGGTGCGACCGTGTGACCTCGATCGGATGACCGAAGGAGATCGCCGTGGCGCGCGTGTCCTTCTCGATGATCTCGACGTTCATCCCCGTCGGCCTGGTCGCGCTCACTTCCGGCTTCGGTAGCGCCTCCGCGCCGCTCGCGGGGAGGGCCGCCAGCTCGGCGCGAAGCCGCGTCACCAGCTCCTCGGGCACATCACCAGCGAGGCCGAGCTTCAGCGTCCGCTGCGTGTAGGCGCGACCCGCGAACTGCCGCACATCGTCCAGGGTGATGGATTCGAGCCCCGCCACCGTTCCCAGCACCGGGTGCGCGTAAGCGGTGCCGGCAAAAATGTTCGACTGCAGCCGCTCCTTGCCGAGCTCTTCCTCGTTGTTGTTGCGGAGATCCTGGACGAGAGCGTTCATGTGCCTCGCTTTCAGCCGCTGAAAGTCCTCCTCGCGGAAGCCGGGATCGATGAGCTGCGGAAGGGCGATGTCGAGGAAGCGCTGCCAGTTGTCACGGTGGATGACGCCTGTGAAGGTGGTCAGCTCCTTGTCCGCCTGCGCCGAAAAGGAGCCCGCCACGGGGTACAGGGCGCGGTTGATCTCATCGATGCGCAGCGCCCGCGAGCCAGCGTTCGCGATCATCGACGCCGCAAGCGCGGAGAGGCCTTCCTTCCCTCGCGGGTCGTGAGCTGAACCGACAGTGAAGAGCAGCTTGATGTTGAGCTGCGGCAGCGACGTGCGCTGGAGCGTGACACTCACGTTCGCCGGCGCCGCGCCGGCAGCCCGACGCGGCGGGGCGTCGCGCGTGGCGCGCTGCGCCTGGGTCTCAACCTGGGCCGGTGCTCCAGTCGGCCCGTCGCCGTTCACCGCCCCCTCGACGGTCGTCGCCACCTGCATGGTCGTGAGGCTGGGAAGCTCCCGAATCGCCGCCGGCATCTCCTCGTGGGAGAGCGTCGTCACGATCATGCGTTCGTCCGTGAAGTAGGTCCGCGCCGCGGCGCGCAAATCCTGCGGGGTAAGCTGCGCGTAGAGGCGATAGACCTCGTTGATCGTGTTGAAGGAGCGGTCGTAGCGAACGAAGCGCGCCAGCGTGGACGCGATCGTCTCGGTGTTGTCCATGGCGCGAGCAAAGCCATACCGGGCGTTGGACTTGGCGTCCTCCAGCCGCTGCTGCTCCACCAGCGCCTCGCGCGCCTGTACAAGCGTCAGCAGGATCTGGTCCCGCACATAGACCGCGTCGTCCATACTGCGCAGCCGCGCGCCGACTGTGAACAGCGACGGGTCCACGTTTGCCGGCTGGAACGCGAAGAGCTGATCCACCTTCTGCTCCTGCTCCACCAGCCTCTTGTACAGATCGGAGGTAGGACCGAAGTACAGGGTGTTGACCATCGACAGCGCTTCCTGGTGCGTGTTCGACAGATCGAACGCAGGGCCCCGGAAGCCCACCGTGACGAACGGCAGTGTGCGGCTCTCCCACGCCACGTGCGCGTAGCGAGGCCCACTTGGCGCCTCTTCCTGCGGAATCTCCTGCCGGAACGAACCGCGCTCCCACGCGCCCCAGTACTTCTCCACCAGCGGCAAGACCTCCTCGGCAGTGACATCACCGGCGATGATCAGCGTAGTGTACTCAGGACGGTAGAAGCGATCGAAGAACACCCTGGAGTACTCGAACTGATTAGGCATGTCCTCGATGTCGCTGAGAAAGCCCATGGTCGTGTGCTTGTAGGTATGCCGGTCGTAGGCGGCCTCACGCTGCACCTCGACCAGCTTGCTGATCGGATTCGCGCTGTTCTTGTTGTACTCGCCCAGAACCGCCCGCGCCTCGGTCATGAAGTCCTCTCGCGAGTACTCGAGGTGCATGAACCGGTCGGCCTCCACCTCCAGCATCTGCTCGAGCGCTTCCTTGGCGAAGGTGGTGTGATAGTTGGTGAAGTCGTCGGTGGTGTAGGCGTTCTGACGCGCTCCGGCGCGCTTGAGCACCTCACCGTAGCGGTCCGGCGGGTACCGTTCGGTGCCACGGAACATCATGTGCTCGAAGAAGTGCGCAAATCCGGACTTGCCCGGCTCCACCTCGTTCCTCGATCCTACCTGCACGGGAATCTGGAGCGAGACTATGTTCGGAAAGCCAGTGGGGACGACGATCACCTTTAGCCCGTTCGGTAGCGTTCGCTCCGTCACCTGGAGCGGCAGGATGTCGTCGCCGGCGGACCGGGCGACTCGTTGCTGCGCGACGGTAGCAGCCGGTGCAAGGAACAGGGCGAGGAGTAGCACGAGAAGAAGACGCGGAGCGATCATGAGCAGACCTGTGGAAGCGGTGACGAAAATAGAGTCGGCGACGCGACCAAGTCCGGCGCGCCGCTCTGACTAACTTAGCACACAAGCTGCAAGGGGGCGTGCCCGTCGCGTAGTCTCACGGATCAGAACGGTTGCAAGACATTCTCTGGCTGACCAGGTGGCCAGCCGAGTCCGGCGCCCTCGCGCTGTCTGGCCACCTGGCCAGCGGTCTCCGCCCTCTGGCCGAAGCCCCTGAGCAGGCGGTGCAGCGGGGGTGGACGCATTACCGGTAGGCTAGTAAGACATGAGGCCCGCACGAGGAGATTCAAGATGAAGAAGGAGCAGACACTTACCGACGGTGATATCCAGAGCCGTCTTCGCGATCTGCCCGGCTGGAGCTACGACGGCACCGATATTCGCCGGGAGTACCAGACAGATGGCTGGAGTATTACGCTCATGCTGGTCAATGCTCTCGGCTTCGTGGCCGAATGCGCCAACCATCATCCCGACCTTGCCGTGGGATGGTCCAAGGTCGGAGTGCGACTCCACACGCACTCGGCGGGGGGCGTGACCGACAAGGATTTCGCGGTAGCACGACGTTTCGAGCAGACGGCCATGTGGCGACCGCCGGAGGAGAGCGGACTCCTCAAGCTCTCCAAGCCTCTGGTGCGGTCGCCTGACGAAAGGTGATCACGCCCCCGAGGCGCCATTGCGGAGCGGACGCGTGAACCTTCCGCTGGTGCTCGAGATCGTCCCGGCGCCAGACGCCGCGGAGTGTTGCGAGCGGCTCATCGGTCTTCCGTGGCTGCTGTTCCTCGACAGCGCGGCGCGAGCGCGGGGTGGACGTTACTCATACCTCGCCGCGGATCCAGCCCTCGTCCTGCGCGACGGCGAAGGTGGAGGGGCACTGCTCGACCGCGCCCGCGCAGTTCTCGGCCAGCATCGTCTGCCGCGTGTTACGGGGCTTCCTCCGTTCCAGGGTGGGTTGGGCGGTTACATCGGTTACGAGCTGGGCGCGCGTTGGGAGGGTGTGCCGGCCGGTGGCGGGCGATCGGCGCCCCTGCCGGACGCTGCGTTTGGCCTCTACGACTGGGTGCTCGCCTGGGACCACGAGACGGGGCGCGCCTGGCTGATCTCCACGGGGCTGCCGTTCCAGGGCGGCGAGAAGCTGGCGCACGCACGACGACGCATGGAGGAAGTTCGCGAGTGGCTGGCGCGCCGAACGCCATCGCGTCCAGCGCGCACCGGCCTGCTCGACCGGCTGGACGACGCACGCGACTTCCAGGTCGATCACGGATCGGAGGCGCGATCGACCTTCACTCGCGACCGCTACATGAACGCGGTGGCGCGCACGCGCGAGTACATCCTGGCAGGAGACATCTTTCAGGCGAATCTCTCGCAGCGGTTGCGGATCCCGCTGGTCGATGATCCATGGCCTCTCTACCGAAGGCTGCGCTCCGCATCCCCGGCGCCCTTCGCCGCCTACCTCGACCTCCCGGAACTGTCGATCCTCAGCGTCTCCCCCGAACGCTTCGTGCGCCTGGACGGCTGGCATGTCGAGTCGCGACCAATCAAGGGAACGCGCCCGCGAGGGCGCGATGCGGGCGAAGACGACGCTCTGGCGCGCGAGCTGCTCGCAAGCGAAAAGGACATGGCCGAGAACGTGATGATCGTCGACCTGCTGCGGAACGATCTCTCCCGCGTGTGCGAACCGGGATCGGTGCGCGCGACAGAGCTGTTCACGGTCGAACGAATCGCGGGCGTGCAGCACCTGGTATCCACCGTAGCCGGATGTATGCGTGGCGGCCTCGACGCCTTCCATCTGCTGGAGGCGACGCTGCCCGGCGGCTCCATCACCGGCGCGCCAAAGATCCGTGCAATGGAGATCATTGCCGAACTCGAGGACGTGCCCCGCGGGCCCTACTGCGGTGCCATTGGATACGTGAGCGTCACCGGAGACATGGATACGAGCATAGTCATCCGCACGGCGCTGGCGACTCGCTCCGATCTCTACCTGTCGCTGGGCGGAGGGATAGTTGCTGATTCGGATCCCGCCGCGGAGTACCGGGAGACGATGGACAAGGGGCGTGCGATCCTCTCCGTGATCGCGGATGCACGGGCCGTCGCTGGAGCGGCGTTGTGATTCTGCTCATCGACAACAAGGATTCCTTCGTCCACAACCTCGCGCGGTACGTGGCGGAGCTGGGCGAGCAACCGCTGGTACGGCGTCATGACGCCATCACCACTGAAGAAGCCGGGATGCTGAGGCCCTCGGCTATCATCATCTCGCCCGGCCCATGCACACCGACCGAGGCCGGCGTGTCCGTGGAGCTGATCCGTACGATGGCGGAGCGGACGCCGATACTCGGCGTCTGCCTGGGTCACCAGTGCATCGCCGCCGCCTATGGTGGACGGATCGTGCGAGCACCCAGGCCGCTGCACGGACGCGCGTCCCGCATCCATCACGACGGCACGGGGCTCTTTCGTGAATTGCCTTCGCCGCTCACGGCCGGACGTTATCACTCGCTCGTCGTGGATCGCGACGGTCTTCCCGGTGCGCTGCGCGTAACGGCACGCGACGACCATGGCGAGATCATGGCGATCGAGCACCGCGATCTTCCCGTGTACGGTGTGCAGTTCCACCCGGAGTCGACACTTACCGAGCATGGGTATGGAATGCTCGCTCGTTTTCTCTACGGGGAGCATGCACTGCGACTGGCGTTGCCCGCGGGGCCGGACGGACTCGGCGCACCAGGTGACGACGCGTGAACGATGCGCTCGTCTGGGTGAATGGCAGGCGCATGGACGCGGGCGCACCGCACGTCTCCGCGCTCGACCGCGGATTCCTGCTGGCGGACGGGCTGTTCGAGACGGTTCGCATATATGATGGCCACCCTTTTCTGCTCGACCGGCATCTGCGGCGCCTCCAGAGTTCGGCGGAGGCGCTCGGCTTCCCCGGCGCGAGCGCCGTCGCCGGGATGCTGCGCAAGGCTCTTGGTGAGGCCGCCAACGAGGGCGTCAGGGAAGCGGTCCTGCGCGTGACACTCACCCGTGGACGCGGCTTTGGCGTGCAGCTTCCTCGCGAGCCGCAGCCCACTGTGGTGATCGTGATCCGATCGCTCTCTGGCAAGCCGTTGACCAACCACGGCCAGGGCATAGGCGCGGTCATCGTGAGCGGAAGGCGCAACGAACTGTCGCCATCGGCAGGGCACAAGACACTGTCGTTCACCGATGCGGTACTCGCGCTTGACGAAGCACGGCAGCGGGGAGCGCAGGAAGCGATCCTGCTCGACACTAGGGGCCGCGTGTCGGAGGCGAGCTACAGCAACCTTTTCTCTGTGCGCGCGGGTCTCATCACGACTCCGTCGCTGGCGTGCGGAGCACTACCGGGGATCACTCGCGCCATAGTGCTGGAGTTGGCCGGGGAGATGGAAGAGCGCGCAGAGGAACGGGAGATCTGGCCCGAGGAGCTGCTCGAGGCGGACGAGCTGTTCGTAACGAGCTCGATAAGGGGGATCGTGCCGGTCGTCCGACTCGGCGAGGAATCCATAGGACAGGGGACGCCGGGAGTGCGCACCAGCAGCTTGCGCCAGCTTTACCTGAAGCGCGTAGCTGCGCAGATCCAGCTAGGTTGGTGACTTCACGGATTCGTCCACTATCGGGACGGCATCTGTCACGCGCCGGCATGGCAGCGTGAACCCAAACAGTGACCCGTGCTCCGGGAACTCGGCCCATACGCGGCCGCCCAGCGCTTCCACTGTATCACGTACCAGACTGAGGCCCAGCCCGGTGCCGTCCACGCTGGGCCGCTGATCCTCATGGGCGCGATAGTAGCGCTCGAAGAGCCTCGAGCGCTTTCCCTGCGGAATTCCCAGGCCGTTGTCGCGCACCGTTACCACCAGCTCGGGACCCTGACCGTCTGCTCCGCGCGACTGCGCGGAGATCTCCACCCAGCGCGTCGCCTTCCGCGCATCACTGTACTTGATGCCGTTAGCGACCAGATTCGTGAGCACGAACTCCACGGCGGCGGCGCTGACCTCCACTTCGGGCATACCGGCAGCGACCCGCAGCTCGACACCCGCGGCAGCAGCCGCATCGCGGAGCTGGCGCGCAACCTCGGCAGCGGCAGCGGGAAGGCACACGTGCCGCTCCTGGCGCGTCTCGGGTTCCAGGCGGGAGAGCTCGAGCAGGTTCTCGAGCACAAGCCGCATGCTGTCGGCGTTCCGAACCACCACCCCGGCCAGCCGATCACGGCGCTCATCGGAAAGCCCACCTAGCTGGAGGAGCTGGCCCGCCCCGAGCGTGGCACCGATGCGATTGCGCATCTCGTGCGTCAGCGCACGATGAAAGGCCCGCAGCCGCTCCTCTCGCTCGATGACGCGCGCCTTGGCAAGCTCCAGAAAGCGCGTGGTGGTTGCCTGCTGGATGAGCGCCACAGCCTGAAAGAGGCGGTGGGCGCACGCCAGAAGATCACCGGCGACAGGCTGTTCCTCCAGCTCCGTGACAACCCGCGCGAGCTGGGCGAAGAGGATGCCGCCGAAGATCTCGAACTCCTTCAGTATCTCGTACTCGCTGAAGCCCTGCGCGTGCCGGAGCGCCCCCAGCTCGCGAGCGTGTGTCATAACCGCGGTGTCCGCCGGCAGAGGATCTGCGGGGTCTTCCAGGTAATCCGCGATGCCGTCGATGAGGAGCGGGACATGATCGAGCAGATCGTCCGTCGGAAAGATGCGTTCCGCGGGGATGGTGAGCCGATTGACGAGGCGATCGAGCCACCGGCCGGTCAATTCTGCCCGAGATGAGCGAAACGAGTTGGCGAGAACAGGCGCCAGTGTGCACGATTCGGGAGTGGTCATATCGCGGTCCGCCAGAAGACATTGGGCACAGGCACATAACCCGGCCAGCGAGGGCTCGCCAGAGAATGAGCACGCTCGGGCAGCATAGAGCGACCTTCCACTCCTTTCAGCACAAGCCACGCCGGGCATCCAGTCGATGAACCGTACCATGGCGCAAAGCGCGTGGCAACTGGGCGAAAGAGCACCGAAGACTCGCACCCGAGAGGCCAGCCGAATAGCTTCCGCCGTCGCAACCGCAGGATCAGCTTGACACCTTTCTCGCGCCACCCACGACACCCTGTCAGCGACCTGGCACGGACACGGCGTGGGCTGCTCTCCTGGATGCTTACCGCCATCGCGATTGCCATCGCGCTGTTCGTAATTCTGATCCTCTTCGCCTGGTGGGCTCAGGAGCGGATCGTCTTCCAGCCGAGCGGGCCACCCTTCCCGCACCACGGAGCCACGCGTCGCGTCGAGTATCGCGCCGCCGACGACCAGCCTCTGTTCGCCTTCATTGTCGAGCCGGAAGAGACTGCGCCACGCCAGAGGGTGCTGATCGCGTTCCATGGCAATGCGGACCTCGCCGTGCTTCAGATCCCCTGGGCGGAAGAAGTGGCCAGGCGGACCGGCTGGACGGTGATGCTGCCGGAGTATCGCGGCTATGGCGGTGCCCCGGGCGTCCCATCGGTCAGGGGAGTACGAGAAGATGCCCGCGCGGCTCTGGCGTTCGCGTTCGAGTCGCTCGGCGCGCAACAGGGAGAGATCGCTTACTTCGGGCACTCGCTCGGCTCGGCGGTGGCGGTGGAGCTGGCGGACGAGCATCAACCCTCGCGCCTGCTCCTGCAATCCCCCTTCACATCGGCGCGCGACATGGCCCGGATCATCGCCGCACGACCCGTGGAAGCAGCGTGGCGAATGTTCTCGCGTGTCCACTACGACAGCCGTGCAGTCGTCGGACGCGTCGACGTACCGGTGTGGGTGATCCATGGCGCCGACGACATCATCATCCCTGCGCGCATGGGAGGTGAGCTGTTCGAGAGTGCACGCCTTCAGGGCGAGCTGAAGATCGTGCCCGGTGTCGGTCACAATGATCTGGAGGAGCGTGGAGGTGGACTTTACTGGCGCTGGGTGGAGCGAGCGCTCGACTAAGCCGAGCCGCGAGCGCCAGAGTGACCCGTCACGGCCTCGCTGACAGGATGGCGACTGGAAACTGATTCGCCGTGCGTCTTCCTGCCCGCCCGTCGAGACGTTCGCGTTGCGAGTCAGGACCGCCCCAGACGACGCCGATCAGTTCCCCACCGTCACGCCCACGTACACCGTTCGTCGTGGCGCGGGCTCGTAGAAGCGTCCGCCGGCGGCGTTCACCACGACGGAGGAGACATAGCGCCGATCGAACAGGTTCTGGATACCCGCCACGGGCGCAAGCCGCGCGCCGAACCAGCCTCGGGCTCCGGCGCGAAGATTGACGATTTCGTAGCCTGGTACGCGCACCGAATTCGCGTCGTCCGCATAGACGCTGGAAGCGGCGATTCCCTCGGCGGTCGCGTACATAGCGCCGGCGTTCCAGGTAACGCTTCCATGAATCTGCTGTCGTGGTATGCCGGGGATCCGGTTTCCGGCAAGGCTCTGATCGCCCACCGTGAAATTTACGAAGCGGAAATTCGACCAGGCGTACGACACGTAGGTCATGAACGCTCCGGCGGACGCTCCGATGCCTCCCTCGGCGCCGCGGCGCAGCGTTCGTCCGGCGTTACGGAAGTAGCGGCGGCCAGCGCCGCCGGGGATCTCGAAGGGGATCAGCTCGTCGCGAACCGTCGCCGTGTACACGGCGAGGTCGTAGCGCACATGGGCGAGCGCGTCGCCCTTGAGGCCCAGCTCCCAGGTGACGGCGCGCTGCGGATCGAGATCGCGATTGAGGCCGGCGCTGCCGTCGGGCTGATTGGCAAGCTCGGTGGCGGTGGGCGTCTCGAAGGCCGAGGAAACGGTGCCGTACAGCGCCGCGCGATCGCCAAGTCGAACGACGAGCCCAACAATCGGACTCACCGCGCCCAACGTGCGTGAGCCCGAATCGTCGGGGTCGATGTCGGTGATGAGGCGGTCGCGTACGTCAAACCGCACTCTGTCGGCGCGTGCGCCCACACTGGCGAGGATGCGCGGCGTGAGCTCGATCTCCGTGCGCAGGAAGGGGCCGGCGCTGCTGACACGCTCTTGCTGGTCCAGCAGGAGCAAGCCGCGACCGGACGTCTGACCAAAACAGGGTGGCGCGGCGGGCGGCGCTGCGGGCCGGTTGCAGTTCTCGAAGTTACGACGGTCATCATCCTGCCACTGCGCATCGATTCCCGCGGTGATGCGCTGCCGCACGCCCAGCCACTCCGCGCGGGTGCTAGCTCGCAGCGAGGCACCGTATGTCGCGCGTTCGATGTCGATGACGGCAAAGGGCAGCGGGTTGTCTAGCGTGCGGCGTCCGCCGTATATGGCGACGGCGACCTCTCCGCCGCGCTCGCCGAGCGGCCGCCCCAGGGACATGCCGAGCTGTCCCTGTCGTACCACCTTTCCCGCTCGACGCTCCACGGTGAGCGACTGTGCCATGGTGCGGTCGGCTTGCATCTCTGTGAGCGTCAGCGCGCCGGGATTCTCGGCGCGTGGCATGTCGAAGAGCATCACGTGAGCGCTGAGATCGCTCGCCTCGCCCACGCGGGTGCGGGCGTGCACGTGTGCGCTCGTGCTGCGCTGGACAGAGTAATCGCGGAAGCCATCGCTCCGCGTGTGCGTGGCATGCGTCTGCCAGCCGAGCGCGCCGCTGGTGCCTCCAACCATCCCGTGCGCCCGGGCGAGTCCGTGGCTTCCAGCAAAAACACGCATACGTCCCGCGAACGGCAGCTCCGGCGCGGGGGCCGTGCGTATGTCGATCACGCCGCCCGCGGCATTGCCGTAGAGCGCTCCGGCGCTGCCGCGTATGACTTCCACCGTGCCTACGGACTCGAGATCCAGATAATCCACGGGCGTCTGCCCGTCGGGGAGCGTGAGCGGTATGCCATCGCGCAGGATGCGGATACCGCGCACGCCAAAGGCCGACCGGGCGCCGAAGCCGCGGATCGAGATGCGCGGATCCTGTGTCGGGTTGTAGCGATTGG
>CAZWSO010000032.1:0-20350 GCA_964636485.1 uncultured Gemmatimonadaceae bacterium
ACTACTACGCCACCGAGGCCGCGCCGATGTGGCAGTGGGGGATTCATGCGATCCTCTTCGACCGGCGCGATCTGATCGTGACATTCAATCACGTCAACAAACGTGTCGGCATCATCATAGAGAATGCCGGTGAGGGTGCCACGACAATGCTGGAGGCGCTGCTCGCCCTCTCGCAGACGGTCGCGTGCACCCCGCTCGGCGCCAAGCACATGAGGGACGCTGCCCAGAAGGGGTACGAGTGGCTGCTGTCGAAGTATTCTTCGGAGCCGAGGTGTCTGGGAGAGCTGCATGAGGTGAAGACCCGACTGCGGCTGAGCGACCCCGCCGTGCCGGCGCAGATCAGATAGGACGCACTGTATCTCGCCGTAACGCCCGGACGCCCGTGCACGAGCATCGGTTTGTCCAGGCCACGCATAAGTTGGCAGAGGCAAATCCAGCCCCGTCCAGTGCCGCTTCAGGTGGGGAAAACCTTACTACCGAGAAACCCTATGCTCCGCGTAATCGGCCTGCTGCCCCCGCTCGCCGCGCTGATCCTCTCCCAGCCGCCCGCACTTCCTGCGCAGGAGCACTCCCACGCCGCTCATGGGTCGGAACTGGGTACGGTGGTGTTCCCGAACTCGGCCAACGCCGCGGCGCAGGCGCCCTTCCTGGAGGGCGTGGCGCTGCTTCACAGCTTCGAGTACGAGCGCGCCGCGGCCGCCTTCCGCAGGGCGCAGGACGCCGATGCCGGATTCGCAGTGGCGTTCTGGGCCGAGGCCCTGACATACAGCAGGGTGCTGTGGCGCGTGGAGGACCTTTCCGCGTCGCGTGCAACATTGGCAAGGCTCGCACCTACCGCGGAGGAACGGCTCGCCAAAGCGGGCACCGAGCGGGAGCGATCTTTTGGCGCGGCGGTTGAGGCGTTCTACACCCAAGGGACGCTTCCGGCACGAGTGCACCTCTACGCTGACCAGCTTCGCCGTCATGCTCAGGCCGACCCTCACGATCACGAGGCCGCCGCGTTCGCGGCGCATGCCATCATGCTCGCCGCTTATGTTGGCGACACGGCGAACCGTGATGCTCTCGCGCGTGAGGCAATCGATCTTGCGCAGCGCGTTGCCCGTGAGAACCCACGCCATCCGGGCGCGGTGCACTACCTGATTCACCTCTACGACAATCCGGGGATGGCCGCCGAAGGGCTGGAGTTCGCGCGCGCGTACGATCAGATCGCTCCGGACGCCGAGCACGCGCTTCACATGCCATCGCACATCTATCTGCAACTTGGCTTGTGGGAGGACGTGGTGCGGTCCAACGAGCGCGCGTGGGCCGCTTCACGCGCACAGGGCGCTCCGGATTTTCACGCGTTCTCGTGGCTCCAGTATGGTTACCTGCAGCAGGGTCGCTGGTTGGAGGCGCGCGGGTTGATCGACAGCGCTCGCGCCATCGTTCCCGGACTACGTGGCGACTACATAGATGCCAACTTCGTGGTGTCTCGGCTCGAGTTTCAGTACGCCGCAGAGACCGGCCAGTGGGCTGCGCCGATCGCCGCACCGCCGGCACAGAGCGGACAGCCTGTGTCGGACAGGGAGCGGGCGTTCCGCGCCGCCTCTCGCTACTGGCAAGCGGCCGACGCCGTGCAGCGCAGCGATCCCGCCGCGGAAGCTCTCGTTGGTCCGTATCTCGCGCTCGCCGACTCGGTTCGCGCCGGGGCGCAGCATGCGCCGGGGCCAGCGAGCAATGCGTTCGTCGTCGAAGCGCTGGTCGCACGGGAGCGTGGCGATCGGAACACGTACCTGGCCTCGCTCACTCTGGCCGCGGAGCACGAGCGCCGTCTCACGGCATTTGTTGGTCCGCCCGAGCGGGTATTTGCGCTGGAGCTGCTCGGCGCTGAGCGCCTGGCGGATGGACGGCACGCTGAGGCCGTCGCGGCCTACGAGGACGTTCTCAAGCTGTGTCCCAGGCGGTCTCAGGCGATCCTGGGCGTGGCGCGAGCACGAGCGGCGGCAGGGGATCACCTGGGTGCCGCCGAAGCGTATCGGGAACTGCGCGTGAACTGGGCCCGCGCTGACGCGGCCGTGGCTGAGGGCGCGCGTCCCTAGATTATCGGTGGCCGGGCTGCTGCAGCCAAATATCTGCCGGCAGCCTGCTCTGACAGACCGTCAAATTCCCAGTGCGAGCTGCACTGCCACTCGCGGCGCCACGGTCACGGGTCCTGTAGGCCGCGTCTGCGATGACACGTGTACCATTCCGCGGAATGCCGACCTGCGCAATTCGCCGCGCATGGCGCCGAACGCCAGCGCTGGTTGATTGCAGTTCTCGCTGAGGTGTGCGAGGACGACGTGCCGAAGCCCCGAATGAGCAACGTCGCGAGCCACTTCGGCGGCGCTGCCATTGCACAGGTGACCGTTGCGCCCAGAGATTCGGTCCTGCACGACCAAGGGATAAGGCCCGCGCCGCAACATGGCGGGATCGTGATTGGCCTCGATCACCAATACGTCGAGCTCCCGCAGGCAGCCGCGCAATCGGCGCCCGGCGTGGCCCAGATCGTAGGCGATCCCGCAGCGCGCGCCGCTGCGGGTCGACGTGGCGATCAGCGCCACGGGCTCGGCGGCATCGTGCGACACGAGCACCGCCTCCAGCGAGAGATCCCCGAATGAGAGCCTGTCCTCGTGATGCCAGGACCGTGCACCGGCCCCGGAGAGCTCGGCAGACGCCGCAACGGTACCGGGCGTGGCGAAGACGGGCCAGCGCCAGCGGCGCGATGCCGTTGCCGCGCCGCGCGCGTGATCGTGGTGCTCGTGCGTCACGACTGCGGCAGTGATGGATTCGGGGGTGACTCCGACGATTGCGAGACGGCGCGCGAGCTCGCGCGCAGGGAAGCCCACGTCAACGAGCAGTCGCTCGTCACCCTCCTCCAGTACGAGCGCGTTGCCGCCGCTGCCACTGCCCAGCATCCAGAGTCTCATCGGTTTTCCCGCGACCGATAGTGCGCGGCGGCGAGCAGCCGTCGCGCGCTCGCACCGAGCTCGATATTCCGGCGGCTCATGGCGCGCTCGGCCGTGGCCAGGAACTTGTCGAGGCGGTAGGTTTCGAGAAGCTCGCCCTCTCCCCACGAGAAGGGGGCTACGTACTTCGGTGGCATGGCAGCACCATACACGTTCGATCCGGCACCGAGTACGCTGCCGGTGGTCAGACGCAGCCCGATGCCCGTCTTCACATGATCGCCAAACATGGTGCCGAGCTTCATGACGCCAGTGTCCCGCATGCCGCTGGGAGTCCACAATGCCACGCTTCCGTAAGTGTTCTTGAGATTGCTCGTTATGGTACCGGCGCCGAGGTTCACCCAGCGGCCGAGATAAGAATGCCCGACGAATCCATCGTGCGACTTGTTGGAGTGGCCAAGCACGATGCTTTCGCTGATCTCGCCGCGAACGAGTGCGCGCTCGCCGATGGCGCACGCATGGACGCGGTCACCCAGGATGGTGGCGCTTACACCGACGAAGCACGGCCCGATGAGTCGAGTGAAGGCTCGCACCTCGGCGCCGGCCCTCACCAGGATGGGCCCCGCAGAGACATCGAGCAGGGCGTGCGGCTCGATCCTCGCCCCCCGCTCGAGGTAGATGGCGTGGGATCCGATCACGGCGTCGTTGGACGCAGGGGGCTCGCACGTGAGCGTGGGCCCGAGCGCGGCGATATCCTCCGCCAGCTGTGCCACGAGCGTTGTGATGAGCTCCCACACTTCTCCGATCCACCGGCCCTCTACCTCACAATGCGTACTGCCGCCGCTGATGTCCTCGAGCGTGGCCGCGCCATCCCGTAGCGACTGCACCGGAACGGCTGCCGGCAGGCGGACGGCAACGAGCCGCCCGCCGGACTGCCACGCATCGTCGTCGCCGAAGCGACCGTCGAGCGCCGGCAGAAAGCGACTGTTTGCCAGCACTGCGCCGGCCGGTAACTCCGCGCGCCAGGCCTCCGGCGAGTCACCCTCCTCGAAATCGACGAGGTGCGCGGCAGAGATGAATCCCGCTGCCCGGACGCCGAGAGCGATTTCCCAACGCTCGCGTACGAGCGCTACTCCCGCTCGCAGCTCGCTCGCGGGTCGCGTGGTGATAAACGGCTCGAACGCTCGGGCCTTGTCGTCGTCGTAGATGATCAGCGTGGTCATGTCGCGTCCCGGACCTGCGCCGGCAGTGCATCGAGCAGCGTCTTGAGCGCGGCGGCCTTCTCCCGCGTCGTCACCATCGTCAGCCCGGGCCGCGAGACTACCACCAGGTCAGACACGCCGTAGAGTACCACCCGGTTCTGCTCCGCGTGGACGACGTTGTTGCGCGATTCGATCAGGCTGACAGGACCGGATACGGCGTTCTCGTCGGAATCGCGCATGCGCACGCGATGCAGCGACGCCCACGTTCCCACATCGTCCCACCCAAAATCGCCCGGAAGCACCAGTACGCGGGAACTGCGCTCCAGCACTCCCTCGTCCACGGATATCGGCTGTACACCGGCGAAGAACGCCTCGATGTCCGCAACCCGTTCGTCGTGCAGCGCCCTCGAAACCTCATGACAGTGCGCCCGCACCTCGAACAGGAAGTCTCCAACTCGCCAGACGAATATCCCGGAATTCCAGAGGAAGCCCTCCTCCACGAGCTGCCTGGCGCGATCGCCGGCAGGCTTCTCCTCGAACTTCCGTACGCGCCTGGCGCCGTTGACTGTCTCGCCCGGCTGGATGTAGCCGAATCCGGAGTCGGGTCGCGACGGCACGATGCCGACCGTAATCAGGCTTTCGTGAACTTCCGCGAGATCCGCTGCGCGCGCCAACGTCTCGCGGAACGCTTCGCCATCGGCCACGGCCCAGTCCGCGTGCACGGAGATCATCACCGCCGCATCCGAGTCACGCCGCGCAATGAGCCGCGCTGCCCATACCAGGGCCGGTGCCGTTCCGGCCGCCCTCGGTTCGGCAACGATGTTCGCCGCCGGAATGGCGGGGAGCATGGCGGCGATCGCCGGTGCCAGGGCACGGCTGGTCAGCACGAGCGTTCGCTCCACCGGGACGAGTGGAGAAAGTCGCTCGATGGACTCGGTCAGCATCGGTCGCTCGGTGACGAGCGGAAGGAGCTGTTTCGGGCGGGCCGGTGTGCTCAGCGGCCAGAAACGCGACCCGACGCCGCCGGCGAGAACGACGGCCCAGCGGCTCACGCCTCCCGCGCTCCCTGATCCGGCTCGACGCCAGTCAGCTCCGCCGCGCGCGCATACAGTCGCTTGGGGCTGAAAGGCTTGGTGAGGAAGTCGTTCGCGCCAAGCGCCAGCGCTTCCTGCTGATGCTGTTCCTGACCGGCAGCCGTGAGAATGATGCACGGCAGATTTGCCAGCCGGGGATCGCCGCGCATACGGGCGAGCACATCGAGCCCGCTCATGCGCGGCATCATCACGTCAAGCATTACCAGCGAGAGGTCCTTCTCATTCTCCATCATCTCGAGGGCGCTTACGCCGTCGTACGCCAGGCTGACATAAAAGGGGCCCTGCTCGAGCTTCATCTTTATGATGCGGCCGATGTGCGGCTCGTCATCGGCAACGAGCACGTGCAGCGGGCGCTCGCGAACGGAGTCGTCGCCCACGTCAGACCAGGGTCGCGATGTGCTCGCGGTTTCGGCGCAGCTCGAACAGAAGGGCCCCCAGATTGGCGGAAGGGCGGGCGAGTACGAGAAGAGCCGCCTCATTGCTGAGATTCGAGATGATCGCCACCCGGTCCTCGTACTCGAGAATCGTGGTGCGGAGCTGGTCGCTGCGTCCATGCGTGCCGAACTCCTCGGCGGCGGCAAGCACGGAGGGCACCATGGCCGCCATGCCTTCGGCATCGGAACCCTCGGTGACCCGGGCGTCGATGACGAGGCCGTCGCGCCCAAGGACGACTGCTGCCTCGACCCCTTCGCGGCCTGCGAGGGTGGCGACGAGCTCACGGATGGACGGCATCGGGACTCCTGCTGAATTGTTGGCGAAGCTAGACCTGCGTGCAGGCGAAGTCAAGCGAAGGCAATCGCTTGAAACGACGCCGCACGGGGGGTATTCTTCGCGGCCACCCTGTTCGTGGCCACGTTCACCAGGGTAATCATGAAGCTTCGCCTTGCAGCGCTGCTGCTCGTCGCCGTCACGCTGACCGCCTGTGGGGATCCGTTCCGTCCCCAAGCCCATCTGGCGAACATCGACGCCGAGTTCACCGTGTTCGCGCTGACGGAAACGCCGGTCGCGCTGCCCACCGCCGTCAACATCTTTTTCGCCCGGCCAGTAAGAACCGATCCCGCGATCGGCTATGATATCGTGTTCGATATTCTCGATGGCCAGCCTGTCCTGCTGCCGCCAAGCAGCGTGGGCGCGTTTGGACGGGCGGGGATGATCAAGCTGACTGTGCCATACGAGTCCGTGACGGAAGCGCCGCGTACGGGATACAATGAGAACGACCCGGTGCCTGTGCAGGCCGGCGATGTGATTGCCATTCGGAGCGAGATCTCGCGCGTCTGTCTTGGCCAGCTTACGCCGTACATCTACGCCCGTATGCAGATCGTGCATATCGACGCAGCGGAGCGCTCATTCGACGTCCAGATGCGCTCGAACCCGAACTGCGGCTTCCGCTCCTTCGAGGAAGGCGTCCCCAGCTTTTAATCTCGTGCACGACATTCGAGTGGTGCGGGAAGACCTCGACGCGCTGCGTGAGGGGATGCGCCGTCGTGGCAAACTGTACACGCTTGCCCCGGCCATCGATCGCGCCGCGGAGCTGGGGCGTGAGCGCCGCACGCTGATCCAGGCTGCAGAGGAGCGTAAGGCCGCGCGCAACGCCGCCAGCCAGGAAGTCGCACGCCGGAAGCGGTCCGGAGAGGATGCGGCGGCGCTCATCGAGGAGACGCGCGCCCTGGGGGACGAGATCGGGCGTCTGGAGGAGGAGCTGAGCCGTTCCGAAGGAGAGCTCCAGCGTTTTCTGCTGGAGCTCCCTAACCTCCCGCTTCCCGATGTGCCCGAAGGTGGCGAGGAATCGAACGCGGTGGTGCGCAGCTGGGGTGTGCCACGCGCACCGGACGGTGTGGCTCCTCACTGGGAGACCGGCGAGCGGTTGGGGATCCTGGATCTGGCACGCGGTGCGAAGGTGTCGGGCTCCGGCTTTGCGGTACTCCGCGGAGCGGGCGCGCGCCTCACGCGGGCGCTAATGTCGTACATGATCGACGTGCACACACGTGAGCACGGTTACGAGGAGGTGTGGGTGCCGCTCCTCGTCAATCGAACCACGATGACTGGAACCGGCCAGCTTCCCAAGTTCGAGGATGATCTCTATCTGGACCGTGAGGAGGATCTCTTTCTCATTCCAACCGCGGAGGTTCCGGTCACGAACCTTCACCGCGATGAGGTGCTGGACGGCGAGACTTTGCCGCGCGGCATGGTGGCGTACACGCCCTGCTTTCGTCGAGAAGCGGGCGCTCACGGAAAAGACACGCGCGGCCTCATCCGCATGCACCAGTTCGACAAGGTCGAGCTGGTGCGCCTTTGTGCCCCCGAGGACTCACCGGCGCAGCTGGAGCTTCTCACCCGGCACGCCGAGATGATTCTCCAGCGTCTCGGCCTGCCGTACCGCGTCATCCTGCTCGCCGCGGGCGACACCGGTTTCTCCAGCGCCAAGACGTACGACCTGGAGGTATGGGCGCCCGGGGTGGGGAAATGGCTGGAAGTGTCGTCGGCGAGCGTCTTCACCGATTTCCAGGCGCGACGGGCAAACATCCGCTACCGGCCCGCTCCGCGCGAGAAGCCACGCCTTGTACACACGCTTAACGCGTCCGGCCTGGCGTTCCCGCGCACGATCATCGCCATTCTCGAGCATTATCAGCAGCCCGATGGCACGGTGAGCGTTCCCGAGGTGCTCCGGCCGTATATGGGCGCCGACGTGATAGGCTGAGCGATGCGTCGCGGCGCACCGGTCTTCGTGCTCGGGATGCTGATCTCGATGCTGCTTGCGTCGTACGTTCTCTACTCGAGACAGGTGGTGGTGCAGCTCCGTGAGGACGCGGCGAAGCACGGTCGCATTTACGCCCGCGTGTTTGCCGCGCTGGCGGACCCGCTAGAGGATCCGAACGCGGCGCTTCTCGACGCTGCACGCTACATCACCGAGCTTGGCGTGCCCGTGGTCGTGACCGATGCCGACGGACAACCGGCAGCCGCGGCAAACCTCCCCTTCGAGGCGGAGCTTACTGATCCGCGCGTGGCAGAGTACGCGCGGCGGCTGGAGCGAATCAATCCGCCCGTCGTGGAGGTAGGCGTGGGAACGGTTTATTTCGGCGACAGCGAGGTGATCACCAGCCTGCGCATCATCCCGGTACTCCAGGCGGCTCTGCTCGCGATCGTGTTCGTGGCTGGCGTGTACGTGCTGCGCACGCGGAGCCGCGCTGATCGCGAACGAGTGTGGGCGGGAATGGCACGCGAGTCGGCGCACCAGCTGGCAACACCACTGTCGAGCCTGAGCGGCTGGCTCGAGCTGCTCGGCGACCATGGGGCCGCACCGGTGCCCTCCGGCGCCATCACTCACATGCGAGGCGACCTCGAGCGACTGGAGCGGGTGGCGCATCGCTTCGAGCGTATCGGCCGCCCTCCGCGCCGGGACGCCGTGGACCTTGGCGAGCTGGCCGAGCGGACCGCCGCGTACTTCAGCGCTCGCGTCCCCACCCTCGCGCACCGCGTCGACATCCGCGCTGGTCGCGAGCGCGAACCGCTCACCATCCAGGGCGATGCCGTGCTCCTCGAATGGGCGCTGGAGGTGCTCGCGAAGAATTCGCTCGACGCGCTCGCCGGACGCGGCGGGACGCTGGAGATCAGAGCCGAGCGCATGGATCCGGAGCGCGTGCGGATCCGCGTGCGCGACGACGGCCCGGGCATCCCGCGCGAGCTGCGTGCCCGCATCTTCGATCCCGGCTTCTCCACCAAGAAGTCGGGGTGGGGAATCGGTCTCTCACTCGCCCGGCGAATCGTGGAAGAGAATCACCGCGGGAAGCTCGTGCTGGCGCATGCAGATCGCGGCGCGACGTTCGACATTATCTTGCAGGGATGACATCCGCCTCGATCGCGACAGGCCTGCTGGCGCGCCTGAATCCCGCGCAGCGGGAAGCCGTCGTTCATTTCGAGGGACCGCTGCTGGTGCTGGCAGGGGCCGGTTCCGGCAAAACCCGCGTGCTCACAAGCCGCATTGCGCGGCTCGTCGATCACCATGGCGTGGATCCGCGACACATCCTTGCCGTCACGTTCACGAACAAGGCTGCCGGCGAGATGCGCGACCGCGTCACCCGACTGCTGGGTGAGGAGCCCGCTGGGATGTGGATTGGCACCTTCCACGCCATAGGCGCGCGAATGCTTCGGCGCGAAGCGCCGCTCACCCGCCGCACCCCGGCCTTTACGATCTACGATGAGGATGATTCGCTGTCGGTGGTGAAGCGTGTTATGGAGCGGCTGCGTATCTCCACCCGCGACTGGACACCTCGCGCCGTTCGCGCGGCGGTGTCGGACGCCAAGAACGCGCTGGTGGGGCCGGAGGAGTATGCAAAGCTGGCGATGGACCCGCTAGCGAAGGCGGCGGCTCGCGTGTACGACCATCTGGAGGTGTCGCTGCGCGAGAGCAACGCGGTGGATTTCGATGATCTGCTGGTGCTGCCGGTGCGCATCCTTCAGCGCGAGGCGCACCGCCTGGCCGATTATCGCGAGCGGTTCCGCTTCATTCTCGTGGACGAGTACCAGGACACCAACCGGGCCCAGTACGAGCTTGTGCGGCTTCTCGGCGGCGAGCATGGCAACGTGTGCGTGGTTGGCGATGACGACCAGTCCATCTACGGCTGGCGCGGCGCCGACATCCGAAACATCCTCGACTTCGAGGAGGATTTTCCCGCCGCGCGCGTCGTGCACCTGGAGGAGAACTACCGCTCCACACCACCTATCCTCGAGCTCGCGAACGTCGTGATCAGCGCCAACGTTGGTCGGCGCGGTAAGACGCTGCGCCCTACACTCACCGGCGGTGACCGAGTGTTGCTGCTCGCGGCGCTTGACGAACGCGACGAGGCAGAGGCGGTGACGACGGAGATCCTGGCGCGCGGCCGAAGCGCATCGCTCCGCGATATCGCAATACTCTACCGTACCAACGCGCAGAGCCGCGCGCTCGAGGACGCGTTTCGCCGGCACGGCATCGCCTACCGCCTGGTGGGTGCAGTGCGCTTCTACGACCGCCGCGAGATTCGCGATCTCATGGCGTATCTGCGGCTGATCGCTAACCCCGCTGATGACGAGGCGTTTCTGCGCGCGGTCGCGGTACCGCGCCGCGGGCTGGGCGAGGCCACCATCGAGCTGCTCGCCAGCGCCGCCGGCGAAGCTGGTGTGCCGCTGCTCGTCGCGGCCAACCGATCCGATCTGCTGGCGAGCGTCCGCACCAAAGCGCGGCAGCCGCTCGCCAACTTTGCCGCACTGCTCGCCGAGCTGCGTCAGCGCGCCAGCGATGCTCCCGTGGATGAGCTCCTTCGCTCGCTGGTGGAGCGCGTCGGTTACGCGGAGTACCTGCGCGCCGAGGGCGCGGAGGGTGCTGAACGTCTGGAGAACGTGCGCGAGCTAATCACCGGCGCCGCCGAGCTTGTGGTGGAGGAGGGCGGAGAGCTGGGTCTCACGCCGCTGGACCATTTCCTACAGCGCGCCACGCTCGTGGCAGGCATCGACGCGCACGATCCCGACGCCGATGCCGTGACGATGATGACCCTGCACAACGCAAAGGGTCTGGAGTTCCCCACGGTGTTCATCACAGGGCTCGAGGAGGGGTTATTCCCGCTCGCCCGCTCACACGACGATCCGGCTCTGCTGGAAGAGGAGCGGCGGCTCTTTTACGTGGGCATCACGCGCGCGGAACGAAACCTGTATCTCACGTACGCGCGCAGCCGGCGCCGCTCTGGCGAGACCATGCCGTCGCTTCCATCTAGCTTTCTGTCACCGATTCCGCCAGGAATGCTGGAGGCGCGCTCCACGATTCGCTTGCGCGCGACGGGAAAGATGATGCTGTCGACAAGCCCTTCAGCCCGCCGTCCCGGAAGCCCGGTGACCCGGTCGCGGCGCTACGATGCGGATGTCGAGGCCTCACAGGACGCGCCACGGTTCGTGAAGGGTGAACGTGTGCGGCATTCACGCTTCGGCGGCGGCACCATTGCCGAGCTCGCCGGAACCGGACGCGATATGAAGGTTACCGTGGACTTCGACGACGACACGATCGGTCGCAAGCGGCTGGTGGTGCAGTACGCAGGCCTTGAACGGGAGTGGGAGTGACATGGCGGTGACCAGGGATGTGGTGGAGCACACGGCGCGCCTCGCGCGACTGGCGCTGGATGAGAGCCGGCTGGCGGTGCTGGTGGGGGAGCTGAACGGGATCCTCGGCCACATGGACGTGCTGCGTGAGGTGAGCACGAAAGGTGTCGACGCCACGGCAGGAGTAGGCGACGCAGCCCTCCCTCTGCGCCCTGATGAAGGCCCGCAGATTCCCCTTGCCGCCGAGCGCGACCACTTTGCGCCGAGCATGAAGGACGGATTCTTCCTCGTGCCTCGCCTGGCTACACACGAGGGACTGGGCGGAACAGAGGAGCTCGAATGAGCCGCTCCGCCGATGGGGGCACGGCGCTGGACGCCGTGCGCGCGAGCTTCGCGCGGATGGAAAAGGTCGGCGCCGGATCGGATGGCCTGAACATCGTGCTCTGGAGCGACCGCCGGGTCAGCGAACGCTGGACGGGCGATTCTCCCTCCGCACCGGATGTTCTGCTCGCGGGACTGCCGGTCGCCGTCAAGGACAACATCGCGACGCTCGAGCTTCCCACCACCTGCGCTTCGCGCATCCTGGAAGGGTATGTCAGCCCTTACGAGTCCACGGCGGTAGCGCGGCTGCGCGCAGCGGGCGTGGTGCCCGTGGCTAAGACGAACTGCGATGAGTTCGCGATGGGATCGTCCACGGAGCACAGCGCCTTCGGACTCGCGCGCAACCCGATCGACCGGTCGCGCGTCCCTGGGGGTTCCTCGGGCGGTTCAGCGGCTGCCGTCGCGTCCGGGATCGTGCCCATCGCGCTCGGATCGGAGACGGGCGGCTCGGTTCGGCAGCCGGCGGCGTTCTGTGGCGTGGTGGGAGTGAAACCGACCTACGGACGTGTGAGCCGCTACGGGCTCGTCGCCTTCGCGTCGTCGCTCGATCAGGTGGGAGTGTTCGGGTCGGATGTGAAGTTGGCGGCGGCCACACTGGAGGTCATCGCCGGCCGCGACCCTCGCGATTCCACGAGCTCCGACCGGGCGGTGGAAAGCTATCGCGACGCCGCCGGCGAACAGGTGAAGGGACTGGTGGTGGGACGGCCGAAGGAGTACTTCACCGACACGCTGGACCCGCGCATTGCACGCCTGTGCGATCGGGTGTTCGAGGAGCTGCGTGCTCTGGGAGCCGAGGTGCGGGACGTGTCGCTCGCGCACACCGATCTCGCCATACCTGTCTACTACATCATCGCTCCTGCCGAGGCTTCATCGAATCTCGCGCGATTCGACGGCGTGCGCTACGGTCTGCGCGTGGAGGGAGATGGCCTGGGTGCAATGTACGAGGCGACCCGATCGCGCGGCTTCGGGCAGGAAGTGACGCGCCGCATCCTGCTCGGTACATACGTCCTCTCCGCCGGCTACTACGATGCCTACTACCGGAAGGCGCAGGAGGTCCGCACACTGATCGCCACCGATTTCCACGACGTCTTCGACAGCGGCGTGGATGTGCTCTTCACCCCCACCGCACCCACCACGGCATTCGAGATCGGCGCGAGAAGCGACCCATACGAGATGTACCTGAGCGACATCTTCACTGTGACGGCGAATCTGGCGGGCGTCCCCGCGATGTCGCTGCCCATTGGCCGCGTGGATGGACTGCCGGTAGGTGGTCAGATAATCGCGCCGCACTTCGGCGAGCACGTCATGTTCAGCGCCGGCTTCGCCATCGAGCGGGCTCTTGGCAAGGAGGCACACGGGTGAGCAGGGAGCGATATGAGATGGTTGTCGGGCTCGAGGTGCACGTGCAGCTCAGGACGCGCACCAAGGCCTTCTGCTGCTGCTCGACAGACTTCGGGGCTCCACCGAATGCCAACACCTGCCCGGTGTGCCTCGCGCTTCCCGGATCGCTGCCGGTGCTCAACCGGCAGGCTGTGGAGCTGGCGGTGCGCGCCGCCCGCGCACTGCGAAGTGAGGTGAACTGCCTGTCCGTGTTCGCACGCAAGAACTACTTCTATCCCGATCTGCCCAAGGGCTATCAGATCACGCAATATGACAAGCCGCTGGCGACCGGAGGCTTCATCCGGATCGGCGCGCTGGAGGATGGTACTCCGCTCCAGGTGCGGATTACGCGCCTCCACCTGGAGGAGGATGCCGGCAAATCCATTCACGATCGCTACGGGGGAACCACCGCCATCGATCTCAACAGGGCCGGCGTGCCGTTGATCGAGATCGTCAGCGAGCCGGACATGCGTTCCGCTGAAGAGGCGGCGATCTACCTGAGAGTGCTGAAGGAGCTTCTCCAGTACATCGATGTCAGCGACGTGAGCATGGAGGAGGGAAGTCTGCGGGTGGATGCCAACGTCAGCTCGCGGCCCCGCGGTGCGAGCCGCCTCGGCACCAAAACGGAGATCAAGAACATGAATTCGTTCTCCGCCGTGCAGCAGGCGATCGAGGCCGAGTTTCACCGCCAGTGCGCGGTCCTCGAACGCGGTGAGAAGGTAGTGCACCAGACGATGCTCTGGGACGGTGCGCGCGCTGAGGTTCGTCCGGCCCGATCCAAGGAGGAGAGCCACGACTATCGCTACTTCCCCGAGCCCGACCTTCCGCCGCTGGTGCTCACCAAGGAGTGGATCGAGGAGGTGGAGAAGAGTCTGCCCGAGCTGCCGGCCCCGAAGCGAGAGCGTTTCGGCGCGGAGTACTCGCTGGGCCGTGGCGATATCGAGGTACTCACGGCCACGCCGCTGCTGGCCGACTACTTCGAGGCGCTGGCGCGGGCGCACGGCGACGCCAAGATGGCGGCGAACTGGGTGATGAGAGAGGTACTCGCGCACCTGAACGCTACGGGGACCTCCGTTGGCGATTTTCGCATACGTCCTGCCGATCTCGGTCATCTGCTCGACATGATCCGCGACGGCGTGATCAGTCACTCCGCGGCCAAGAGCATCTTTGCCGCGATGGCGCTGACCGGCGACCGCCCGGAGGTGATTGCCGAGCGCGAGGGACTCGTGCAGGAGCAGGACGAAACGGCACTCGTACAGTGGGTGGACGAGGTGATGGCGGAGAACCCGAAGGAAGCCGAGCGCTATCTGGCAGGGGAACGCAAGCTTCAGGGCGTCCTGGTTGGGATGGTGATGAAGAAGTCAAAGGGGCGCGCGGATCCGCGGCGCGTAAATCAGTTGCTGTCGGCCCGCATGGATGGAAAGAGCGGCTCGGCGAGGGAGGAGGCGTAGCCCAGCTGCGTTTCCTCGGGCATGCGGAAGTGCCGCCCCGCTTCCTCGGCGACGTGGTAGCCCACACCGCTCATCCGCGCCGCGCGCCGCACTTCCTTGGCGAGTCGCAGCGCACCCTCACCCGATGGGTCGTGCGTGTAGGGGATGGAGATCTCGGCGTTGATCAGAAAATCCATCACGAAGTCGAACGAGCGGTCCACGTAGCGACCCACCTCAGGATCGGTGAGATCCCACCGGCTGTTGTCGGCCGCGATCTGGAAGATTCGCTGCCACGATTCGCTGTCGGTCACGTGCACCATACCGCGGAAAATCCGCCGGTTCGTCTGGGTGCTGAAAATCGTTGGACTCAGGATACGGTCGAGATGGGCGTCGGCCTCGCTGTGACCAAGCTGCATGACATCACGCGCGCGGCGGGCGAATCCCTCACCGAGGTGCGTCTCGAAGCGGCTCTCCCAGTAGCTGTGCCCGAAGGCCGTGGTCCGTGACGTCATCACCAGATACCGCGGTACGAAATAGTTGTGGGCGATCGCATCTGCCGCCAGGTGCGCGAGGTAGCCGAGCGCGAACGCACGCAGCCGCTCCGACGGCGCGCGGTCGAGGATCTCGAGACCGACGTGCCACGAGTGACAGTGACGTCCTGGCGGCGCGTATTTCTTGGCCATGCTCGTGTCGGCGGCGATCGACCCATAGAGAAAGTCGCTTGGGAAGGCGCTCAATAGCGCGGCCACCGATGGCGGGAGCGCCGCCAGGGAACGAAGCACCGCCTCGCCCAGGAAGACGTGTGTGCCTGGCGTCCAGGCGAAGGCGGTGGTGGGGAGGAGCGCGATCGCGACGAGTGCGATGAGGAGGGCGCCGCCGGCTCTGGCGAGAAATGCGGCAAGCCGGCGCACGCCCCCGGAGCGTGCGCCGGTCCGTCTCAACTCCGGAAGGAGGGCGGCCATGCGGGCCCGCCGCTCACACGCCGAGCTTCTTCCGCTGGCGGCGGATTGACTTGCGGAGATCGTCGAGCTCGTGCGAGACGGTATCGTCTATCGCTTCCTTGACGTTCTCGAAGTAGTCGGCGACCTGCTTGCGCACCTCGTTGGTGGGGACGCGGTCGATCAGATCCTCACCGGTGCTCGCCGCCCATTTGGCGCCGCGCCGGCCCCAGCCGCGGGCCCGCTTCGCGCCCGTCTGTGCGGCCGTCGAGACGCGCTTGCGGAAGGCCTTCTTGCGGCCCCCCAAACGCCCGAACATCAACGCCGCGCCGGCGCCCACCATCGCGCCCAGCAACGCGGCCGTCAGAAGATCCAGCTCGTCACGCTTCTCCATGTCGTCCTCCTCTCCGTCGTATCCGTGGACCGGTGCGCTCTCCGTCATGCTCACCATCTCCGTTGAATCCGTCCTCGTCGTTCTCGTCTCCCTCCGTCGAGGCAAGGAGATCGCCGGTGAGATGATCGCCGAAGGCCGCGGCGCCCTCGCGCACGCCCCGCATCGTGGCGACCGCCGCAATCAGCGTCTCCTGCGCCTCGTCCTGCACTACGTCGAGCACTGCGTGCAACTCGCGCACCCGGTCCTCGGCGACCTCGATCGCCTCGTTCACGCGACGGTTGGCCGCAGTGATCGTTTGGCTCACGCGCTGCACGTCGGCGCGCACGGCGGTGGAAACATAGTTGACGTTGTCGGCAATCGCCGCCGCGTGCAGCGAGATCGGCCGGATCTCACCCTGAACCTGCTCCAGCAGTGAAGTGAGCCGGCGGATCAGCTTCATCACCACCAGCAGAAGCGGGAACAGTGCGAGCACGACCACTACCAGGAGGATGTTGACAACCCCTCCGGCCACGTCGGCAATGCGATGAAACAGCGACGGCTCGGCCTGTTGAACTGCCGGCTGAACCTGAAGCAGCAGACCCCAAACGACGTTCGAGAGGCTCATGCGTCGCAAGATGCGTGGTTCGGCTCGCGGCTCACAGCTACCGGGCTGGCAACTGGCCGATTGCAGTTCTCAGTTCCGTAATGCCGTCCCTCGTGAGGTGGAAACGCCGGAACGTCCGTCGCGTCCGGCCGCTCTGGCGCGACGCAATGGTGCAAAGGTGAGGCCACCTGCGTGCGCTGCTCGGCGTGCTGGACGCTACTCGCCGGACAACTCCGGCGCGAGCCCGATCACTCGCTCCACCGGCAGCGTGAACAATATTCCGGCCCCCGGCCGGTCGAGCTCCCCGCAGATTTCCTGGATCAGCTTGACCGCTGCTTCCACCTTCTCATCGCGCACGACGCTGAAGATCGTCTGGTTCGTCGGTCGTGAGCTGGCCGTAAGCGAGCGGAGTCCGGCGAATATAGGGACGTCGTGGCTCAGCACGCGGCCCATCCCCTCACTGTTGATCACCGTCGCGCCCGTGATCCCCAGCTCGATGAAGCCGGCGAGGATGTCGTCGACCTTCTCCTCATGATTGATCACGGCGATCAGCAGCTGCATGGTCACGCGCCTGGGTGGGCGCCAATCGTAGCGGCCTGCTGGGGGACGTGTCAAGCGCGCGTCACCGCTTGACTTCCACTCTGCGCGCCGGGCATCTTCGGCGCTCGCCCTTCACCGTCGCACCGAGGACATGGCAGCCCTGCAATTCATCGTCGAAGGCGGGCACCGCCTATCCGGCTCCATCCGCCCCGCGGGCAACAAGAACGCCGCTCTTCCGATCGTTGCGGCGTCCATTCTCACCGACCAGCCGGTGACGCTCGAGAACGTGCCTCGCATCCGGGATGTGGAGACGCTGGTCGAGCTTGTCCAGTCGCTCGGCGTTGCTGCGCGGTGGACGGGGCGTAACGCCCTGGAGATCCACGCCGCCACGGTCCGCGCCAGCGATCTCGATCCGCAACTCTGCGCTCGTATCCGCGCCTCTATCCTCCTCGCGGCGCCCCTCCTTGCTCGCTGCGGAGAGGTGACCCTGCCGCCGCCGGGCGGCGACGTGATCGGGCGCCGTCGCGTGGACACACACTTTCTCGCTCTCCAGCAGCTCGGCGCCACGTTCGAGGTAGGGGAGAACTTTCGTCTTCGAGTCTCGAAGCTCACCGGAGCCGATGTATTTCTCGACGAGCCGAGCGTCACGGCCACCGAGAATGCATTGGTCGCGGCCGTGGCGGCGCGGGGCACGACAGTGCTCCGCAACGCCGCCAGCGAGCCGCATGTGCAGGATCTCGCGCGCTTCCTGGTCGCCATGGGTGCGGAGGTGCGTGGCATAGGAACCAACGAGCTTACGATCGAAGGGGGCCGCGCGCTGGGCGGTGCCGCCCACACCATTGGACCGGATCACATCGAGGTCGGGTCGTTCATCGGGCTCGCCGCGGTTACCCGCTCGGAGCTCAGGATCGAGCGCCCGGGTCTCGAGAATCTGCGATCCACCCGACTCGGCTTCGAACGGCTGGGTATCGTGTGCGAGGAGGACGGCGAGGACCTGATCGTGCCCGTCACCCAGAGCCGGAAGATCCAGTCGGATCTCGGCGAGCATATCCCGACCCTCGCCGATCAGCCATGGCCGGCCTTTCCAGCGGACCTCATGTCCATCGCGATAGTGACGGCAACCCAGTGCGAGGGCGTGATCCTGATGCACGAGAAGATGTTCGAGTCGCGACTGTTCTTCGTGGATAAGCTGGTGGGCATGGGGGCGCGAATAATTCTATGCGACCCGCACCGCGCCCTGGTTTCGGGTCCATCGCGCCTACGTGCCGGGACTGTGGACTCGCCGGACATCCGCGCCGGTATGGCCGTGCTGCTCGCCGCGCTCTGCGCCAAAGGGACGAGCGTGATCAACAATGTCGGCCAGATCGAGCGCGGTTACGAGCGGATCGACCAGCGCCTGGCGAAACTTGGCGCCCGCATCGAACGGATCGAGGAGCGCCGCGGGTAGTGCTTCCACCGCGGGAAACCGCCGAGCCGCTGGTGCGTCTCGGGCTCGAGGCGTTCACCACGACGCGAGGGGCGGGGAGCTTCGGCACGTCCGATCTGGTGCCGGTACGCGAGTTCACGGCCCGCTGGGCGGCGCTGCGCCAGGGGCTCACGCCCCGTGCGTCACGCCTGGCGACCGCCGCACAAGTGCACGGCGCACGCGTGATCACGCACGGCCCGGGTTGGACTGGCTGGCTTCGATCGGACGCCGCCGACGGCCACGCTACCGCCGAGCGCGGGACCGCGCTTGCCATCACCATCGCGGACTGTGTCCCTGTCTTTCTCGCGCACCCTGCCGGGTCCGTCGCACTCCTCCACGCTGGTTGGCGAGGTACCGTAGCCGGCATCCTCGCTCGGGGAGTGCACGCCCTGGAGCGCCTTGGCGCTCCCGCCGCCGATATCGTAGCCCACTTTGGCCCGGCGATCTGCGGCAATTGCTACGAGGTTTCCCCCGATGTCCACGAGGCGCTGACCGGGCGCACCGCCCACGCTCCCACCCCCGTCGACCTTCGCGCAGTCCTCACAGCCCAGGCGGAATTATTGGGCCTCCGTGAGGTCTCATCCTCATCGTCGTGCACGCGCTGCGGCGACTCGCCTTTTTTTTCCCACCGTGCCGGCCACTCCGGGCGACAGCTTGCGGTCCTCGTCCTTCCGTTCTGAGTCCTGCGAGAATGGCAGTTTGCCGGGCGATCGGGGGGCGCCGGCATCCTGCGCAATGCGGGCGTGAAGAACTGATGTCTACGGGCAGGTTCTCCGTGCCAGTCTCTCACCCAACGCTCAGGTCCCCGAAGCCGGGCCTGATCCGCTGGCCGCGCACACCCATGTCGGGCGCTCCTTGACTCTCCCTAAATCCATATCTAGATTAAGGATCGGTCGCCCGACGATGTCCGTGTCAGGTGTGTGATGTGGGGGAAGTCTCCCCACATTTTTTATTATTTGCGGTTGTGGTCGAACGTGAACGCTGATCTGGAACAGCTTGTCGTAGAAGAACTTGAGCCTCTGGGGTTCGAGCTCGTCGAGCTCCGGCTCGGAGGCTCGCGTGCCAGGCCCAGTTTGCATTTGCGAATAGACAGGATTGACGAAGGGAAGATCACCGTAGATGACTGCGCGCGCGCGTCGCGCACGATTGAAGCGCGGCTCGATCGCGAGCAGACCGTGGGCGCGCGATACGCCCTCGAGGTGTCCTCGCCGGGTGTCGAGCGGTCGCTACGGCGCCCATCCGACTGGCGGCGCTTTGCCGGCCGTACGGCGAGCGTCGTTAGCGACGAATTGGGCGGACGGGCCGAAGTCGAGATTCTGGGTGTCGTCGGCGAAGAAGATGAGCCCGAGCAGGTGCGCGTACGTACCTCGGGCGGCGAGGAACGGAGTATTGCGCTGGCCGGCGTCCGTGAGGCGCGGCTGGTGTTCAACTGGAAATAGTGGAGAACGAAGTTCATGGTTAGCTCCTCGGACATTCTCAGCGCGATCCGCGAGATCTCGAACACGAAGCAGCTCGATCGTGGCGAGCTCCATGCGTTGCTGGAGGATGGCATCTTTGCCGCCCTCGCCAAGAAGTACGGCCCCACTGTGAAGGCCGAGGTCGACATCGACGAGGACACCGGCAAGATCCGAATCGTCCGGCTGCGCACCGTCGTGCCCGAGGTGACCGATCCCTGCTGCGAGATCTCCGTGGAGGACGCGCGCTTCTACGACGAGACCTTCGAGCTGGGCGATGTGATGGAGGACGAGATCGACTTCGCCGAGTTCGGGCGCACCGCCGCGCAGGCCGCCAAACAGCGCATGATTCAGCGCGTCAGAGAGCGGGAGCGCACGCGGATCCGCGACGAGTTCGCCAACCGCGTCGGCGACCTGCTCTCGGGCGAGATCCAGCAGATCGAGCGCGGTAAGTTCGTGATCATGCTGAACAAGTTCCGCGAGGCGGAGGCGATCATCCCGTATC
>CAZWSO010000033.1:0-20089 GCA_964636485.1 uncultured Gemmatimonadaceae bacterium
CGGTTCCAGGGGCCCGTTGACGGGCCGGGAGCGAGGTCACCATGAGTGACTGGCAACGGATCCTGAAGGAGAAGAGCATAGCCTCGCTCGAGCAGCTCGCCGAGCGGTTCGGCCACGACGTGATCGACGTCGAGCGACTGCGGCCCGCATTCGAGAACTTTCAGATGCGGATCACCCCCGAGGCACTCGCGATGATCCAGGAAGTCGGGGATCCCATCTGGAATCAGTACGTCCCGACGGTGGAAGAACTGCGCGTCGAGGACGGGATCATCGATTCTCTCGACGAGGACGCGGACTCTCCGGTGCCCAACATCACGCACCGGTATCCCGACAGGGCGCTCTTCCTGGTGAGCCCGGTATGTGCGTCGTATTGCCGGTTCTGCACTCGCCGCCGCAAGGTCGGCGACCCCGAGAAGATCCCGCTCAACCAGTACGATTCGGCGTTCGAGTACCTGCGGCAGCACAGCGAGATCCGCGACGTCATCCTGAGCGGCGGCGACCCGATGATGCTCAGCGACCGGAGGCTGGAGTACATCTTCCAGAAGCTCCGCGAGATCCCCCACATCGAGATCATCCGCCTGGGGAGCCGCATCACCTCGCACCTGCCGGAGCGGATTACGCCGGAGTTCTGCGAGATGGTGCAGAAGTACCACCCCATCTTCATGAACACGCACTTCAATCATCCGGATGAGCTGACGCCCGCGGCGGTGGCGGCGCTCGACCGGCTCAGCCGGGCGGGGATCTCCCTCGGCTGTCAGACCGTGCTGTTGAAAGGGGTGAACGACGACCCACGGGTGATGATGGAGCTCATGCACGCGCTCCTGCGTGCGCGGGTGCGCCCATACTATGTATACATGTGCGATCCCGTGGCCGGTGGCGAGCATTTCCGCACGACGTACGAGAAGGCGCTGGAGATCATCCGGGCACTTAGAGGCTGGACCTCCGGACTGGCGGTGCCGACATTCGTGATCGACGCGCCCGGTGGCGGCGGCAAGGTGCCGATCCTCCCCGAGTACGTGGAGAGCGTGTCCGATGACGAGGTGATCATGCGCAACTACGCGGGCGAGCGATTCGTGTACCGCCAGCCCAGGCCGGAGCCGGTAGAGGTGGGCGCGGCGGCAGTAGCGAACGACATCGTGCCGATTCAGGCGATGAAGAAGAAGGGCGCGCGGCGGCGCACGGGCACCGGGACGCGGCGGAGGAAGGCGGCTGAGGGTTGAACTGATCGTGGTTCGGAGCTCGGGATTCGGGTTGCGCGACGGTCGCGCTGGTCCGAATCCCGAACGCCTTAATCCTGAACCCAAGCCGCAGTCCGTTCAAACCTCGGCGAACTCCTTCGACTCCTTGCCCGATTCCTCGATCACCTTCTGCGCGGCCTCGGCGGGCACCTCCTCGTAGCCCCGCAAGCGGCGAGTGAAGGTGCCGCGCCCATGCGTCTTGGAGTAGAGATCCGTGGCGTACAGGTGCAGCTCCGCCTGTGGCGCGAGCGCGGTGATGCGGACGCTCTGCGTCTCGGGGTCCATGTCCGTGCCCTGAATCTGCCCCCGGCGCGACGAGAGATCGCCGAGCACATCGCCCATGTACTCTTCCGGGGTGAAGATCTGCACCTCATCCACCGGCTCGAGCAGCACCGGCTTGCATTTGGGCGCGACGGTCCGGAAGCCCAGAATTCCCGCCATCTTGAACGACATCTCGTTGGAATCAACCGAGTGGTATGACCCGTCGTACAACTCCACGCGGAAATCCACTACCGGATAACCGGCCACGATGCCGCGCTCGGCAGCTTCCTGAACTCCCTTGTCCACGGCCGGAATGAACTTGCCGGGAATCACGCCACCCACGATCTGATCCACGAACTCGTATCCGGCGCCGCGCGGCTGCGGGAGGATACGGATCCAGCAGTCGCCGAACTGACCGCGCCCGCCGGTCTGTTTCTTGTGACGCCCCTGCCCTTCCGCCTTTCCGCGGATCGTCTCCCGATACGCGATCTTGGGCCGCGTCAGCTCGGCGGTGACGCCGAACTTGCGCTTGAGCTTCGCCATGTTGACTTCCAGGTGCCGCTCGCCAAGTCCTGACACGATTGTCTCCCGCGTCTCCGAGTTGTAGTGCGTCTCGAAGGTGGGGTCTTCATCATGCAGCTTGTGCAGGCCCGACTGGAGCTTTTCCTCATCACCACGCGCCGAGGCGTGGACGGCGAAGCTCACCAGCGGCTCGGGGAAGTGAACCTGCGGCAGGCGCACCGGGCGTTCGCGGGTCGATAACGTGTCATTGGTGTGCGTGTTGCGCAGCTTGGCGACGCACCCGATGTCGCCGGCCCGCAGGCGCGTCACCTCCGCTCGATCGCGCCCTTGTGCGATGGAGAGATGACTCAGCTTCTCGACTGCCTCACGGGTGGCGTTGTACACCTCCTCGCCATTCCTGACGCCGCCGGAGAAGATTCTAAAAAACGATACCTCGCCAACATGCGGTTCAGAAATCGTCTTGAAGACGTGCGCCGTAAAGGGGGCGTCGTCCTTGGCGTGAATCTCGATGCTGTTCTCCCCTTGCGCTCCCTTCAACGCGTGGATCTCCTCCATCTCGTAGGCGGAAGGCATCACCTGCACGAGCTTGGTGAGAAGTGTGCGTGTACCGTAGGTGAGCTCGGCCGAACAGCAGAATATGGGAAAGAGGTCCATCCGCTTCATGGCTTCCTTCAACCCCTCGATGATCTCATCCCGGCCAATTTCCTCCCCTTCCAGATAGCGCTCGAGGAGTGTGTCGTCGGTGGTGGCGACCGTTTCCACCAGCTCCTGATAGTAGCGGTCGAAGCGATCCTGCTCCGCGGCGGGCACGTCGCCTTCGTCGGACTCGCCGGTCTTCGTTCCCTCCTTGTAGATGTAGGCGCGCTTGGCGAAAAGATTGAGGATTCCGCTGAAGGAGGCGCCCTCGCCAATGGGGATCTCCACCGGCACCACCTTGCTGGTGAGCCGCGACTTGATCTGCTCGTAGATACGATCGAAGCTTGCGTGCTCCTTGTCGAGCATGGTGACGACGAACAGGACCGGATCGCGACGCTTGACCGCTTCGCGGAACATCTTCTCGGTTCCAACCTCGACGCCGGAAGTAGCGCCGATGCAGAGCAGGGCGCCGTCGGCCGCCGCGAGACCGGCGATCGCGTCGCCCTGGAAGTCTAGATATCCCGGCGTATCGATCAGATTGATCTTGGTGTCCATCCACTCGGCGTAGGCGCATCCCAGATTGATGGAATAGCCGCGTTCGATCTCCTCGTGCGCGTTGTCGGTGAGCGCCGTGCCATCCTTCACCGACCCGTGGCGTTTGCTGGTGCCGGACACGAAGGCAAGGGCGTCGACCAGGCTGGTCTTCCCACTGCCTCCGTGTCCGACTACCGCCACGTTGCGGATCTCCGTACTGCCATACTCCCGCATGTGGACCCTCCTTTCCAGCGGCTGCCAGAATGCCGGCAGGCAACCGCGAGACGTCCGAATGATTGAGCCGGCGTTCCGGGAGCCGGCCCCCCGCTCGCTATCGTATCCCCGCGACCGAACGGCGGCAAGGCGAAAGGCGGCGTCCTGGCTGGGTGCGGTGGAACCGGGCGCAGAGCTACTGATCGTTGAAGCTGCGACATGGTCATGCCGGCAGCCGGGCCCCGACACCCCGATGTGAATGGGGGAGGACGCCTCCGGCGCCCTCCCCCATTAGCATCTGACAGGCAAGCAGTCGTCTAGTCGCCCTCGTAGTCGAAGGTAAGTGCTTCCGCCTCCCGAATCGCCTCCAGCAGGCCATCCGGTCGAATGACCGGCGCGCGGCGCGGCATCAGCACGGAATCGATGGTTAGCGTGATCGCCCGCCAGGTCCCTTCGGGCCAGTCGGGCATGGTCAGTCCCGCCACCAGGCGCCGGATGAGTGCGCCGCACTCGTCCAGCAAACGCTCCGCGGTGTCAGTGATGACCTCGATGGGGATATTCAGCGTTCGGGTGACCATCTCACCCGTCTCGGCATCCCGCCAGCCAGCGTCGCCAATCGCGCCGCGTTCTGGCCATATGCCGAGGTGTCGGAAAGCAGCCGAGCCATTCCCGCTGATGCGGTTCCCCTCGACCGCGGCGGCGAGCGCCAGAGCGAGCGACTCGGAACTCGGCGTCCCGTACAACGTCACCACTTCGCGCGCACGACCGTTCGCGCCCGAAGTCGCGGGTACCGAGTCCACTTTCGCCACGACCGGCGATGATCCAGCGCCCTCCTCGACCCTGACGAGGAAGTCCATGCACCCCTCCCGTAAGGTGACCATCGGAAGCGGCCCTCGTTGGCGCTTCCGAACAATGATGAAGGGCAAGAGCGGGGCCGCCGTGCCAGATCATCATCGCGTTTTCCAACCCGTGTAACACGAATTGGTTCCGTGCTGTCGAAGAGTTGATCAGGAGGGGATTCGCAGGTGCTGTAGTGTGGCAATCATCCCACAACATCGCGTTTCGCGACGACATGCTCCCTGCGCGCCAACGTGATGCCGGCCCAGAGCAGGGCTGCCATCACGACGTAGATTGCCACCACCTCGCCCCACGACAAAGTGAGCTGAAAGCCAGGGCTCAGGCGTCTGGGGAGCACGAAAAGATCGATGATGAAGATTGCCGCGGAGAACAGCAGCGCGGTGGCGCCGAGGCGCCACCCCCCGACGCGAGCGGCGACGTGGGCGAAGAGCAGTCCCCAGACCAGGAAGGATCCGACATGCAGGAGAAGGCCCAGTGTGGTGAGGAGCGGATCGAACCCGGGGGTGGCCTGCCCGCGGCTGCCCACGATGAGATGGGCGATTGCGTTCAGCGGGCGTGCCGCAGCACCGCGCCCGGCGCCGAAGCCGATCAGGGCTCCCGCCGTACCGGCGGCGGCAATGAAGCCGGCCCAGACTCCCTCCCGTATTCTTTGGGATGTCACGGCTATAAAGAAAGCGCGGCCCAATTGGCCGCTCAAGTGGCTGTCACTTTCCGGACGCACGCACTGGACGCCGGAGCGGACGACTACCTCCCGAAGCCCTTCGAGTATCCCGAGCTGATGGCTCGCGGGAAGGCGCTGCTGCGGCGCTCCGCCAGGACATCAACGAGCACGTCTGGAAACAGCAGGAGGATCCCCTCGCGAACGTGGTCGACGTCTACATCAACTACGTTCGGAGGAAGATCGGCGACGACAAGACCGATCCGCTGATCAGGACAGTGCGGGGGGTAGGGTACGTGATTCACGACAGCCGCCCAACCTGACAGAGGCCGAAAGCCGACGGCACGGAGGGGCCGGCGCAGACAGGCTCCTGACCGGCTCCACGCGCTACCTGTATCCCGCCGCCTGGAGCGAGAACAGCTCCGCGTACAGGCCGCCCCGTTCCACGAGCTCCGCGTGCGAGCCATCCTCCACGAGTTGCCCGCCCTCGAGCACGAGAATGCGGTCGGCCATCCGCACGGTGGAGAAGCGGTGGGAGATGAGCACGGCCATGCGGCCAGCCACCAGCTCCGAGAACCGCGTAAACACCTCGTACTCGGCCCGGGCGTCGAGGGCCGCGGTCGGCTCGTCGAGGATCAGGAGCTGTGCATCGCGTATGTATGCGCGCGCCAGCGCCACCTTCTGCCACTCACCCCCCGACAGATCCACGCCGCCCTCGAAGCGCCGTCCGAGCATCTGCTGGTAGCCCTGCGGGAAGCGAGAAAGCAGTGAGGCTGCCAGCGATTTCTCGGCGGCGCTCAGCAGCGGGGCCGGCGGACGACCGTGGTCGCTGCCACGACCACCGCGGTCGCCGTCACCGCCGATCGAGTGTGATGACGCGAGCGGGCCGCCGTCGCGCCAGTCATCGGGCACGCGCTCGACGCTACTGTTGCCATTCGCGCTCTGGTCGAGGTACTCCATCACCGCATCGATCTGGCCAACACCGATGTTCTCGTCGAAGCGCATGTCAAAGCGGACGAAGTCCTGGAAGATGACACCGATCGCTCGCCGCACCGAGGTAAGGTCGTAATCACGCAGATCCTGGCCGTCGAGCAGGATTCGTCCCTCGGTAGGGTCGTAGAGCCGCGCCATCAGCTTCGTGAGCGTGGTCTTCCCTGCTCCGTTCTCACCCACGAGCGCGATGCGCTCGGCTGGCCGCAACGTGAAGGTGATGCCTCGCACCGCCCAGCGCTCGCTTCCCGGATATCGGAAGGAGACATTCTCGAAGACGAATCCCTCCCGGATCTGCAGCGGCACGGACGGCGCTCCGGGCGCCGACGCGATCCGCGGACGACGCTCGAGAAACTCGAACATGTCCTTTAGGTAGAGACTCTGCTCGTAGATCTCGCTGGCGGACATCAGAAGGCGCTGGATGAGATCCCGACTCCGCGCGAATGAGGCCGCCAGGAAAGTGAGAGATCCTATCGTAATAGCGCCCGTGACCGCTCGGACCAGGATGATCGCGTACGCGGCGTAGTAGCCGAGCGTTCCGATCACGGCCAGCAGGGTGCCGACGATGCCCTTCCGGATCGACAGACGCTTGTTCTCCTCATAGAAGCGGCTTGCCAGCGCGCGGTATCGGCGCACGAGCCAGGGTGCGAGGCCAAACATCTGCACTTCCTTCGCGGTGCGGTCGCTCGCTCCCAGAAACCGGAGGTAATCGAGCTGCCGCCGTTCGGGCGTCCACCGGTACAGAAGCGAGTACTCGAGCGAGGCGAAATGCGTTTCGCTGAGGAATGACGGCAGCACCGCCAACATGAGAAGAATCAGCAGCCAGGGGCTGTAGACCAGGAGCGCGGCGGCCAGGGACAGGAGCGTGACGCTGTCCTGGGCCATCGACAGGATCTGCGCGAGCAGTCCGATGCGCCCCACCGTCTGCCGGCGCGCACGCTCGAGCTGATCGTAAAAAGCGGGATTCTCGAACTGCTCCAGATCGAGCGTCGCCGCATGCTCCATGAGCCGAATGCTTGTGTAGTTCGAGAACAGGTCGCCGAGGAGACTCTCGATCAACGCCGACGTTCGCGCCAGCACTTCCCCAGCGATCACAATGCCGATCTCGAGCGCCACCAGCCGCCAGAGGCGCGAGAAGTCCGGGCCCTGCTCGAGGGCAAGGACCACCGTGTCGATGATCAGCTTCCCTACCCACAGCGTGGCGATCGGCACAAACGCGCGCAGCAGGCGCAGGACAACCATCGCTGCCGTGTAGCCGCGGTGCGTGTGCCAGACAAGGCGCAGCAACGGCGGAACGTAGCGGAGCGCGTCGAGCCTGGCTCGCCAGCCCGGCGGAGGTTCGGGACGCGAGCGTCGGCCCCGTGGCGGAAGTGGGTGCGTCATTCGGACAAACTAACGATCATCGCGATTCAGAGCTGACGCCCTGAACACATTCCGATGGGAGAAACTCGCCGCGATAGCGACGGGTTCCTTTTTTTTACGTCCTGTGACTCAGAAGCGGAAGATCCGTCTAAAGGCGGTGCCCAGCCGGCGCCCGAACGAGTCCTCGTACCACTCGTAGATGGGCTCGTGATGCACGGGGCAAAGCTCCGTGGGCTCGGTTCCTTCCTTAAACCACTCTCGCTGTATCCCGGGGCACCACTCGTGTGCGAGATAGCCGGTGTGCGGATCGATGTTGCGGGACGCCATCCCTTCGGGAGGATTCCAGCGCGCCTCGTCAGCGCTCTCGCGCCAGCCTCGCTGGTAGAAATCTGCCCACGCCGGCGCGGCAAAACGCCCGCCCGCAGCGCTGGCGGCAAGGGGCGCTGGCGTGTCGAAGCCAAACCAGAAACCAGCCACCAGGTTGGGCGTATAGCCCACGAACCAGACATCCGCGCCGTTGTTCGTGGTTCCCGTCTTTCCGGCAACGGGTCCACGCACCCCCATGTCGCGTATGACGCGGCCGGTGCCCTGATCAACCGCAGTGCGCAGCATCGAGGTGAGCTGGTATGCCTCCTCGCGCCCCAGGACGCGGCGCGGTATCGCCGGTTCGTTCGACCAGATGACCTGGCCGTCGAGCGTCTCGATCCTCGCCACAAGGCGGGGCACTACGCGGAATCCACCGTTGGCGAAGGGAGCATATGCCGTAACCAGCTCGAGCGGAGTCACCTCGATCGCACCGAGCGCGATGGACGGGAGCGCCGGTATGCGTCCGTTGATGCCGCTGGCGCTGGCCAGAGCCACAATCCTGTCCTCTCCCACGGATCGGCTAACGCGCACGGCAGCAACGTTGGATGACCGGGCGAGCGCCCGCCGCATGGTGATCCGGCCTGAATATTCGTGCCCATAGTTCGCCGGGCGCCAGACCCGCCCGTCTTGATGAACCTCGAGGGGCGTGTCCTCGAGGAGCGAGGCCGGCGTGAGCCCGTTCGCCAGCGCCGCGGCGTAGACAAAGGGCTTGAACGCCGAACCAGGCTGCCGGCGCGCAGCCAGGGCGCGGTTGAATCCTCCGGGTGCGTACTCACGCCCGCCTACCAGGGCTCGGATGTCGCCGCTCCGCGGATCGAGCGCGACCATCGCACCTTCCACATCCTGCCCGCGACCATACCAGCGACCGCTCTCGCGTTTGATCGCCGTCGCCCTCCGCAGTACGGCGCTCTCGGCGGCACGCTGGGCCCGACCGTCCAGGGTCGTGACGATTCGCACGTCGCCATCCTGAAGGGCATGCGCGCCGAGTACCGAATCCACAACGGCGCGCACGGCGTCGAGAGCGTATGAATTGACGATTGCTGGTGACCACCTGCGAGGAGACAGGCGAAGCGGTACGGCGCGCGCAGCTTCGGCCGCCGCTGGCGTGATGTGGCCCTCTCGGGCCATCAGAGAGAGGACGAGATCGCGACGCTGCGTTGCCCTATCCGGCGATCGCCGGGGCGTGTATGACGAGGGCCCCTTGGGCAGAGCCGCCAGCACCGCACCTTCGGCGAGTGTCAGATCCTTGGCGCTCTTGCCGAAGAGGTCACGGCTGGCCGCCTCGACGCCGTAGTTCCCGCTGCCCAGATAGATGACATTGAGGTAGAGCTCGAGGATATCATCCTTGTCCAGGTTCCTCTCGATGAGCCGAGCCAGGCGCAGCTCGAGCAGCTTGCGGCGCAGCGTCCGCTCTCCCGGCTTCATCCCCGCAAAGCTGTTTCGTGCAACCTGCATGGTGATGGTGCTGAATCCCTCGCGCACGCCCAGAGCGCTCACGTTGCGCAGGCCGGCACGCACGACTGCCCGCCAGTCCAGCCCGTTGTGATGGTAGAACCGCCGGTCTTCGATCGAGAGGAATGCCTGGCGCACGTGCAACGGCACATCCGCCAGCTCAACGTTGACGCGACGCACGTACGAAAGCCGGCCGATCAACTCTCCTTCCCGGCCGATCACGGGGCTCCCTTCGACCGGCCGGAAACCACGAATCTCGGCTGATGACGGGCACCGCTGAAACCCACACGACACCAGCCAGACGTTCAGCGCCAGCACCGCCAGCACCGCGGCTGCCAGCGCGCTCAGCAGCAGCCACTGTTCGCGCAGCCAGACGCGGGCGGGCCGCCCCCCCTCCGGATCGCGCCGGAAACGGGCCAACTGGGATCGCAGTGCGGATAGACTCGGTTTCACGAACATAGGTTTGCGGCAATCCTCTCCTCTTGGTACGCCGCCGTCCATTCGCAGGTTTCCGGCCGCGCCGCCGTGGAGCCTTGGGACCCGCTACCTGAGGGTAACAGACGGACCTATGTTTCGCTCAGCGTCGCGCGGTCGTCTCCGATCGCCGCCCCTCACCGAAATCAACCCGAGCAGCAAGTGCACCGAGTCCTGGCAGCCGCCGCCGCACCACTGGTTCTCATCGCCGCCTGCGAGCGCGGCGCCCGTACCCATGCCGAAGCCGAAAGCGCCGTTCTCCCGCCAGCCGCCGAAGCCTCGGGCGTCCTGACCGCAGCAGTCGACCTGGATACCGAGGCTGCCGCGCGCGATTCCGCTTCCTTGGCTCGTCAGCCGAACGAGTCGGGGCGGATCATGATCCTCGAGTATCATCTCATTGGTAACGAGGAAGCACGCTGGCAGCGACACCACGACCGCTTCCGTCAGGATCTCGAGCTGCTCTACGAGCGCGGTTACCGGCCGATCAGCGTTACGGAGCTGATAGAGGGCCGCATCGACTTGCCGCGCGGCCTGTCACCGGTCGTGTTCACCTTTGATGATGCCTCGCCGTCGCAGTTTCGCTATGTCGAGAATCCAGACGGCACGCTGGAAATCGATCCAATGAGCGCGCTCGGGATCTGGCTCGATTTCGCACGGATGCGCCCCGACTGGCCGAACCGTGCCGTGTTCTGCCTGCTATCTGGAGCCGAGGCGGGACGCTCCTTTTTCGGCAACAAGGGGATCGAGGGACAGAAGACCGAGTGGCGCTTCAGGAAAGTCAAGTTCCTCGCCGAGCAGGGGTTCGAGCTGTGCAATCACACGCTGTGGCACGCGAATCTTGGCAGGTATGACGATGCCTTCGTCCAGGAGCAGATCGCTCGCGGCGTACTGGCCATCGACTCCGCCGTCACGGGTTATCGCGTGCGGACGTTCGCCCTCCCTCTCGGTGTCTGGCCGAAGAACCGTGAGCTCGCGTATCGCGGCTCGTGGACCGATCCGAAGAGCGGGCGCGTGGTGAGCTACGAGTTCGACGCAGTGCTGGAGGTGGCGGGGGGACCTGCACGCAGTCCGTTCGACGCCGCGTTCAATCCGCGCAGCCTGCCTCGCGTCCAGGTATACGCCAACGAGCTCGAGCGTACGCTGGACCACCTCGATCGAAGCAGCACACGTTATGTCTCAGCGGGGCCGCGAGCATGGGAGCGCGCGCGCGTCGCCTGGCGGTAGCCGCTGTTGCCGTAACGGCGGTCGAGTCCGGCGAGCGCGCACACTCCCTGCTGCGAGAGCAGCACGTCGACTGCCTGCTAACTGACCTCCGCGTGCCGGATCTTCGTGGCGACGTACTTTTCGAACTCGCGCGCTCCATTCAGCCCCACCTTTGCTACCGCACGCTCATCACAACGGGCGACGCCAGTGAGTCCACCGTCAAGATGCTGGAACCGTGCAATGCCCCGTGCTGATCAAGCCATTCGACCTGAGCGAGCTCCTGTCGATCGTCGAGGATCTCACACGTCACCGGCACGACGCGACGGCGTAACTCGGGGTTGGGAGGGTGCGGCGCTAATCCTTCCAGCCCTCGAGCGCCGCGATGGCGCGATCGAGGGCGGCGATCTGGTCGGGACGGGCGGCGACCGCGCGAAGCTCCCGGTACGTATCGATTGCCAGGAGCAGGGCTTGCTCGTCATTATCGGTGGAAGCGAGGCTCGCGGCGTTGTCGGCAAGGTTCACACGTGCAAGCTCGTCGTCCGGAAAGCGGGCGACCACCTGCTCCCAACGGAAAACGCGAGTGCGGAGGTCAGCTTCCGCAAGCGCCCACAGATGCCAGGCGCCACGGGCGGCGGGATCCGCGGCGATCGCCCGGCCTGCAAGCTCAGCCACGACCTCAGGTCCCCGGCCCGCAAGCCAGTAGCAGTTCGCAAGGATTACCAGTCCACGCGCGTCGTCAGGGCGCCGCTCGACAATTTGCTCGTAGATCGGTCCGGTCACCTCGACCATCTCGCGGTAGGGCTCCGCGACCGCGATCAGGGTATCGGTATCCGAGACAGCGGCGATCTCGTCCACCAGACCGAGGAGAGCAGAAAGGTTGCCGGTTTCGCGGTAGACGCCGACCGCATCGGCAAGCGCGGCGGCGGGATCGATTCCTGGAGCGTTCATGGTTAGGTTAAGGTATCGACCTTCGGTGCACGGCGTCAAAGCGTGAGCGAACGACACGATGATCCGGAGACGCTCCGGGAGGCGCGGGCAGAACATCAGGCCTCCTTGCGCCAGCTCGCGCTGAGAGTTCAACACCGGCTCAACAACCCTCTCGCAGCACTTCTGGCCGAAGCGCAGCTGCTGTCGATGGGATCCGGCGCTGCCGCTGGAGCAGAGAGTGGCCGTCGACCGCCTCATCGAGCTGATTCGGCGACTGATCGGAATTGTCCGCGACCTGGAGGAGGATTCGGACGTCTCTCCCTGGTAACCGGACGGGAGCCTTTTTCTGGAGCCCTTCATGGCGCAGAGGTTGCGCATTCGGGGCCGGTGAGTGATAATCGTGGTGCCGTCCGGCGCGACCGCCGCGCCCGCCAGTCGTTGATTCAAGCGGGCAGCTGTCTGCCAGCAGCGCAGGCCAGCACAGATCTCTGGTCTTGCGCAGGCCGAGAGAAGAACGGCCGCACGGCATGAGGCGAACAGCGGAGCGTGTGAACCGCCCCGCCACGCCTGGGCCGATAAACCCAACGTTACCGCTCCGTCCATAACTCAGGGCCGAGTACGCAGGCCGCCCATGCAGCACCGGCCGGCCGACAGAGCGTTTCGCAGCCGCGGGAGTACCGTGTGGATCACGGGCGACTCGCGCATTGGAAACATTATACCCATGACACTCAAGGTTGCATGACCGAACGTCGACGCCCCCCTCGCCGGGGCCGCGGGCAGCGCCCGCAGGGCCGTCCCTCTCACGAATCGTCCCCCGAATCGCCCTATAGGGAGGACGCTCCGTCATCCCCGCCCTCGAATGGTGGTGACTCCGGGCCAACCACTGGAACGGCGCCGCACGGACGTGATGGCCGGTTCGGCCCCGGCTCCCGCCGCAGACGAGGAAGGGGCCGTGGGCAACGGAGCGAGGCGGCCCAACATCAGGCGCCGCCCGTCCCCATCACACCGGAGGGCGAAGCCGCCGGTTGGCTCGACACCGCCCGAGACGGCGCCTATATCCGTCGCGCCGAGAACAGCTATTTGCCGGTCGCCGGCGATGCGTTCGTCCCGCCACACCTCATTCGGCAGTACTCGCTGCGCCGTGGCGACTCGGCAACGGCCTCCGTGGGTCGCGACCACCGCGGACGCGTGACGGCCGCGGAGATCCTCGAGATCAATGCGCAGCCGGCATCGGCCTCGATTCGCCGCCCTGATTTCAGTTCCCTGATCGCCTCATATCCGGATCGAAAGCTGGTGCTCGAGACGGGGAGTCCGGCCAAGGGAGGGCCGGAGCTCACCCGCAGGGCGATCGATCTGATCGCGCCGATCGGATACGGGCAGCGTGCGCTGATCGTCGCTCCCGCCAGGGCGGGCAAGACGATGCTCCTTCAGGCGATCACTGAGGGAATCGCAATCAATCATCCGGAAGCCACGCTCCTCGTCCTGCTCGTGGATGAGCGCCCGGAGGAAGTCAGCGAGATGATCACGTGGGGACGCGGTGAGGTGGTTGCCTCGAGCTTCGATCAGCCCGCCGAACGTCACGTGGATGTGGCGGACATGACGCTGGAGCATGCGCGCCGGCTGGTGGAGATGGGGCGAGACGTCGTCATCGTGCTCGACTCGATCACGCGACTGGCCCGCGCGCACAATACGGTGGACAGGGGCACTGGTCGTACGCTGAGTGGCGGTCTCGATGCCACTGCGATGGCAAAGCCGAAAGCGTTCTTCGGCTCGGCCCGCGCCGTAGCTCCCGAACACGGTGGCGGCTCGCTCACGATCATCGCAACCGCGCTCGTGGAAACCGGCTCCCGGATGGACGACGTCATCTTCGAGGAGTTCAAGGGCACCGGCAACTGCGAGATCAAGCTCGACCGCTCCCTGGCCGACAAGCGGATCTACCCCAGCATCGACATCGCGACCAGCGGCACGCGGCGGGAGGACAAGCTGTTCAGACCCGACCAGATTGATGCCGTGTTCACGTTGCGTCGTGGTCTCCAGCAGATGCCGCCACAGGCAGGCATCGAATGGCTCCTCAAGCGCATCGGCGCCACGGCCAACAACGACGCGCTGCTGTCAGGGCTCTAACGGCTGGTGGCAGCAATTCGTCGTCTTAGGCGGGCGGCCAGGTGGCCGCCCGCCTAGCATGCCGGCATCTTCACGCCGGACCGCACTTTGGACCAGGCCACTGAGCAAAACCCGACCCTGAAGCCGGCCGTTCAGGGCCCATACCTTGCTACTGCACCGCCACATGGCTCCGTTCCAGCGGTTGCTTCGAGCAGCCGGAATGGCCGTTCTCTGCGTCTGTGCCGCAGCCGAACTGCCGGCACAGCAAACCGACCGCCGCGACCGCCTCGCCCCGGAAGTCCGGGAAATTAATATCCGCGGTAACGAGAACGTCAGTTCCGCCACCATCCGGCAGAGTATCGCGACGCGTGCCTCGCGCTGCCGCTCTATTGTCCTGCAACCGTTCTGCTGGGTTTCAGACGCGAATCTGCTGGTGGAGCGGCGATTTCTCGATCGCGACGAGCTGGCCCGCGACGTGTTGCGGATCCGGATTCTCTACTGGAGACGCGGCTTCCGTGAAGCCGAGGTCGACACGACAGTCGCCGAACCGCGCAGCGGCGTCTCCGAGGTCACCTTCAGGATCACCGAAGGCCCGCCGACGCGCGTCTCGTCTATCAGGGTCGTGCACCTCGAAGAGGCGATCACCGACTGGGAGATCGAACGCAGTCTGCAGCTTCGGGCGGGCGATCCTCTCGACCTTACGGCGATCGACAGCTCGATGGTCCTGATGCGGAACATCCTGTGGGAGCGCGGCTATGCAGACGCCATCGTACGCGACACAGTGGAGGTGGATCCCACCCAGCGCATCGGCGCCGTACGGATAGAAATCGAGCCGCGCTGGATCGCCAGGGTTGGCAGTATCCGGATCTTCGGGCTCGATGAGATCGCCGAGCAGACGGTGCGGAACATCCTCACCCTCGACGAGGGGGATGTGTTCACGCGTTCTGAGCTGTTGCAGAGCCAGCGGAACCTCTACGTGTCGAACCTCTTCCGGCAGGCCGAGATCCGCATACCGCAGTTCCCTGACAGCGCCAAGGCGCTGGACGTGATCGTGCAGGAGGCGCCGCTGCGCGAGGCCCGGGCGAGCGCCGGATTCAATACGATGGAGTTCTTCCAGATCGAGGGGCGCTTCACCCACTATTACGCGTTCGGGGGACCGCGACGGCTGGATGTGCGAGGTGCCGTGGGCAATCTGTTCGCACGGCAACTCGAGGGACGCGGCATCTTTCTGGATGTCACCCCCGACAACCTGGCGCTGGAGCAGCCGGAGGTATTCCTTCGCCCGAACTGGCAGAGCGCAATCGACATCGTGCAGCCTTGGTTTCTCGACCGCAGGAACACACTTAGTGGGGGCGTCTTCTCACATCGGCGCTCGGCACCGGGGATCTTCGTGGATCTGGGCACCGGCGCCCATACGACGCTCACGCGTCAGATCGCGCGCCGCACACCGCTGAGCGGCACGTACAGGTTCGAGCTGACCGAAGTGCAGGCGGGAGATCTGTATTTCTGCGTGAACTACGGCATCTGCGAGCTCGAGGTGATAGAGGCCGTGCGGGCGCGCAACCGGCTCTCGCCGCTGGCGGCCAACCTGCTGGTCGAGCGAAGCGACGATCCCCTCGATCCCACCACCGGCCACGTGCTGCGCGTCGATCTCGAGCATGCATCCAACTTCACGTTCTCGGACTACCGTTATCAACGGGGGGTCGTGGATGGGGCAAAGTACTTCCGCGCGTGGCGCAGCTCGACTCTCGCTGGGCGGCTTCGCGTGGGGTGGGTGGGTGCGATGCGCAGTCCCATCGTCAGTCCCGCGGTGAGCGAGCTTGCCGATCCCCGGCTGCTCCACCCGCGCAAGCGCTTCTATGCCGGTGGCGCCCGATCGGTGCGCGGCTATCCCGAGAACCAGCTGGGCCCCACTATACTCACGGTGGATCCCGAGGAGTTGACCGCCGTCGGCTGCACGCTCGGGCAGTTGAGCGCGAGTCAGTGCCCAAACCTTGGCGCGGTGCCCTCGGCGGCGTTTCAACCGCGTCCGATCGGCGCCACGAGCGTGATCGAGGGGAGCGTGGAATGGCGATTCCCAGTGTGGGGACCGCTGTCGACTGCCTTCTTCGTGGATGGTGCCGTGCTGGGTGAGGTGGGGTTCGGTCTGTTCGAGAATGTCACCGCTGCGCTCACACCCGGCTTCGGCGTCCGCTACGCTTCGCCGGTCGGACCCATCCGCCTGGATCTCGGCATCCGCCCGGTACTGGCGGAGCGGCTCCCGGTGGTAACGCAGGCGCCAGGTCCGAACGGTGTTCCGCAACTTGTACGCCTGGAACAAGAGAAAGACTGGGATCCCCTCGAGGACGTGCGCGGCGCGCAGCGCATCATGCAGCGTCTGACGTTGCACCTCTCAATCGGTCAGGCCTTCTGATGCGCCGCCGCTCTCGCATCCTGCTCCTGGTCGTGATCATCCCGATCGGGCTGGTGACCGTCGCCATCCTGATGATGACACAGACCAACTGGGGGCGCGAGCGCGTGCGCCGCTTCGCCGTCTCGGCGCTGGAGGACATGGTAGTCGGCGAGGTGCGTATCGGCGCGGTGGAAGGCAACCTTCTGCGCGGCGTCACGCTCCGCGACGTATCAATTGTGGATTCGCTGGGCCGCCCCTTTCTTGCCGCCGACGCGATCAGTGCCCATTTCGGCCGGCGTGCTCTGATAGGCCGGCGGATCGAGCTCTGGAACGTGACGCTCGAACGTCCCGTCATCGTGCTCGACCGGCAACCCAGCAAAGATCTGTGGAACTTCCAGCAGATTTTTCGCGTCGACGAGCCAGAGCCGGAAAGGGTACCCGAGCTCGGCTGGGGGAGCTGGGTGCGCCTGCGTGACGTCAGGATAGACAGCGGTCGCATAGTGATCCGGATGCCCTGGGAACCCGGCGCCTATGCCACCGAGTCGGCACGGCAGCGTGCGATCGAGGATGCACTCGCAGGCGAAGGGCGGGATCGCGTGGTGGCGGTTCCCGGCGGATACCAGCGGATTCTCGACTTTCGCGCCCTGTACGCACAGTTGCCCGAGGTGTTGGTGGCCGATCCGGAGAAGCAGGCAATGACGGTGGAGGTTGCTTCGCTTCAGACCATCGCTGAACCCTTTCTGCCCCCGTCGGCGGACATTCGCGATCTTCGGGGCACCTTTAGGCTCACCGATGATTCACTTTCGTTCCAGGGCGTCCAACTGGAGCTGCCGCGCACCACTGTGGTTGGCAGCGGCCTTTACCTGACGGACAACGGAGATCTGTGGCTGCGGTTGAGCGGGGAACGTGTAGCCCTGAACGACATGCGCTGGCTCTACCCGCGACTTCCCTCCGAAGGAGGTGGCCCGCTCGACCTCACCCTCGGAATGCCGGCGGGCGTACTGGAGGTGGCGGCGGAGACGCCCGGGTTGCGTATTCGCGATGCCCGGCTGTCAGGACGGCTCGGGCTCATGATGTCGGATGACAGTGTCCGCTTCCGCGATACCGACGTGCGGTTCGCCGCCGTGGACACGAGACTCGTGGAACAGCTCGTACCCGATTTCACGGCACCTCGCCACGGCACGCTGCACGGCCGCGCAGCGCTCGACGGGCCCCTGACCGGCATGCGAGTGGATGCCGACATCACCTTCGACGATTTGGCGACGGGACGCAGCCGTGTGCTCGCCTCCGGTGAGGCCGGAATGCTGGACGAGGCGATTCTCGCGCGCGAACTGCGACTTCGCTTCGATCCCGTGCAAGTGGAGCTTGCGCGCGAGGCGATACCCGATCTTCCGGTCCGCGGTACGATAACCGGAGAGGCGGTGCTCAGCGGCTCGACCGCATCGCGGATGATGGCGACGGTCGCCCTGGTGCACCAGGATCGCGGCGCGCGCTCCGCGCTCACCGGCCGCGGAGGACTGGAGTTCGTAGCGCCACAACGCGTCGACGTCGATCTGAGGGCGCACCCGCTCTCTCTGGTGACCGTCGGCCGCTTCGTTCCGGCGGTTGAGCTCCATGGCGCGGCGACGGGCACGATACGCGTGACGGGCAATCGGAACGACGCGATGGTAGCGCTCGACCTCGGCCTGCCGGCGGGTGGTGCGCTGGAAGGCCGCGGCCGGCTGGCGCTCGACGGACCGGTGCCCAGCTACGATTTCAGCACCGCACTGCGAGCGGTGGACCTGGCCAGCATCATGGACGGAGCGCCGTCCTCGACCATTTCCGCAACGCTCGTCGGCCGCGGTGTTGGGATTGACCCGGAGACGATGCGCGCGACATTCGTGCTGGTAGCCGATCGCTCGGTGGTGGACGGAGTAATCTTCGAGGAGGCGGAGGGACGCCTGGCGCTCGAGAACGCGCTGCTGACGCTCGACACGCTGCATGTCTCGACAGAATTTGCGCGCGCCGATGCTGCCGGCACGTTCGGGATGGCGTCGTGGCAGCAGGGAGAGGTCCACTACGAGATCGCCATCGATTCCCTGGCCGGATTCGCGCGCTGGATGCCGCCGCGAGACACCGGAGAGGTGGAGCCGGCGCCGCGTGCACGCGCGCGCGCCTTGGCCCAGACACGCCGCGAGTGGGCACGCCTCATGGAAGCGGCGGAGGTCGAACGCGTGGCGCTGGGTGAAACAGAGCGGCGGGCCGTGCAGGTGGAGCTGGGCGAGCGGGCCATCTCGCGCGACACGCTGGCCGGTTCGGTGCTGGCACGCGGTGTGGCCGTGGGTAACACCGAACGGTTCGACGTGCGTGGTGACGCGACCGCGTATGATGTGATCGCTGCAGGAAACGCGGTGGGTTTCGCGCGCGTGGAGTACGCCATCGCCGGGGCTCCCGCTGCCGATATGCACGTCGTAGTCGGTGCCACCCTCGATTCCGTCCGCGCAGCCGGCTTTGCGTTTGACACGGTGAAGATCAGAGGCATGATGCGCGAGCGCGCCGGTGATCTCCACCTGGCCATCGTGCAGGACGCGGACATCGAGTACGTCACCCAAGCGGAGTTCGAGCTGCGCCCGGAAGAGAACTCGATCCGCCTCAGCGATGTGCGCATGCGCTTCGACACCACGGTGTGGACCTCGGCGCGACCGGCGACCATTCGCTGGGGGGCCGCCGGGATCTCCGTGGATTCCCTGGACCTCCGATCCGGCGCGGATGGGCGCCTGTACGTCAGCGGTGTGCTCCCCAGCGAGGGCGATGTCGATCTCGAGTTGGATGTGCACCGTTTCGAGCTCGGACATATCGTCGCCCTTTTCCAGCGCGAAGAAGGAGCGCGTGGCATCATCACGATGACGGCCCGGGTCGCCGGCTCCGCCGACAACCCGCGCATACGGGGCGCCGCCGGTCTGGTGGCCGGTGAGTTGAGGAATCGCGAGATTCCTGATTTACGCGCCGCGTTCACGTACGATGACCAGACGCTGGTGGCAACGGCGCAGGCACATGGAGCCCTCCGCCAACTACTGGCGGTGGCCGAGGCGACAGTTCCTGTAAATCTGGCGCTCACCGCGAACGCCGGACCGCGATTTCCCGATCAGCCGCTGGCCGTGGACATTCGCGCCGACAGCCTGCCGCTCAGTGCCTTGCCCAGCTTCACTGATGCGATCGCTGATGTACAGGGACAGCTCACTGGGGACGTGAACGTTCGTGGCACAATCAGCGAACCTGATGTGAACGGCGTTCTGGCCGTGGATCTGGCGTCGTTTCTGATCGTGGCGATCGGTGTCCGACTCACCGACATCGGCGGTTCGATCCAGATCCGCGGCGACACGATGGTGATCGACTCACTTGTCGGCCTTAGCCGGGGACGCCTCCGCGTGGAGGGTGGATTAGGGCTGGCCACGCTCGCCGAGCCCTCGTTCGATCTGCGATTCACGGCTGATGACGCCATCCTGTTCAACACTGCATCGGGGCGGCTGCGCGGTGATGCGAATTTGCGCATGACGGGCCCGTGGGATGGTGCTCTGGTCGCCGGGGACATTACGATACGCAGCGGCGTCTACAACCTCGAGGACACGCCTGACGCCGAAGTCATCGATCTCACCGATCCTCAGCTGCTGAGGGAGGTCGATCCACTGTTGCTTGCGGAGGCGAGCGAGGCGCTGCCTGAACCATTCCCGCTGCTCGACAACCTGCGCGCCGAGCTGAACGTGCGGGTAATGCGCGACACCTGGATCCGTTCCGTCGAGGCAAACGTCGAAATCTTTTCCGTCGGCGACCTCGAGCTGGAGCTGGACATGGCGACGGACGTGCTTGCGGTAGAGGGTGTCGTGAACACCGACCGCGGAGAGTACAACTTCCTCGGACGGC
>CAZWSO010000034.1:0-19939 GCA_964636485.1 uncultured Gemmatimonadaceae bacterium
GCAGCTCCGTCGCTACGTGCTTATGCAGGAGAGCGCAAATTTCGAGCGACCGGGGTCGCCGCTCGGTTAAAAGGTCCAGGAGGTGGTTCATAGTCCGCCCCGAATCGACAATGTCCTCGACCAGGAGTATATGCTTGCCCTCGAGGACCGTTTCCGGGTCATAGACGAGCCGTACCGCACCACTGGACGTCATCGCCGTGCCATAGCTCGCCGCCACGAGGAAATCGACCTGAAGAGGACGCTCGATCTGGCGCACGAGATCGCCGAGAAAAATGAAGCTCCCCTTCAGCAATCCCAGCACGAGCAGATCGCCATCGGGGTAACGACGGGTTATCTCGGCACCGAGCGAGCGCACACGTGCTGCGATCTGCTCGGCATCGAAGACGATGCGGCGTACGGCTCGGCCATCGAGCCGCGGATCAGTTGCGGACACGCTCACAGGCGAATCGCACCACCGGCCTGCCGGACCGGGCGGTTGCCGCACTGCCGCGGCGGACCCCAGGAACCCATTCGATCTGGTCGTCTACGAGGACGACCGGCCATCCACGACGTTCCGCGGCGTCGACGCCGGCGTTAGCGAAGAATCCCTTTACCCGGCGCGGCGTCGTGCCGCCCTCCGGAACCATCCGGTCACCCGGTTGCCACGCGCGTACCGCAAGCCGGCTTCCGGCGGGCAGCTCCACCGACCAAAGCCCTGAGGAGCTATCCACCCGGCGAAACAGCCACCGGTCGAACTTCAATCCATCCGTCAATGCCTGTTCCGCGCTTTCATTCGGCCGACCGGCACGCCGCAGACGCAACTCGTCGCGGTGCCGAACCACCTCGACGCCGCCGGATAGCTGAATACTGCCTCCCGACAGCCCCTCTGTAGTAAACGACGTGACGCGAACGGTTCCGCGCCGGTCGAGGGTCACTCCTGCGCGCGCCGCCAAACTCTGCCAGATGAGTGCAAGTCCCTGTGAATCATAGCGAAGCAGCGCCTCTCGGGCAACGATGAGCACGCCACCAGCCACCCGGTGCGGCACCGACTTCGTGACAAACGCATCCACCTCCTCGCGCAGGCCGGCAGCCCGCCGAGCCAGCGCCAACAGGTCAGCCGAAAGCTCGGGACGAGCCGTCACCAGGGCGGGAATGAGATCCAGACGTAAGCGATTGCGAAGAAAACGCCGCGAAAGGTTGGAGGGATCCTCTACCCACTCCAGCCGGTGCGCTGCCGCCCACGCAGCGACGGCGGCGCGTGAGCAGTCGATCATCGGTCGCGTAACGCCCGTGTTCGCGTACAGCGCCGCAAGTCCGCGTGCACCCGTATCGCGCAGGATACGCATCACCACTGTTTCAAGCTGATCGTCGCGCGTATGCGCCGTGGCGACTCGAGCACCGAGCCGTGCCGCATGCTCATGGAAGAAGGTCCACCGAACCTCTCGCAGCGCAGCTTCGGACCGCAGCGGGCGTTCGGCCCGGCCCCGGACCACGTCCCATCCGAGGGCGCTGGCGCGCGCCGCGGCGAGGGCGGCCGCCCTCGCTGCATGTGCGCCGGTGCCATGATCGAAGGTGGCAACCGCACCTACGATGTGAGGAGCAACCTTGGCGATCACATGCATCATCACCATCGAATCGCGACCACCGGACACGGCAAGGAGCAGCGCCCGCTCGCCAGCTACCGCCGCGGCGACTTTCGCCTCTATCTCCGCCATGCCGGGATCGTGGCTGCCTTGCACCATCGCCGTGCTCATGTCGTCTGGCCGACCTTCGCGCTTAGCCATAGATTGTGCCGTAAGCTTCCTCCTTCAACCAGGGGTTGAACTTGGAGACACAGGGACCACTTGGCACCTTGTGGGCCGGACTTGGCCTCAGTGCCTTCTACGTCGCGCTGATCTGGCTCAACGTCCTGCTCGGCGCCTTCCTCACACCGCTTTTCCTCATACCGGTCACGTGGTTCGTCGGTGGCAAACGCCGCCGGCACGCAGAGGGGCCGTAGCTTTCGGCACCCAGCCTGGAATTATCTCCGGAGGTTCGCATGGGCTTGATTCTGCTGCTCGTCGTCGTCGCCGCCATCACGTTCTGGGTCATCGGGGCATACAACAACCTGATCCGGCTGAAGAATCAGGTGTTGAACGCCTGGAAACAGATCGACGTGCAGCTCAAGCGCCGCTACGACCTGATCCCCAACCTGGTGGACACGGTGCGCGGCGCGATGCAGTTCGAGCGTGACACGCTGGAATCGGTGATCAAAGCGCGCAATCAGGCTATACAGGTCAGCGCGTCGAATGCCGGTGTGGCGGGCGTGGCCGCGGCCGAGAATCAGCTCACCGCGGCTCTCGGCAAATTGTTCGCACTGGTGGAGGCATACCCGCAGCTCAAGGCGACCGGCAACGTCGCGCAGCTTCAGGAGGAGCTGACATCCACCGAGAACAAGATCGCTTTCGCGCGCCAGCACTACAACGACTCGGCCACACAGTATAACACCAAGCAGCAGCAATTCCCGACCAATCTCGTCGCGCCGCTCGCGCGTGCGACGCCGGCCGAGCTGTGGGAAATCACCGACGTGCAGGAGCGGAGCGTGCCACGAATCGATCTGTCGATGCGCCCGAGTCCGTGAACGGCTACGGCCCAAACCTGTTCGACCAGCAGGAGGCAAACCGCCGCCGGTCGCGCTGGCTGGTGATCGGATTCGTTCTTTTCTTCAGCTGGCTGGGGTTTGGCGGCGACCTGATCATCTGGCTCTGGGCCGGGGACGCTGATCCGGGCGGCTACCGGCACGGTTTCCCCTGGCTGGGGATCGTCATGACCCTCATCGCCGGCGGGATCGCTCGTCATGCGTGGAAGACCGGACCGGAAAAAGTGCTCTGGGCCACGGGCGCCCGCGAATTACTCGATCCGCAGAGCGATGATGAGCGCCGCTATGTAAATGTTGTAGAGGAGATGGCGGTGGCCTCCGGACTTCCTCGCCCCCGCATCTGGATCATCGAGGATCCGGACCCCAACGCCTTCGCCACGGGGCGCGATCCGCACAGCGCCAGCGTCGCAGTTACCACGGGCCTGCTCGCGATATGCTCGCGCGACGAATTGCAGGGTGTGGTGGCGCACGAGATGGGACACGTCAAGAACCTGGACGTGCGTCTCATGACGCTGCTCGCCGCCCTGGTCGGCGCCGTGGCACTCATCTCCGAAGGACTGGGGCGAACTTTACGAATGGGCGTGCATCTCGGCGGAGGCCGCCGGGGTGGCGCAGGCCGCAGTGCGGGTCGGAAGGGAGGCAACCTCGGGCCCCTGCTGATCATCCTGCTCGCCGTCTGGATCATCAGCTGGATCCTCGCGCCAATAGTCACCCGCGTGCTCGCCCTCGGCGTCAGCCGCCGGCGCGAGTATCTCGCCGACGCCATGGCGGCACAGTTCACGCGCAACCCAATGGCGCTGGCAACTGCGCTCGAGAAGATCGAGGGCGCACACGGGCCCACTAGATCGATCCACCCCGGCAGTGCACACCTGTGCATCTCGGACCCCGCCGGACGCAAGCTCAATCAGCGCGAGGGGCGACTGGCAGAATTTTGGGGCACGCACCCACCGATGAATCTGCGCATCTCTCGGCTGAAGGCGATGGCATTTCAGGATCAAAAGCGCGCCGGTACGTTCGCCGTCTCGACCTGACGCGATGTTCGGGTCCAAACCATATCTAGCCGCTCTCGTAATGCCGCATATCTGAAGGCGTCAGTCGCGTGCGAAATCGACCGGTCGCGAGCAGCGCGACGGCGCCGCCAGCGGCTAGCGTTACGAACCCGGTGCCGAGAAGCGCGGATCGATCTCATCAATATCAGACAGGCGGAGGCCGCCTGGCCTCCGCCTGGCTTGTTATTCGTGCGCCCCACCGTTAGCGCAGCTCGGCCGGATCAGCAGGATAGTTGACGGCCGCTGCCGGCACGCTCGCCGTTGCAGCCTTTCGTGCCGCCGCCTGAAGGACAGACTGGATATCGACACCGAAAGCCGAGCCCAGTCCCTCGATGGTACGGAATGCGGCGTTCACCCGCTGGTTGGCAGCGTTGCCAACTCCATCGCCAGCGCCGCCGTCGAGCACTACCAGGCGGTCGATCTCGATCCCCTTCACCGCCTCAATGGAGGTGGCGAGTAGCGCAGGAAGCTTCTCCGCCATGAATACCGCAAATCCCTGCTCCCCGGAATTTGCGATCTGCTCGTAGATGAGCCGCAGCACCTCCACCTGTGCCTTGCCGTTCTCGAGAATCGGTGCCGCCTCGGCGCGAGCCTGGGCCTCGGCCGCCTTGCGGTGCGCTTCGGCAGGCTCCACGACATCGGCCACGAGACGCCGCCGCTGCAGCTCCACGCGCTGGCTCTCGAGCAGCTGCTGCGCCTCCACCTCTGCCCGCTGCGCTTCCACCTTTGCCACTCGCTCCGTGGTCTCAGCCTCACGGTTCAGGTTCGCCTGCCGGACACGCAGCTCGTTGCGGGCCTCCGCAATCTTCACGTCCGCTTGCGCCTGCGCTACTTCCGCCACGCGCCGCGCCTCGGCCTGACGCTGCAGCACTTCTGCCTCCATCTCCGCCTGAGTCACCTCGGCTACTCGCCGCGCCTCAGCCTGCCGCTGTCGGGTCTCGGCCTCGTTCTGCGCTTCCGCTATCTGCGCCGACTTGAGAATCTGCGACGTCTTTGCTCGACCGACAGCGGCCAGATATCCCACCTCGTCGGTTACGTTCTGAATCTTGAGGGTATCGAGCTGGAGGCCAAGTTTCTGGAGATCCTGATCCGCCTCCTGCAGGAGCTCCGCGGCGAACTTCAGCCGGTCTTCGTTCACTTCCTCGGGCGTGAGTGTCGCAAGCACGCCGCGAAGGTTGGCCGACAGTGTTTCCTTGGCCAACGCTTCGATCTCCTGAACCCGCTTGCCGAGCAGGCGCTCGACACCATTGTTGAACGTGGCTTCAGGTTCCGATGCCAATTTCACGTTCCCTACCGCCTGCACAGACAGCGGAATGCCTCCCTTTGAGAACGCGTTCTGCACGCTGAGCTCGATCGGAATCGTCGCCAGCTGCATCCATTGAACCTCCTCGATGATCGGCACGCGCAGTGTGCGGCCGCCGATCACTGCCCGATACCCCACGCCCCGTCCGTCCTCGAGCTGTCGTTTCCGTCCCGTGATGATGGCGGCTGTGTTGGGCGGTACAATGACGACTAGCGACTTGATGGTTGCAATGAGGGCGATAAGCGCCAGAACAACGACTACGGCCGCGGCAACCGGCCCGACGAAGGTGATGTCTTCCATGCTGCTTCTCTCCTGGGGTGAATGCCGGTCAGTCCACTTCCGCCGGCAGCTCCTCGACGGGTGCAACGAGTGCCGCCCCGTTTTTCATGTCCACGATGACCACCGATGTCCACTGCTCCGGGGCAATCGCGCTTTCTTCGTGCCCGAATGGCCGAGCGAGCAGTTCGTGCCTCCGCCCCCCACGCAACACGGCCACCTTTCCGAGACCGCCGCCACCGATCGGTACCGTAATCTGAGCGGGAAGACCGATGAAGCCGTGATCGCCCTCCCGCTCGCCCGAATCCGTGGCGCGGAGATAGCGGAACACCAGGCTGGCCACCCCGCTGATCGCGAAGCCCGCGGCGGCGGCGAGTAGCAGGGTGATTATTGGGCCGCCACGCCAGGCCAGCGTCAGCGCGGTACCTACGCCGCCAAAGGTGAATAGAAAATAGATAAGCGACCGAAGCGACAGAACCTTGAACGCCTCGGCGAATCCCGTATCGACACCGACGTCGTGATCGCCGTGATCGCTGAACAGCGACACGGCGAGCAGGCCGCCACCCAGAACGAGCGCGAAGAGAAAGAGCTGGAGCATGCAAGACGGGGGATGAGACGACGGCCGGGATAGTGCCGCCTACGTTGTGGTCGCCGACGGCGCAACGCAAGCACTCTCACACAGTCCCAGCCGCCATGTCCAATCCCTGCGCCCGGCGGACCGGTTATGACGGGGTAAACGGGGGGCTCCGCCCAGCCTGCGGTCCCCGCTCGAAGCGCGAGCGGGGTTGCCCTGCAGCGGTTCGTTATGCGCCCGACGCTTTCTTGAACTGCGCCGCTTCTGTGGATCCATCGAGCGCGCCAGTGGACGCCGCTCCCGCGGTAATGGTCATGAGCACCCGGTCGAACTAACCGGTGCCCGCCTCCCGCTGGTGACGCGTAGCCGTGTAGCCATCGCTCTCCGCCGCAAACTCCTCAGCCTGCAGGCGCACGTAGGCGGGCTCGTCACGATATGCCTGCGCGAGCGAGTACGTGTGGTAGTTCACCAGGTGCCGGCGAGAGTGATGAACTGGAAGCGGTAGCCGAACGTGGCCAGCTCGCGCTGGAAGCGAACGGTGGTCTCGTCATCGAGATGCTTCTGCCAGGTTGAACGAAGGGCGAACAGTTGTACGCCAGCGAATCCCCCACTGCAGCTCTTCCTGGTTCCAGCGGGTTCGCAGTTGAGCAGCTTCCGTGGCGTCCTCTCGAGCACTCATTGTCTCTCCCTGTGGCTGGAGTGCCTCTCACCCAGATAGTGATAGCCCGGCAGGGTGAGGAAATCCTCGAACTGATCGTCGAGCACCAGCGCGTCCAGGAGCTCGGCGGCATCGGCATAGCGGTTCTCGCTCTCCGCACCAGCGGTAAGGGCGGCGAGCTCGTCATCGCGAAGCTGCTCGTACAGCGCAGGCGTCATCGTTCCTCCGTCAGCGAGAGCGGTCCCGTGGCGCAGCCATTGCCAGAGCTGGGCACGCGAAATTTCAGCGGTGGCGGCGTCTTCCATGAGGTTGTTGATGGCCGCCGCACCCAGACCGCGCAACCAGGACTCGATGTACTGGAGCGCAACGCTTACGTTGGTGCGCACTCCTTCCCGTGTGACCGTGCCACCAGGAATGTGGAAATCGAGGAGCGCATCTGCATCAGGGCTGACATCCTCACGCAGACGCTCTTTCTGGTTGGGGTGTTCTCCGAGTACCTGGTCGAAGGCCTCCCGAGCCACCGGCACCAGATCTGGATGCGCGACCCACGTACCATCGAAGCCGTCGCGGGACTCCCGATGCTTGTCCTCTCGCACCTTGGCCAGGGCCCGCTCGTTCACCTCGGCGTCGCGTCGGCTGGGAATGAATGCCGCCATCCCGCCCATAGCGTGCGCACCGCGACGGTGGCAGGTATGTACCAGGAGCTCCGTGTAGGCGCGCATGAATGGGACGGTCATCGTGACCTGCGCCCGCTCGGGAAGCACCGCGTCCTCGACATGCCGGAACTGCTTGATGACGCTGAAAATGTAGTCCCACCGGCCAGCGTTGAGCCCGGCGGCGTGCTCCCTTAGCTCGTACAGGATCTCGTCCATCTCGAATGCCGCCAGGATGGTTTCGATCAGAACCGTGGCGCGCACCGACCCGCGCGGCACATCGAGCTCGTCCTGTGCGTAGAGGAATACATCGTTCCACAGACGGGCTTCGAGTCGGCTCTCCAGCTTCGGGATATAGAAGTACGGACCCGCTCCTCGCGCGAGCTGCTCGCGCGCATTGTGAAAGAAGCAAAGCCCAAAGTCGAACAGGCTCGCCGACACTGGCTCTGCATCCACCAGAAAGTGCCGTTCCGGCAGGTGCCAGCCTCGCGGGCGCACGAGCAACGTGGCTGTCCGCTCCGCCAACCTGTACTCGCGCCCGTCAGGGCTCGTGAACGTAAGGGTGCGCCTCACGGCATCCATCACGTTCGCCTGCCCCTCGACGACGTTCTCCCATGTGGGAGAGAGTGAATCCTCGAAGTCGGCCATGAAGGCGCTGGCGCCGGAGTTGAGCGCGTTGATCATCATCTTTCGGTCGACTGGTCCGGTGATCTCGACGCGCCGATCCCTGAGTGCGGGAGGCGCGGGCGCGACGCGCCAGTCGCCGCGCCGTATTTTCTCGGTAGCCGAGGGAAAATTGAGACGCTCACCAGCGACGAGGCGCTCTCGCCTTTGGGCGCGCGCCTCCAGCAGCTCGAGCCGGCGCGCGTTGAATGCACGATGCAGTCGGGCGACGAATTCAACCGCGTCAGGCGCGAGTACGCGCTCGCGAGAGCCCGTATCCTCGCCGATGACCGCAATGCTCTCCGGAAGTACCGCCATCGAGTCCCTCGAATTGAGGATGTCTGGCCAACGCGACAGCGCGGCCGAGCTGAGACAGCCGGCCGCACCGCACCCGATCGAGCTGGAGCGCTGCCCCGGGAAATTCTCGTCCCAGGGAACTCCAACCAGCGATCCTAGTGCAGGTTCGGGGCCGTTAGCGCAAGAGCTGTGCTATCTCTGCACCCATGAGGCGACGGCCTCGGGGGCGAGCAAACGCACGCCTGACGGCACAGTGCTGCGCCTCCAGACCCACGGGGTGTGCGTTCGCGCAACACAATAATAGTCAAACGTTGTGCCAATCACGTGGTACCGATCGCTCCGATGTCCCCACCTCCGGAGCGCTGGCGCGTCCGATGCATAGGAGAAGGACGAACGAGCTGAGGAGGCTGTGGACAACGCGGACAGGGGGATCGAATGCAACAGCGATTTCAGTTCTTCGAGGAATACACGGGTCCGAGCATGCAGAAGAGCATGCGGAACGTGATTGCCATAGATATGTCAGGTGCAGCGTTCGTGAAGGAGGGGGGGGTCTGCCTGAGCGCGGTGTGCTCGGAGACGGAGGACGAGGGGGTCGATGCCGTCGCTACCACGTACTTCAACGCCGAATACCTCGGCACACACTGCAGGCGCATCAGCGAGGACCGTGCGCGAACGCTGCACCCCCGGCTGTTCGAGTATCTCGACGCTTTGTGCTGACGGAGGGGGAAGAGATCGGAGCCGCCTTCGGAGCCGGTGAGCGCGCGCTCGACGGCTTCGGGGGCTAAGCTTCCGCAACGTGCGACCGGTCGCCACGCACTCCAAACCTCCGCATCGCCGCTCGCAGTCGGATCGCCAACTCCGCCTGCAGCTGCAGCGCATCCGCTCTGGCAAGGTCCACCACTACCGCCTGACGCCCGCCCCCCGCCGTATCTATCACGAGACTCGCCAACCCGTGGCGGCGCTGGAACGGAGTCTCGCTGGTCAGGAGGACCTGGAGTTTGTGGTTTGGTACGACCCACGTGATACGATTCAACACACCGTTACGCGCGGCCACGAACCCGGGCGCGATGGCATAGCCGCGGTGCCGGTACTGCCACGCAGCGATCCCATAGAGCGCGGGCAGGAGCAGGAGGAGGAGCGCCCACTGTCCATCCACTGCCCAACCAAGCGCTGACACGACAAGTATCAGCCCGGCGGAGTAACGGATGAACGCACGCCGGCGCGAGCGCGGGTGCACGGGCTGGAAGCGCAGCGCACCAAGGTCGAGGTCCGGGAAAACCCCCGCGACGAGCGCCGGCAGCTCGCCGCGCCGCGCCAGGGGGAGGAACGCCTCCGCACCTCCACGCTGCCGCTCGCCAACAGGGCCGCCAGCCGTCGCCACCTTCAGGCTGGCTAGACCAAAGGGCCGGCGCAGTAGCGACTCCTCTATCCGCAGGGCCTGTACGCGCTCGAGCGGGATGACGGATTCCCGCCTGTTGAGCAAACCGTAGCTCTTGCGGAGCTCCGTGTCGATCCGCTCGAGTGTGAATCCGTGATAGCCTATGACGCTGCCAAGGATGGACACGATCCATCCGAGAACGATGAAGACCGCCAGCGCCACGACGACGAACAGTACCGCGGCCGATACCGCAGGTAGTTCGACCAGGTCGAGTTGGCCGATGATCCTCTCCGCAAAGGGGTCGAGGAACTGAAGGGCTCCGAAGAGCGCAGCGGCGATCAGGCCCGCTTCATTGGCGGTCGCACCGGCGACCACCAGATCCCCGGTATCAAGCCGTGCGAGCGTTTGCCCGGCCTGCGGCTTCGGCGCCGCCTCCTCCTCGCCGGCGCGGCGTTGCACGGCACGTTGCCGCCGCGCCATTACGTCCAGTCGAAGTGCCTGTGCAACTTCGCGCGCCAGCACGGTGAGGTCTGCCTCCGCCTCTCCGGCGCCTCCAGCCGTCTCCACGCGCAGCTCCGCCACCCCAGCCAGTTGATGCAGCACGCCCTGACGCATCTCGATGTTCTGCACGCGGGAGAAAGGGATCACACGGTGGTGTCGCCGCAGAATCCCGGACGTGATGACGAGTTCCTCAGCGCCTACCCTGTAGCGGAAGCTCAGGTACTTGGCGAGTGCGAAAAGGAACGCCGGCACAGTGAGGATGAGTGCCAGCCAGAAGACGAACGTCCCTGGCGCTTCGCGGCTCGCCGAAAAGGCACCAACGACGGCTGGAAATATCAGCCGACGAGCCCATGCCAGCGCGGCGAAGACGAGAGTGAGCGGGTGCAGCCGCTGTGGCTCACCATCGACAGCTCCGGTCATGTCCCCGGCCGCGCCGTCAGACGGCGTCGTCACTGCCGCTCAACTGTGCCAGGCGTTCCCGCAGCGACTCCGCGTCTTCCTGCACGAGCCCCGGGATCGAGAGCGACGCCCCCACTGTGCCGGCAGTGAACATCACCACGGACGCCAATCCCATCGATCGTTCTATAGGGCCCTGCTGAGTGTCCACGTGCTGAATGCGACCATGGGGCACTACACTCGTTGTCCGCCACAGAACGCCATGCCGAAGAAACACATCGCTGTCCCGCACCTGAAAGCCCCAGTGGCGATACCGTACCGGAGGCCAGAGTAGCGTGAGCACGATTCCAGAAGCGAATACGACGGCCACGGTCAGGAACGGCGGCAATGGTAGATCAGTCAGACGGAGCGCGAACACCACAAGAATCGTGAAAACGAACGTCCGGATCAGCCAGCCGAGGCGCCAAAGTCCAATCACGCGAGGATCCAGATTGCGCATCATGGAATGCTCGGTCGCCACTGCCGCCTCTTCCCCTTCCACCTTGTGCTCCTCCTCAGTCGGGCCGTGCCGCAAGGCTCCCACGCTGCCGGCCAGACCGCGGCCGACGTCGAATCTGTGTCGCGCCGACGCCATTGCCTAGCCCCTGGCTGAGGTCGCGGAAATCCCGGCGGTGGACATCCCGCGTGCGGAGCGATACCGTCATGTCCCGGCGACGCCACACGGGCAACCCGGGTGAACCCGGCACGGAGGGCAGATGAGACGCGGCATTCGATACACGTCTACACTGACGGCGATCATCGGCGTGGCAGTCCTGACGGCGTGCCCACGTGACCGGAACGCGAGCGCTGAGGTGGAAGCGGCACCCGAGGAGCAGGTCGCCTTCTTCGAGAGCATTCGGGAGCGCTGCGGCGATGCTTACCCCGGTCAGACACAGTTCGTCGCCATTCCGGACAGTCCGATGGCGAACGCCCGACTCGTGATGTACATCGAGAGCTGTACGGACTCGGTCATCCGCATCCCATTCGTGGTCGACCAGGATCACTCCCGCACCTGGGTCCTTACGCTCACTTCTGGCGGCCTGCTCTTCAAGCACGATCATCGGCACGCCGACGGCACGCCGGAGGATACCACGAACTATGGCGGGTGGGCGACGGCGGAGGGCACGGCGACCACGCAACACTTCCCCGCGGACGAGGAAACGGCGCAGATGATCCCGCCAGCGGCCACAAACGTCTGGACCCTCTCGCTGGATCCTGCGACATCGCGGTTCGTCTACGACCTCCAGCGCGATGCCGCACCACGTTTCCGCGCCGAGTTCGACCTCACCACACCGGTATCCCCTCCACAGCACCCCTGATGGCGGAAGGGATGCGACGCATCCGGGTCGACCCGGCGGCGCCGGATCCCGCCGTCATTCGCGAGGCCGCCGGTATACTACGTGACGGCGGCCTCGTAGCGTTTCCAACGGAAACAGTATATGGCCTGGGTGCCAGTGCCTTCGACGCGGCCGCCGTGCGGCGGATATTTGATGCGAAGGCGCGACCCGGCCACAATCCGCTCATAGTACACGTGCCGGATGAAGCCCACGCCGCTGACCTCGCTCGCGAGTGGCCGCCGGAGGCCGGCCGCCTGGCGGCGGCGTTTTGGCCGGGTCCGCTCACACTGGTAGTGAGAAAGGTGGAGACGATTCCCAGCGAGGTCACTGCCGGACTGCCGACCGTGGGGCTCCGGGTGCCCGCGCATCCCGTTGCTCTGGCACTGCTGCGGGAAGTCGAACTACCGCTGGCCGCGCCCAGCGCGAATCCATTCGCGTCGATCTCGCCGACTACCGGTGGTCATGTCGAAGCGGGGCTGGGCCATCGAGTGGACCTTCTGCTGGATGCCGGTCCCACGCCGATCGGGATCGAATCCGCGGTGGTAGACCTCACTGGGCAGAGTCCAGTGCTCCTCAGACCAGGCTCGATATCCGCGGAGCGCCTGTCCGAGGTGGCGGGCGCGCTCGATTTGAACGTCGACCTCGAAGCCGAGGAGGCGCCACGACGCTCGCCAGGCATGCTTCGGCGGCACTACGCGCCGAAGGGTGCGGTGCGTCTATTCGGCGGCGCGGACCGCGAGCTCGTGCGCGCCGATGTCGATAGCGCCCGGGCAGCAGGGCAGCGGGTTGGCGCGCTCCTCCTGGAACCCTTCGCTGCGGAGGTGGATCACCCCATACTGATGCCTGACGACGCGGAGACATATGCACGCCAGCTCTACGCCGCGCTCCACTCGCTCGAGCGCGAACAATGCGACCTGATCCTCATTGAGCAAGTGCCCGAGACGCCGGAGTGGCGGGGCATTCGCGATCGGTTGAGCCGCGCCTCAGCATAGCGAACACGACGAGTCACGGCGTCCACTCGTGCGCTTCACGCGTGATGTAGGGGAACGCGTGCTCGCTGTCAATTCGAATCCGCGAAATGGAAGGATGCGCTCGCACGCGAAGGACCTGGGCTCGCTGCCCAGTCAACCAGGCACTGACGGTCAGCTCGTGCTGCTCGACACTGCCCGGCTCGCGGGTTACCTCCAGACGCACGGGCATCGGCGCTGTACCACGATCCTCCACCACCACCTGGATCCATTCGCCTGCTTCCGTTACGGACGCGATCGCGTGGTCGAGCGTCCACGTCTCGTAAAACCAGCTTCGCCAGAACCAGCCGAGGTCGCGTCCGCTCACGCGCTCAAAGGTATTCCACAGGTCTTCGGGCTGTGGGTGCCTGTTGATCCAGACGCGACCATACTCGCGATATGCCCGCTCGAAAGTAGCCTCGCCGACGAGGGCGCGAAGTGCTGAGAGCACCGCCGCCATCTTGTCGTATCCGGCCACGACGAAGGCTGACGTGCCGATCGGATACAGATCGCCGTGCCTCATCAATTCGACTTCGCCGCTCTGACGTGCCAACGACAGGTAGCGTTCCCTGGCAACCTCTTCCAGATCGTAGCCGTCAAAGAACTCCCTCATTGCCTGTGCCTGATTGAAGCGCGTCAGTCCCTCGTCCTGCCAGGTATGGCGCTTCTCATCGGACGCGACCTGCATGGGGAACCACATGTGCGCGATCTCGTGAACCGTCACGGAGTAGAGTGCCAGCGTGTCGCGATCACCGCCGATCAACGTAATCATGGGGAACTCCATGCCGCCCGTAATAATTCCCTCCACGGACGTCATGTGCTTGTAGGGATACGGCCACAAGTAGCGCGACAGGAACTCCACGGAGTGCCGGCCGTACCGAGCGGACTCAGTCCAGGTACGCGCGCCCGGCCGGTAGAGCGAGTGGATCATGACCGTGTCCGCTCGATGTTCTCCCACCGTATCGCCAACCAGCGCACGCGTAGCGTCCCACAAATAGTGTTCCGATGTCCCGAAGGCGAAGTCGCGCACGTTCTCTGCGCGATACTGCCACGTCAACCAGCCATCGAAACCGGCTGCCGTGGCATGCCCGGCGCCGCGCTCGGCGGCGCCGATCACTGAGACGACATCGCCAGAGCGGCGTGCTTCCACCAGACGTTCGAGTACCGTGGGCGAAAGCACGTCCAGACTGTTCAGTAACTCTCCAGTTGCGGCCACCAGCCATCCCGCCGGCAACGTGATGCGAACGTCGTAGTCAGCGAATCCCATGTGGAACTCCGCCGCGCCCAGATACTGGTCCACATGCCACCCGCTCACGTCATCAAACACGGCGACCTGCGGGTACCAGTAGGCGAGAAAGAACACCTCGCCATCCTGCCCCATGCGGGGCGCACCGACGGGGGGGACCGTGAACGCCCAATGAACGTCGATCTCCACCTGCTGACCCGGCGCCAGCGGGCGTGGAAGGCGCACCCACGCCACAGTCCCATCCACACGGTAGCTGGCAGAATCCGACGGCGCCGTCACCAACGGCAGGCTCTCGCCTGCCACCGCCACCCGCTCGAGGCTAATGCCTCCGGTCACCGGCACCGCCCGGTTCCGGGCCGCACCAGGAGCATGGAGATTCTGGTACAGATGCAGGGCGATGTCGGGGAGCGGATATGGAGACCGGTTCTCGTACCGGATAGTGCCGCGGCCACGGAGGCGAGCCGCCGCCGGGTCGAGCTCGGCGTGCAGCTCGTAAGATGCGTACTGCTGCCAGTAGGCGGCACCCGGCGCGCCGGCGCGGGTGCGGGTACCCCGTTCCACGGCGCGCGCGAACGGTTCTCGCTCGACCAGCGCGTAGGGAATCGGTCGCGAGCCGTCCAACGCGAGCGCCGCCGCGGCCGGGGTATCCGATACCGGCACGGCACGAGGGCTCGTGGCGCAGGCAAGCGGGATCGCAACAGAGACGGCGAGAAGGTAATTGAGGAATCGCTTCGGCATCTGCGGAGCGTCTGATTGTTATGGGCAGGTTCTGGTACGGTGCGTCACGGCGACGCTCTTGCACAAGAGGGGCCGACACTCAGGGCGGAGTTGCGCATGAGGCGACTGAGACAGGCGCTCAGCACTTTGTCTGCCGCGATCGATTTACGCATCGATCGTGCGCGCTCTGGTATCCAGCGCCGGGTGGGCCGTCGCCCACCCTTCGCTCTCGCGGCATATCCCGGATTTGGCAACGTGAATCGGCTCGTGTTCATTGGGCGTGCTCTTGAGGATCGCGGCGTGCGCCCCGCAGGTGCCGGGGACTCGCGATTCCGGAACCTCGTTAACATATACCGCCGCATGCACGCGGGAGACCTGCCGCGGGCGCGCGTGCAAGTGGAATTCAAGGGCGACCGGCAGGAAGTGATGGCTGACGGCACCGGCTTCTTCGAGGTGTGGCTCACTCCTGGGGCACCGCTGCGCCTGGACCAGAACTGGCATACCGCCAACCTCACCTTGCTCGATCCGGTTTCGCGTCGGCAAGGCCAGGTGATGACCACCGTGGGTCTGCTGGTGCCCGCGGCGTCGGCCAGCTTCGGGGTCATCTCCGACCTGGATGATACGGTCATTCGCACCGATGCCACGAGCCTGCTTCGCATGGCTCGCAACGTTCTGCTTGCCAACGCGCGAACGCGGCTTCCGTTTCCCGGGGTGGCGGCATTCTACCAGGCTCTCGAGCGCGGTTATTCAGACGCGCGCAACCCGATTTACTACGTAAGCAGTGGTCCATGGAATTTGTTCGATCTCGTTCACGAGTTTCTGGAAGTTCAGGGTATTCCTCACGGGCCGATCATGCTCCGTCGCTGGGGGCTCGGGCGCGGTAGCTCGCTACCGACAAGACACGCAGCCTTCAAGCTCGATATGATACGGAGAATTCTCGATCTCACACCAGCACTGCCGTTCATGCTGATCGGTGACAGCGGGCAGGAGGATCCGGAAGTCTACCGCGAGATCGTGCACCAGTATCCCGGTCGGATCCTCGCCGTTTACATCCGCAACGTCAGTCGCCAGCCAGAGCGTTCCGAGCGGATCCGCGCCCTGGTCGTGGAAGTGGTGGCGCGCGGCGTACCACTGGTTCTGGCCGACGACACCTTCGAGCTGGCCGAACATGCCGCGGCACATGGCTGGATCAGCAACGAAAGCCTCGCTGCCGTACGCAGCGAAGCCGCAGCAGACGAAAGCGCCGCCGGCGAACCACCCGCGCCCACAGTGGTGGTGGAAGAAGGGCTAGCGATGCCGGCCTGGCTGCGCGAGGAGACCTAGCGTTTGTCGCAGAAGCGTCGCATCATCGTAGCTCGCAGGTCTGACAGCCAGGCATCAATGTCAACATAGATGGAGCGGATGCCCTTCGCTGGAAAGGAAGTCGCGCGCGAAGCACCCATTCAGTGGGACGCCAAGCCTGACAAGTGGCCTGATCGGTGGGGCGGTGAGCCCGGACCGCTCGACCGCCCGTCTCCCGAAGCGTTTGACCGGCTGGCCCGCCTCACCTGTCGTCTGTTGCGCGCCCCGGCAGCCCACATTGCCGTCGTCAAGGGATCGTCCCAGGTGGTGCGCGGCTGGGGCAGCTTCTCCCCCGCTGGAAGCACGCGGCGCGAGATCCCGCTTGCCCGGTCGATTTGTGAGCACGTCGTCCGCTCGGCCGAGCCGCTCATGATCACCGACTTCCGGAAGCCTGGTGAAGGCGGCATCGCACATGTCGTTCCCGAGTTTGGCGGCGTCGCATATATGGCCGTTCCCCTTTTTGCGGCGCAAGGATACGCGTTCGGCGCACTGAGCGTAATGGATCTGGAGCCGCGCGAATGGTCCAGCGATGATCTCGCCGATCTTCGCGACCTCGGCGCGTCGGTCGCCAGCGAGCTCGAGCTTGCCGCGGCGGTGCTGGAGGCGGAACGGCGGGCGGAGGAGGCCAGCCTGGCGCGGCGGGAGCGCACGGCGCTGCTCGAGGCGGCGCCACAGGGGATCTGCGGCTTCGACGCCGACGGACGCTGCACGTTCATCAATCGCGCGGCGTCGCAGATGCTGGGCATCGCCGTGCTCGATTCGATCGGCCGAGAGCTGCACGACGTTCTTCGACATTCTCCCGCGGACGGCACCCCGTATCCGCCGGGCGCCTGCCCACTGACGGGCACCATGACGACTGGCGCAGGACTGCAACTGCTGAACGAGATCGTTCGACGTCGCGACGACACGCAGTTCCCTGCAGAGCTGTCGGCCGAACCTGTGATCGTTGGCGGCCGGGTGACGGGTGGCATCGTCACCATCTCCGATGTCACCGAGCGCGAGCGCTTGGAAGCGCGCGCACGATTCCTTGGTGGTACCAGCGACCTGCTCTCCGCCTCGTTGGACTACGAGACGACGCTCGGCAGTGTAGCGCGCCTCGCCGTGCCTGCGATGTGCGATGTGTGCATTGTCTATATCCTCCAGCCTGATGACAAGATCAGTCGGCTTGCAGTTTGCGCGGCGGATGAACAGAAGGGCCGTATCCTGGATCAGTTGCGCGAGCGTCACCCTATCTCGCTTGGCAGTACCGGGAACAGCGTCGCACGCGTAATGCGCAGCGGCATTCCCGAACTGTTCGAGACGGTGGCCGATGAACAGCTGCGGGCCGCTTCGGATCAGGAGCCGATTCGCCATCTTCTGCGGCAGCTCGACCTGCGCTCGCTGGTGGTCGTCCCGCTGATCGCGCGGGGCCGGACGCTTGGCGCGCTCGCTTTCGCTACGTCCGAGTCGGGGCGACGATTCGGAGCGTCCGACCTCGCCTTTGCCCGGGAGGTGGCCAGTCGAGCCGCGCTGGCGATTGACAATGCCGAGTTGTACCGCGCCGCTGGGTCGGCGCGGGGGCAGGCGGAGAGCGCGAACGAAGCGAAGGCTGCCTTCCTGGCGGTCATGTCGCACGAGTTGCGAACACCGCTGAGCGCCGTGCTTGGCTACGCCGAGCTGCTTGCCGATGGGATCACCGGTCCCGTGAGCGAGGCGCAAAAGGAACAGCTCGGTCGAATTAAGGCGTGCGCGGGCCAGCTGTTGGGCCTCATCGACGAGATCCTTGCCTTCGCCAGGCTCGAGGCCGATCGCGAAGATGTTCGACTGGACACCGTGGAGCTGGGAGCGATGACCCGGGTCGCCGCGGCGCTCGTCGAGCCACGGGCTGTCGAGAAGGGGCTCGCCTTTGCTGTAGAACTCCCCTCCCCCCCCATCACGCTCGAAACCGACCCCGGTAAGGTGGGCCAGATCCTGGTGCATCTGCTCAGCAACGCTATCAAGTTCACCACTGAAGGATCGGTGCGCCTGTTGGTGCGGGTGACCGATCGCCAAGCGTACTTCGAGGTCTCCGACACCGGTGTCGGCATTGCGATGGCGCATCGCGACCGCATCTTCGAGCGCTTCTGGCAGGTCGAAAGCCCGTCGACTCGGGCCGCCAGCGGCACAGGCCTCGGTCTCACGGTCGCGCGCCGCCTAGCGCGCCTTCTGGGGGGTGACATCGAGGTGGAGAGCACCGAGGGAGAGGGGAGCACGTTCACCCTGCGCCTTCCGTTGGGTGCCGAGGGGGCGCCTGGGAGTTAGAGCCCTCGCTTACCAGATGTCGGGTGTCGAGGAACAAGGTCAGGTCGGCACGCCCTTCTCGCGGGGATCGGACAGCGTTCCCGAGGGTAGGCAGATACTGACGCCGGAGCTCCTCCATCGTCATCTGTGCAGACCCCTCTTGCCAGCGCCACCTGGTCCACCACGCCGTGTTGCTTTCCTTCCTCGTCGTTGCCGCCCTCTCATCTACGGACACCCTCGTTCGTCGCCCGCCTGAGGACGCAGGGATGTCCTCGGCGCGCCTCGCGCAGGTGGATCGCGTTCTGGCGGCAGGAATCGACGCCGGTGCGTTCCCCGGTGCCGCGGTGGTAATCGTTCGGCGAGGCACGGTGGTGTGGGAGCGCGGTGTCGGCCGACTCGGATGGAGCAGAGACGAGCCACCCGTGAGCCCGACGAGCACGCTCTATGATCTCGCCTCGATCACGAAGGTGATGGCTACGGCAATGGCCGTGCTGCTTCTTCATGAGGATGGCGCCCTGTCGCTCGATGATCCGGTCGGTCGCCATCTCCCTGAGTTCTCGGGCAGCGGGCGTGCAACGATCACGATCCGGCAGCTGCTGACCCATCAGGCGGGGCTCCCTTCCGGTATTCGACTGCGACAGGATGAGAGCCTTCGGGCGCGACATCGTCACCTCCTCACCGCACCGCTCGTCGCGCCGCCCGGCGGACGACCATTGTATTCGGACGTCGGACCGATGGTGCTCGCGTTCCTCGTGGAGCGCGTAAGCGGCAAACCCCTCGACGAGTTTCTGAGGCGGCGGGTATACGCGCCGGCAGGGATGCGCCGAACGCTCTTTCGCCCGCCCACTGCACTGCACCGCGCGGTAGCACCCACCGGATCCGGGGCGGCCCGGGGAGTCGCCCGGCGCGCTGTCGTGCACGATCGCAACGCGCAACTTCTGGGTGGCGTTGCGGGCCACGCCGGGCTCTTCGCCACTGCGCGAGATGTCGCCACGTTCGCGCAGTTGATACTGAACGGTGGGACCTACGGCGGCGCGCGGATTCTCTCCGAGACCACAGCGGCTGCATTCGTCTCCCGCGCCGCGGGATGGCGCGCACTTGGCTGGAGCACCTGCCACGGCGGCGGGAGCTGCGGTCATCGCCTCGGCACCTCCGCGTTCGGCCATACGGGTTTCACCGGGACTTCGGTGTGGGTGGATCCGGAACGCGAGCTGATCGTCGTGCTACTCACCAACTGGGTGCATCGACCGCCTTTTTCAGAGGCGGATCCCGTGGCCGTGCTTGCCGATGTGCGCGCGGACATCGCGGATCTGGCGGCGCTGGCGATCGTCGATGGACCCGAGATGATTCCGATGCCCGACCAGCTTCGGGTAGATCGGGCCGCAGGATGGTACACACCCATCGGCCCCTGAGAAGTCGCTCGCTGACGCCCGAGAGGCGTATCACAGGTAACACGGCGTCCCACGGCGTTGCGGCTGCGGTTGAAATCCCGCCTCCCGCGCACTAACGTAGCCCCCGCAGAATCACCCCTGTACGGCCGGCCCACCCCTACACACCGGATCACATGAGGCTAACCGCCCGACATCTGATCGTCTTAATGGGCTTCCTGGCGGCCGCGGCTCTGTTCC
>CAZWSO010000035.1:0-19929 GCA_964636485.1 uncultured Gemmatimonadaceae bacterium
GAGGCGTCCAAATCTTCCCCGCTCGCGCAATCGTGACATGTTGGGCATCTTGCCGCCCGCAACGAGCTCGTCGATCAGGTCGATCTCGGTCGCGTCGAAGCCGAGCAGAATAACTGGGGACTTGTCGCTCATTGTGCAGTGGTCCTTGTCGATGGAAGTCGTGTGAGGATGCGCCATGCGCCTTCGCCGGAAATGCTTGCGATGCAGGCGTCCACGGCTGCAACGGATTCCACCCCGTCGGCAGGCCCCGCGCCGATGCCATCGTCGCGTCCGTGGCAGGCGGCCGCGAAGGCGGCAAGCTGTGAGCGGAAACTCTCGTCGGCCGGTGTGGGCTGGCGGATGAGCTTTCGGCTGGCGAGCTGAGCGGTGATGGCCAGTCGCGATGCCAGGGTCTGTCCCGAGCTGTCGGCGCGATGCTCCCCGCGCTCGCTGCCGGCAACGAGCTGCTCGTTGTAGCGGCTTCCCTGGCCGACGGTGCACGTCGCAAACCCCCCGCCGGCAAGTCTTGCCTCGATTCTCACGAGACGGGCATCAGTCTGCTCGTCCTGCGTGGCGCGGATGCTTTCGATCGGCGCCCCACCCACATGAGCCACCAGATCCACGGCGTGCGAGCCGGCATCCTGCAGCAGGAATTCCGGGTCTGCGGCGCTGGCATCCGGATTCCAGCGCGCTGCATCGGAAACGAAGGTGAAGCCAATGCTGCGCACCTTGCCTTCGCTTTGCACGCGCCGCCGCAGTCGGGCATAGCTGGTTCGATAGCGTCTGTTGAATCCCACGCGCAGCACTCGCTCCGAGTCGCGCTGTGCGGCGTGCAGCTCCTGCGCCTCATCGAGCCCGATGGTCATCGGCTTCTCCACCAGCACGTGCAGGCCGGCGCGCAGTAGTAATCCCGCGATCGCGGCGTGGATGGCCGGCGGTGTGCTCACCAGCACGGCCTCCGCGGTCGCCGACCGCACGAGATCCTCCACGCTCTCCATGCACGGCACGCCTGGCAGCGCACCCTTCGCCCAGTCGCGCCGCATCGGATCGATTTCACATGCGGCCACCAGCCGTACGGCCACGCCGTCGGACCGCGAGGATGGGTGTGCCAACGCCCGGATCGCCGGCAGGTGATACCGCTCGAACACCCGCCCGCATCCGACGGCAGCCAGTTTCAGCGTACGACCGATCATCGGAGGATGCCTACCGTGGCCCGAGCCGGTTCGCAAGTTGTGACGCGTTTGCGAGCTGCGCTTCGGCGCCGGAAAGCGAGATCGTCTGGCGCACGTGGCGCGCTTCCGGCATCCTCCCGCGTTGCGGGATTGCTGAATCGGGCGCCGCCGCGCCCACTTCGACGGGGAGCATAGGAGGGGTGGTGCCCGACCGTCTCATCGGCCTGATCGCGGACACCCACGGGTTGGTCCGCCCTCATGTTCACCGCGCCCTCTCGGGCGTGGAACTGATCCTTCATGCCGGCGATGTAGGCGGTAGCGATGTTCTCAGGGAGCTGCGGCTCATCGCGCCAGTTCACGCCGTCTACGGCAACACCGACGTACCTGGCGATCCGGAGCTGACGACGGAGCACGTCGCCGAGTTCGACGGGATCACCGTTCACGTGCGCCACGGCCACGAGTTGGGGAGTCCCACGCCCGCGGCGCTGCTCGCCCGCTACCCTCAGGACGTGCTCGTCTACGGCCACACCCACCGGCCGATGGTGGTCCAGGCCGAGGGCCGGTTGGTAGTGAATCCCGGTGCCGCCGGCCCGGCTCGTTTCGATCTGCGCCCAAGCGTGGGGCTCCTTCGAATTCGGGGTGGTACTGCAACCGCCGAGTTGATCGAGCTTCCGGGGCGGGTGTAGCCCCTGCGCCGAGTGCGTCCACTGCGGTGGGGCGTGAACACACTCGGCTGCCACGAGGTTCAACCCTCGCCACTCCAGGGCGGCCGTACGCCGTTCATGCGAGCGTAGGCAATCAGTTGCCCCAGGTGCTCACCCAGGTGGCCCACAAGGGCGATGCCGATCGCCCGGTTGCTGCGGGGCTGGCCAAACCAGGACTGCATCGCCTCGGCGTCGGCCGGTGCGCCGGCGACGGCGTCGCGCAGATGCGTGAACGAGGCGCGCAGGTGTCGCAGCACCGCTTCCTTGTCGGTAGTGCTCGTCTCGAAGCCCTGCCCCTGGAAACCTTCAGGGAGTGCGGCACCATAGACGCGCGGCAGGAAATAGTTGGCGCCGGCCGTGTGCAGCAGGACTTCACTCACCGACCGCACGCCTTCCGCCGGCCGCCAGGTGTACTTGTCGGCCGGGATTGCCTCGGCCAGCGATATGTATTTCTGGGCGCGAGCGTCGATTTCCGCCACTGTCTCGCTCCGGTAGTCCGTCACGCTTTCCGTGGGTGCCGATTGCGCGCCCGCGAAACCGGCGGAGAGGGCGAGGAGCAGCGCAAACGATGTTGGTCGAGCAGCAAACATTGTCTTCCTCCGGGGAGTTGATCGTCCCAGAGGGTGCACCGCGGCGCCGCGCGGCGCAAGGCGCGCACGCAGTTTTAGCGAGATGCTGCGGCGCCGGTGGACAATACGAGCCTGAACTGATACTCCAGACGGATGTCGTCTTCCACGCTCAACACCGACGCAACCCGCGGAATGGGAATGGCGAATGTTGCGAAGTCGAAACGCGTGGTGGCAAGGCCGCTCACACCATGCGGCGTGAAGATCGCCGTGACATCCCACGCTACTGGACGGGTCACACCGCGTAACGTCATGTCCGTCACCATCCGGAATTCGTGCTCACCGGCGGTGGGCAGGGGAAACTGAAGTCCGACGAGCTGACGCGGCACGAGTGTGAGCGTGGGAAAGCTGTCCGTTACCAGCGTGTTGCGCCGAACGTAGTTGTCGCGGCGATCCTGATCGGTTTGGAGGCTCGCCAGGTCCACCACGAAGCGCGAGAGTTCCGTCATCACGCGGCCCGCACCGTCAAAGACGATCTGGCCCTGAACCCGGCGCGTGGAACCGACGGCGTCGCTCCGAAAGGAGATGCGCGCCAGCTGCTCGCGCACGCGGTAGCGCGCTTCGTTTCCGTCCGGCCCCACCACGAGCAGTGTGCGCCCCGTATCAGCGGGCGCGGCGAACTCGGCGGGAATCGTAAGCGACAGCGGTTGGCCAGCGGCGGCCATCGCTGCAAAAAAAACGGGAAGCCACTTCATCATCATGAGAGAGCCGACTCCGGCAGGTGTCTCTCCGGTATACGCGCTTTGCGACGAAGCCGTTGAGGTGCCGGCGCGTCACCGCATCCTCACCACCCCATTGCCCGCATCCGCTGATTGATGATCGCCGCATACGCTCCTGCCCGGCGCGGGTCGCGCGTGGACGGGGCGGGGAGAATGGCCGCCAGGCGCAACGCCTGATCGCGAGTGAGCCGCGTGGCGCTTACGCCGTAGTGGAACCGCGCCGCCTCCTCTATCCCATACACGCCCGGGCCCCACTCCGCTACGTTGAGGTACAGCTCCAGAATACGATCCTTGCCGAGGATGATCTCGGCGAACGGGGTGAGCGAGATCTCGATCGCCTTTCGCACGTGCGACCGGTGCGTCGTCAGGAAGAGGTTCTTGACCAGCTGTTGCGTGATCGTGGAGGCGCCGCGCCGCGCTCCTCCGCGCTGCTCCGCCTGCGTTCGGGCCGCACGCATCTCGGTAAAGTCGAAGCCACGGTGCGTATAGAATCGGCTGTCCTCGGCGGCGAGCACCGCACGCGGCACGTGTGCCGGCAGCGAATCCATCGCAATCCAGGCGTGCCGCTGCCTTGGCGAGCGTTGCTCCAGTACGGCACCGATTCCCTGCTGCACGCGAACCATGGTGATGGGCGGCTCGGCAAAGCGCAGGAACACCAGCGCTCCGATCCACAACGTGTACAGCGCCAGCACGAAGACGACGATGCGCAGCAGCAGGCGCCTGAGCCAGCGCATCACGATGCCGCAGACATGCTCGACTCCACTGCCGCGGCAAACCGGCTGTGACGTGTGCGCCGGAGTTCCTCCGGAAACTTTCGGAACCAGAACGACAGCAGCATCAGCTCGTCCACCTCGTGGCTCGACACCTGGGCGCTGTCCGGCTCCGAGCGGCCGTACACGCGCTCCTCGAGCTCGCGCAGCTCGGCGCGCTGCCGCGAAGTCCGTGGCTTGGCGCACTCCCCTCGTACGCGCCCACGCCGTATGAGATAGACGCGGTCGTCGCCCTCGTGTCCTCTCACGGGATAGACGAAGCTGAGCGTCTCCACGGCGAACCGAATTCGGTCGAACTGTTCGCGCAGCTCCTCGAGCCGTCCGAGCTTGTCGCGTAACACCGCGGCGCGCTCGTACTCCAGGCGTTCGGACAACAAAGCCATCTCCTGCCGCAGCAGCTTCATGGGCGTGTCGTCGTGACCATCGAGAAAGGCGCGTACCATCGCCACCCGCTCGCGGTAGAGCGCCTCCGTGCACGCGGCGATGCACGGCCCCAGACACTTGCGCACCTCGTAGCGGATGCAGCCTGGCGTTCGGGCGAGCTGGAACAGCTCGGTCTGGTCGGCAAAGCGCATGTGGCGGTCCAGCCGGCAATCACGCAGCCCGACAACATCGCTCAGCTCGCGAATCGCCTCACCTGCGCGTCGAGCGCCGTGGAAGGGGCCAAAGTAGGTGGCGGCGTCATCGCTCGCCCTTCGCACAACAACCAGGCGGCTTGCCGGTCCCGATGTGAGCTTCACGAACGCGAGATGTCGCCCGTCGCGCTTCAGCATGACGTTGAAGCGCGGGCGGTACCGCTTGATGAGTCGCATCTCCAGCAGAAGTGCGGCGAACTCGCTGGGCGTATACTCCCAATCGACGTGAGAAGCCTCGCGAATCAGTCGCGCGCCCTTATCCTCGGGAAATGCAGCGCGAAAATAGCTGAGCAGCCGTGTACGGACTCGCTTCGACTTGCCGATGTAGATGACCTCACCGCTGGCGGAGTTCAGCCGGTAGACACCCGGCCGGTCCTGGGCCTCGGCGCGAACGTGAACGCGCATGGCGCGCAGCGCGTCTTTGACGCCGGGGCTCGGCGCGGTGCGCCTGCTCACTGCGGACGTCCCTGACAGCGGGCACAGAACACCGTGGTGCGACCGTCGACGGCGGCGGTATCCACCAGCCGGGCTCCGCAGCGCATGCACGGCAGGCCGCCGCGGCCGTACACGGCCAGGCGCTCGGCAAAAGAGCCCCGCCGCCCGGATGCGTCGCGGTAATCCCGGAACGACGTGCCGCGCAGCGCGATACTCTCGCGAAGCACCGAGGTGAGGGCGCCGTGCAGTGCGGCGATCTCAGCCGTGGAGAGAGAACGGGCGGAACGCGATGGGTCCAGGCGCGCGCGCCACAGGGCCTCGTTCGCGTAAATGTTGCCCACGCCCGCTATGCGCCGCTGGTCCATCAGCACCTTTTTGATAGCCTGGCCGCTTGACCGAAGAGAGGCCGATAATTGCGCCGGAGTGAAGCTTTCGTCAAGCGGTTCTGCGCCCAGTGCAGACGCGCATGCCTGCCAGCGAACGGCGTCCATAACCGTAACCGTCCCGAGCCGCCGGATGTCCCGGTAGATGAGCGTGCGCCCACCGCCCAATCCGAAGGTGACCGCGGCGTAGCGCCGTTCGGCCTCGGGCAGCGCACCATCGTCGATCAACAGCGCCCCCGTGAATCGCGGCTGGACGACGATTCGGTCGCCACTGTCGAGGTCGAGCACGACGAGCTTGGCGCGGCGCCAGCAGCGGGTGATCCGCCGGCCCGGCACGCGACGGGCAAGTGCTGGCGCGCTCAACTCGCGAAGCACGTCGGGCCGCGAGACCCGAACGGTGGTGATCCGCGCACCGCGCAGCTCGCCGTCCAGGTCTCGAGCGATGGTTTCGGTCTCAGGCAGCTCCGGCATGCCGGCTCAGCTCCCGCCATCCGATGTCGCGGCGAAAGTACCGCCCCTCGAAGCGGATTTCCTCGGCCGCCGCAATGCTGGCATCCCGCGCCGCAGCCAGGCTGGCGGCCACTCCTGTGACCGCGAAGACCCGGCCACCCGACGTAACCAGGGTGCCGTCCGCCGTCCTGGCGGTGCCCGCGTGAAAGACGAGGATTTCCTGAGGCGACGCAGCAGGGAGGCTGATCCGGTCTCCCGTGCGCGGATTCTCCGGATAGCCGGAAGCGGCAACTACCGTTGTTACAGCGCTCCGGCCACTCCACTGAAGCCGGCCTCCAGCGATGCTTTCCCCGGCAGCTACGGCGTGAAGGGGCTCCAGGAGGCTGGACGCCAGCAGCGGCAAGAGTGCCTGCGTTTCCGGGTCCCCGAACCGGCAGTTGAACTCGACCACCTTTGGACCGTCGGCGGTGAGCATGAGGCCCGCATAGAGGAGTCCTGTGAACGGGGAACCGATTTCCCGGAGAGCGGAGAGGGTGGGCTGAAAGATCCGCTCAACCGCTTCCGCCACCAGCTCGGAGCTGCCCAGGGAGACGGGAGCATAAGCGCCCATGCCGCCAGTGTTCGGCCCCTCATCCCCCTCGCTTAGCCGCTTGTGATCCTGCGCCGGGAGCATGGGGAGCACCAAGGTCCCGTCGGTGACCGCAAACACTGACAGTTCTTCACCTTCCATGTATTCCTCGACGAGTATTTCAAGACCGGCCTCGCCGAATGCGTGCTCTCGGAGCATGGAGTCAAGGGCCCTGTCGGCATCGGCTATGCTCCCGCATACTATGACCCCCTTTCCAGCAGCCAGGCCGGACGCCTTGATGACCACGGGAGCACCGACGCGAGCAACAGCCTCCCGGGCTTCCGCCAGGTTGGTGTGTCGCTCGGCGAAGGCGGTCGGAACTCCGGCGGCCAGCATGAGTGCTTTGGCGAAACTCTTGGAGGATTCGATTCGGGCAGCGGCTGCCGTGGGACCGAAAACCGCCAGCCCGCCGGCGCGAAAGCGATCCACAAGGCCGGCTGCGAGGGGAGCCTCCGGACCCACTATGGTAAAGGTTACTTCCTCAGCGCGGGCCAGATCTGCCAGCCCTGCGGCATCCGAGACCGGCAGGGTAACCGTCCGCCCCAGCTGGGCGATGCCGGGATTCCCCGGTGCCGCGACCAGCTCGAGCGTTGGGTCGTCGCGGGACAGCTTCCAGGCGAGGGCGTGCTCCCGCCCCCCGCCGCCTACCAGCAACACCTTCATCGCTTCGGGCCGCGCAGTGCCTCGTCAAACGCCGATCGCGCCTTGGATACCATGTCCGCAACCTTGTCCATGGCCTCCCTGGCCTGCTGCTCATAGTAGCCGGCCGCCTGCTCATAGTCCGAGGTGAGTGGCGGCTCGGCGTCCTCTTCCCCACGATGGGGGTAGTTACCGTCGATGATCCGGGTGTAGTCGCCAGCCTGGATCCAGCGCTGAAGCTCGGCCGCGCGCACCGTATTGAAGGGGTGCGTCCGAAACGCCACGTTGATCACCTTGAACACGGCGTCGATGGCGGTGCCGCCGGTTTCGTACTCCTGCGCCTGCGCCAGGAACTCCTCCAGCGACGACTCGTCGTCCTTGACCGTCCCCCCCGCCATGCGGAAGAAGAGGCGCATGGAAGCCATCGGATCCTGGCTCGCCAACAGACCGGCACGGTCGCTGGAGAGCTCCGCCTTTCGGTACCACTCGAACAGCGCCAGTTCGATGGGCAGGAGGGCAAGGCCGGCGAGGAAGGGAAGGTTGCGGAGCCCCACGGTCAGCAGCAGCAGCGCTAGCGTGGTATACGTAGCGTGACCGCTCATGATGTGGCCCAGCTCGTGGCCGAGGAGCACCCGCCGCTCCTCCTGGTCGAGGAGGTCGAGCATGCCAGTGTTGAGCACGATGAAAGGGTGCTCGAAGCCTATCGCGAAGGCATTGGCGACCGGCGTCTGAGTCACATAGAGCTGTGGGCGATCACGCCAGTCCATGGTCTCGAGCACTTCAGTGAACAATGTGTCCAGCTGTGGTCGCTGCCGCGGCCCCACGCGGACAGCGTTGGCCAGGAAGAGATGCCGGATGCCGCGCTCACCAAAGAAGCCGGCGACCTTCCGCACGACCTCGTCGAAGCCTGGAATCGCGCGCAGCGTGTTGAGGGCCGCCCGATCGGCGGGGTGCTCCCAGGCGATCGGGGCGATCTGAGTCAGTGTGCGGCGGTCGGACATAGGATTCGGGATTCGGGTACGGTGTTCAGGAATCGGAATGGCGCCTGGACGCCTTCCCTTGAACTACGGTGAAAACCGGGCTCCGGTTTTCGAGGTCCCGAGACCCAGATAACCGAGCTGCGAAACGCCGGTCAGGAAAACGCGCGCTCCACATCCCCCAGCAAGTCCTCCGTCTCTTCCACCCCGCACGATAGTCGAACCAGCCCGTCGCTGATGCCCAGCGCCGCACGGCGCTCGGCGGGGACGGCGGCGTGCGTCATGGAGGCGGGGTGGCTGATGAGACTTTCCACCCCGCCCAGCGATTCCGCCAGAGCGAAAACCCTCGTTCGCTCCAGCACGCGAGCGGCGCTGTCGCGGCTCCCCATCTCCACACTGATCATCCCGCCGAAGCCGCTCATCTGCCGCTTCGCGAGCTCGTGCTGGGGGTGTGTCTCGAGCCCTGGATAGATGACGCGATCCGGGCCGAAGCGCTCGACCAGCCACGCCGCCACCGCTCGACCATTGATGTCGTGCTGGCGCATGCGGAGGTGCAGTGTCTTCGTGCCGCGCAGCGCCAGCCAGCAGTCGAAGGGGCCCGGCACGGCGCCGGCGGCATTCTGGATGAACTGAAGGCGCTCCGCCGTCTCGTCGTCGTTCACGACGGCAACGCCGCCGATCATGTCGCTATGACCGTTGAGGTACTTGGTGGTCGAGTGGAGGACAATGTCCGCGCCGAGCTCGAAGGGGCGCTGGAAGTATGGCGTAGCGAAAGTGTTGTCCACGATGAGGCGCGCTCCGCCGCGGCGCGTGACCTCCGCTGCCGCGGCAAGGTCGGTGATGCGCATGAGCGGGTTCGTGGGCGTCTCTACCAAAACGGCTACGGTGCCTCCGGTCATTGCCTCCTCGATAGCCTGTGTGCTGCGCGTATCCACGAACGTGAATGACAGGCCGAGATGCTGGAGGATGCGGTCGAACAGCCGGAAGGTACCACCGTACACGTTCTCTCCGCAGACCACGTGGTCTCCGGACCTGAACAGCTTCATGAGGGAGTCGATGCACGCGGTGCCGCTGGCGAAGGCGAAACCGTGGCGCCCCCCCTCGAGTGCGGCGACGTTACGTTCCAGAGCCTCCCGGGTAGGGTTCTTCCCGCGTGCGTATTCATACCCCTTGTGGCGTCCCAGCCCCTCCTGCACGTAGGTCGACGTCAGGTAGACCGGCGTCATTATGGCGCCAGCGAGGGGTTCGGGCCGCTGGCCGGCGTGAATGGCACGAGTGCCGAAACCGTAGTCCAAATCGTCGTCAAAGATGCGAGTCATTCGTTGAGCGGTGGGAGGAAGGCATGAACATAACCGTGCCTTCTCTCACCGGCGAGCGACTGGCGCGGGGGGTGGCGGCGGCAGGGGCCCCCGCGCTTCCGGCTCGTCGACCAACAGCCGTCACACGAGGCGCCCGAGGGACCGTTGATAGACGCCGTGCGGCACCGATGCCTGATCGTCGATGACGAGTCACGCCTGCGTCAGGCGCTTAGTCGCCTGATGCAGGCGGACGGCTTCGTCTGCTCCGAGGCCGGCTCGGTACCAGACGCGCTCGAGCTCCTCGAGAAGCAGCCCGTGGAGCTGCTCCTCTCCGACATGCGCATGCCGGGCATGGACGGCAGCGAGCTGTTGCGGCGCGTGCGCGCCCGCTGGCCGGACATCGCGGTGGTGATGATCACCGCCGTCGCAGAGGTGGAGGTTGCCGTCGAGTGCCTCGCCATGGGCGCGATGGACTACATCAGCAAGCCGTTCGTGCTCGAGGAAGTGCGGGCCCGCGTCGCCCAGGCGATGGAAAAGCGACGCCTCATCATCGAGAACCGCGAACATCGCGAACGGCTGGAGGAGCGTGTCGCCGAGCAGGCCCGTCGCCTGGAAGAGCTGTTTCTGGTCAGCGTGCAGACGCTTGTCGAAGCCCTGGAACTGAAGGACGGCTACACACGCGGCCATTCGGGACGGGTGAGCCACTACGGCACGGCGGTCGCGCGGCTGCTTGGACTTCCTCCGCAGACGACCCGGCACATTGAGCTCGGCGGCCAGCTCCACGACATCGGCAAGATCGGCGTGCGAGAGGATGTGCTAAACAAGGCTGGTCCGCTCAGCGCCGAGGAGTACGATCACATCATGTCGCACACGCTGCTTGGGTGGCGCATCCTCCAGCCGCTCCTTGGCGACGCCCCGGTGATCCTCAACATCGTTCGCAGCCATCACGAGCGGTTTGACGGCGTCGGCGTTCCCGATGGCCTGGCCGGCACGGACATCCCGATCGAGGCACGCATCATCTCGGTGGTGGACGCGTTCGATGCCATGCTCAGCAAACGGCCGTACCGCGACGGACTCTCGCGCGCTGAAGCCGTGGCCGAGCTGACGAGGTGCGGCGGCGCGCAGTTCGATCCTGACATCGTGGACTGCCTGGTGCGCGTGCTCGAGAGCGGCGTAATCGACGAGCAGGCTGCCGGGGCGATGAGACCCGGTCTGGCGATCGGGCGCCAGGGGCTCGCCGCCAGCTAGGCGGCGATTACCTGAATCTCCGAAGGCTGCTTGTAGCCGGCGAGCCGCTCCTCGCACCAGCGGCGCACATCATCCACCGTCGTCTCGCCGATCACGTCGATGGCGATATCATGTTCGCGTACAGGGTGCGGGATGGCTCGCACCATGGCCGAACGCACGCCAGGCAGCGCCAGAACCGCGCGCTCCAGCTCGCGCGGAAAGATGTTGAATCCGTTGCGTGTGAACATGGGCTTGAGCACCCCGCGAAAGGTGACGACACCGTCGTGGTCCATCTCACCAAGGTCCCCGGTGTGCAGCCATTCCCCGCGCCGCTGCAGCCCGCCGTCGCCGCCGGCGACGTACCCCGCGAAGACGCTTTCACCGGCGACGCAGATCTCCCCGGTGGTTCCGCGCGGCATCTCAGTGCTGGCTCCGGGGTCCCGGATCGTGACGCGCACATCCGGGAAAGCGACGCCCAGCGTACCACGCCGATTGGGCTGGTCGATGCGGTTGAAGAGACATACCGGTCCCGCTTCCGTGAGCCCGTAACCCTGACGCAGCTCTACGCCCGTCATCTCGTTCCAGCGTCCCTGCAGCCGCGGATCGAGCGGCGCGCCGCCGCAAATGGACAACCTCAGCGAGGCTGCTCTCAGTCCGGCGGCACGACGCTCGAACGCGGTGATGAGCCCAGTGTATACAGCCGGAACGCCGACGAGCATTGTGATGCCGCCATTCTCCAGCAACTCGATGGCGCGCATGGGATTGAACCGGTCCATGGTCGTTACCCGCCCGCCAGCCAGCAGCGGCGCCAGCACCGTGACCGCGAGCCCGAACAGGTGCGACAACGGGAGGACGGAGAGCGCATGGTCGGCGGAGGTGAGCCCCCCCGCCGCGATCGTTGCACGCACGTTCGCCAGCATGCTTCGGTGCGTGAGTATCGCGCCCAGCGGCAACCCGGCCATGGCGGATGTGTGGACGATTACAGCCTCCTCGTCGCGCCCCGGAACATCGGGATCGCCTGACAGATCGAACCCAACGTGCGAGCCGAGGTCCACCTCGTGCTCGCCTCCCTCGCGGATGAAGGTCGCCGACTGCGGCGCATCGTCCAGTACCACGCGCGGCATGGAGGCGGGAAGTCGAAAGGAGAGCGCGCGGTTCGTGAACACCGCGCCGACACCCGTGTCCTCGAGCTGGTACTTCAGCTCGTGCGCGGTGCAGACGGGGTTGAGCAGCGTTGCTCCGCGGCCCTCACTGGCGGCGAGCGCCACGAGATAGGCAGGACAGGTGGGAAGGAGGATGGCTGACCGGCGGCCGGAAAGCGCTCTGACGAGTGGAGCGCAGCGGGCCAGAAGAGTAAGCCCGGCAGCGACGAGCTGCCGGGCTTCGAAGTCATCCACCCGTCCGCCGTATGCGCCTGCGGCCAGCGGCACGAGCGCCAGCGGGTCGCTCACAACTCGAATTGGGCCATCGCCCTCTTGAGTCGGGTCGCGATCTCCGCCAGGTGGCCGCTCGATTTGGTTACCTGTCCCATGGTCGCGGTTTGTTGTTCCACAACGGCGCTGACCTCCTGCGATGTGGCTGCGTTCTCCTCCGCAACCACCGCCACCGCCTCGATCTCGCGCGACAGCGACTCTGCCTCGTGCTGCTGCTCCAGCGCGACTTCCACTATGCGCGCCACCGCCTCACGACTACCCTCGATCTCCCGGGCGATCGAGGTGAGCGCGCCGGTGGAGGATCGTATCACGGTCTCACCCGCTGCCACGCTGTCGCTGACGCAGTTGATGCTCGCCGCGGTGCGCTCCGATGCGGTGCGGATCTCACCCGCCAGCGCGCGAATCGCTTCCAGCGCGCGCGCGCTGTCGCCTGCCAGTTTCCGCACCTCGTCGGCCACGACTGCGAATCCCTTGCCATGCTCACCGGCGCGCGCCGCCTCGATGGCGGCATTCAGTGCGAGAAGATGCGTCTGCTTGGCGATCGCCGCTATCGTCTCCGTCAGCTTGCCGATGCGCCGGGACTTGTCGCTCAGCTCCTCCACCGCCGGCACGGCTTCGCTGGTGACGGCTGTTATCGACGCCATGCTGGTGAGCGCCTCTTCAGCGGAGCGGGAGGCGCGCGTGGCAGAGCTCGACACCTCATCGGCCGCGTGTCGCGCGCGCTGCGCCTGTGTAGTTACTTCGGTAGCGCGATGCGCCACCCGTCCGGCGATCTCGCCGATCTGCTGAATTCCTCTCGACTGGTGCGAGGCGGCATCCGCTATGGAGTGGGCGGCGCCAGCCACCTCCTCGGTGGCGCTGCTCATCTCCTGCGAGCCGGCGGCGAGCTGCGATGCCGTAGTTGTAACTTCCGTGGCGCTGGAGTCCAGGTCGCGGAGCAACGCCCGAAGTCCGCCCGTCATTGTTCTGAACGAGTCCGCGAGCGCCCCAACCTCGTCGCCGGATGCAAAATCCAGTTCCCGGCGCAGGTTGCCCTCCGCAACCGCGCCGGCGTGTGCCGCCAGTACCTCCACGCCGCGCGTCAGCCGCCGCGCCGCCCACAGCGACACAAGGAGCCCGGTAAGCATCAGCACGATGGGAAGCCACATCAGCCCCACCATCTGCCGTATCAGCTCCGCCAGGAATGACTCCGCATCGAGCGTCGCGACCACGAACGCGGGAGCGGCGCCGGAATGCGCAAAGGGCACCGCGGCGGTGAGCGCGCGCACACCGCCCGCCGTGCGGTGGAACGATGTATATCCACCGCGGCTGTGCTCCAGCGCATCCAGGATCTGCCTGGGAGGCTCCCAGTGGGCGGTGTACTGCGGCTGGCCGGCGCTCCAGGACGAGTGCGCAAGATACCGAAATCCGCTTGGCACGCGCTGCACGATCGCGATACCGGATGTGAGCTCTCGCAGCTTTCCGTCGTTCGCCACCCACGTTCTGGAGAGCACCGAGCGAGTGAACACGAATGCCTCGGAGTGCTGTCCCCTCGGACCCGCGAGCACGCGCACCGAATCCGCGGGAATCGCCACGACGGCGCTGGCGGCGATGGCCTGAAGCCGCCGGCCGTGCAGGTCGGCAAGCTGGCCGACGCCTGCGAAGTACACAGGGATGAGTACGAGAACGAGTGTCCCCAGCGCCGCTCCGACGCTGATCAGCGCCATCTTCCAGCGGAAGGGCAGGCGGGACACCCACGAGCCGAGCGCGCGGGTCAGAACGACTCCTCCAGAGGGGGACACCGACGGCGGCGAGCAGCGCGCCGCCGATCATAAAACGCGCAACGCGCTGTGCGGGTAACCTCAAGCGCCACCGCTTGCTTACAGGTCCGTGCGGACTAGCTTTCGCGCTTGCTTGCAGCGGAGGATCAGGCGGTCGTGTACGAGGGGCTCATGGTCAGTGTATCCGGGGTGCGTGGGCGCGTGGGGGAGGCGCTCACGCCGGAGGTCGTCGCGCGATTTGCGGCGGGCTTTGGTGCCTGGGCGACCGCGCGCAGTGGTGGCAACCGCCGTATCGTTGTCGGGCGCGATTCCCGAGTGTCCGGGCCGATGTTCCATCGCATTGTGCTCGGCGCACTCGAGTCGGTGGGCTGCCAGGTGACCGACGTAGGCATGGCTCCCACCCCTACCATCCAGCTCGCCGTAGAGGAGACGCACGCCGCCGGCGGTCTCGCCATCACGGCCAGCCACAACCCTGCCGAGTGGAACGCCCTCAAATTCATCGGCCCGTCCGGGCTCTTTCTCGAGGAGCATGAGGGAGCGGAGATGCGTACGGCGATGGAGCACGGAATCCCACGAGCCGCCTGGAACGCATTGGGCTCCGTCGAACGCGATGAGTCAGCGGTGGACCGGCACCTCGAACGGATCCTCACGCTGCCTTTCATTAATGTCGCCGCCCTTCGCGAGCGCCGCTTCAAGGTGGCGCTTGATTGCGTGCGTGGCGCGGGCGCGGTGATCATGCCACAGTTGCTGGAGCGGCTCGGCTGCGACGTCACCGCGATTCATCTCGAGCCGGATGGGCGCTTCCCGCGCGAACCGGAGCCGGCGGCCGAGCATCTGGGCGAGCTGGAGCGTCTCGTTCGGAGCGCCGGAGCGGACATCGGACTGGCCGTCGATCCTGATGTGGACCGGCTGGCAGTGGTTTCCGACCAGGGACACGCCATTGGTGAGGACTGGACGCTGGCGCTGGCCTCGCGGCTTGTGCTCCGGTATCGGCCGGGTCCGGTGGTCGTCAATCTGTCGACAAGCCGCATCGTGGACGACGTGGCCGCCGAGACGGGAGCCCAGGTGGTTCGGGCACCAGTGGGTGAGGTGAATGTTGCGGCGAGGATGCGCGAGCTCGGGGCGGCGATCGGAGGGGAGGGGAACGGCGGGGTGATCCTGACGGAACTGCATCTGGGCCGTGATGCCCCGCTGGCGGCGGCGCTCATGCTCCAAATGCTGCTGGAGGACGGGGTTCCGCTCTCGGTGACCCTTGCGCGCTATCCGAGGTATAACATCGTCAAGGACAAGCTGCCGCGGCCCAAGGTCGATTTATCCGTGGTGTATGCCGCGCTGCGCGACGCGTTCCCCGAGGCGATGGTAGACGTTCAGGATGGGCTGCGACTTGCATGGGATGACCGGTGGGTGCATGTGCGCCCGTCGGGCACGGAACCGATTGTTCGAGTGATCGCCGAGGCGCCGTCCGACGCCGAGGCGAGAAAGCTGATCGCGGCGTCCCGGAAGCCGTTAGACGCGTTGAGCCGAGCGTAGTCAGAACCCAGACGAAACCATGTGCGGAATCGTAGGATATGTCGGTCCCCGGGTTGCCTCGCCCCTTCTTCTGGAGGGGCTGCGACGGCTGGAGTACCGGGGGTATGACTCGGCCGGAATGGCAATTCTGAACGGCCGGGGGGTGGAGACGCGCAAGGCGGCAGGAAAGATCGTCGAGCTGGAGAATCTGCTGACGGTGAGCCCGTTGCACGGCACCATGGGTATCGCACACACGCGCTGGGCGACGCACGGCGCGCCGAACATCATCAACGCACATCCACACATCTCTACGGACGGCTCCATTGCTGTGGTCCACAACGGCATCATCGAGAACTCGTCCGCGCTGCGGCACGCCCTCGAGGATCTCGGGCATCGCTTCATCTCCGACACCGACACCGAGGTGCTCGCGCATCTCATCCGCGAGTTCTTCAACGGAAATCTGGAGGAAGCGGTGATCGCGGCGCTGCGCAAGGTGGAGGGGACCTACGGCATAGCCGTGGTCGCCCACGACGATCCGCACAAGATCGTTGCCGCGCGCAGGGGTAGTCCGCTGCTCATCGGCCTGGGCGAGCACGAGTACTTCGTTGCCTCCGACGTGGCCGCGGTGCTCGCGCAGACGCGGCAGGTCATCTACCTCGACGACGGCGATCTGGCCGTGCTGGAACGCGACGGGTACCGGATCATCGATCTGAACGCCGCGGTGCTCAGCAAGCCCGTTGCGAGCATCGACTGGGACCTCGACATGATCGAGCGGGGCGGCTTCTCGCACTTCATGCTCAAGGAGATCTTCGAGCAGCCGGCGACGATCGAGAACACGATGCGCGGCCGCCTGCTCGTCGGCGAGGGAACGTCGAAGCTCGGAGGTCTCAATCTCACCAACGAGCAACTGCTGGAGTTCGACAACATCGTGATCACCGCGTGCGGCACGAGCTGGCACTCGGCGCTGATCGGCGAGCACATGATCGAGGAGCTGGCGCGTATTCCGGTGGAGGTGGAGTACGCATCGGAGTTCCGCTACCGCAACCCGATCGTGAACGAGCGCACGCTGTGCATTGTGATCTCACAGTCGGGAGAGACGGCCGACACGCTGGCCGCAATGCGGGAAGCACAGCGGCGCGGCGCGCGGGCGCTGGGGATCGTGAACGTGGTCGGGTCCACCATCGCGCGCGGATCGGATGGGGGCATCTACATTCACGCCGGACCGGAGATCGGCGTCGCTTCCACCAAGGCGTTCACCAGCCAGGTGATTGCCCTGGCGCTGTTGGCGCTGCGCCTGGCGCGGCTGCGTGGGCTGTCCGCGACCCAGGGGCGCGAGATCATCGCCGCCATGCAGGCTCTGCCGGCGCAGATCCAGAGCATCCTGGACCGCGCCGCGGAGATCGAGGAGCTGGCGGAGGAGTTCAAGGATTCCGCCAACTTCCTGTATCTCGGCCGCGGCTATTCCTTCCCGGCGGCGCTGGAGGGGGCGCTAAAGCTGAAGGAGATCAGCTACATCCACGCCGAGGGCTATCCGGCGGCGGAGATGAAGCACGGTCCGATCGCGTTGATAGACGAGAACATGCCGGTGGTGTTCATCGCGCCACATGATTCGGTTTTCGACAAGGTCCTGTCGAACATTCACGAGGTGAAGGCGCGTGGCGGCTGCGTGATCGCGCTCACCAGTCGCGACGAGCCCGCGCTGAAGGGGAACCTCGACCACGAGTTCCGGATCCCGGAGACGATGGACATGTTCACCCCGATACTGGCATCGGTGCCACTCCAGCTCCTCGCCTACTACATCGCCGTGCAGCGCGGGGCGAACGTGGACCAGCCGCGGAATCTGGCGAAGAGCGTTACGGTGGAGTGAGGGGCCCGCGCTCTCGAAGTCCGCGCCGCGCCAGCCGGCGGTCGCCGGCCTTGGCAGCCAAACCTGCCTCCATCAGCCTAGTCCACTCTTATCCAGGCATTCAGTCGACCCCGGTCCGAACCGCATTCAAGGGACCGGACTCCTTGGACGTTCAAGGGACCTGACCCCTTGAAACCGAGCCCTTGAACACCGGAGGTGCAGTTGCGCTGAGGGGGTGCTGCCTGCACAATGCGGCCGGTGGCACCAACCTGACGAGCCTCCGGCTCGGTTGCGCCCAGCACCTCCCACACCCATGCGCCTCCTCCTTCAACGCGTTTCCCGAGCCGAGGTCCGCGTGGACGGGCGCGTGACCGGCCGGATTGGCCGCGGCTTCCTGCTCCTCGCCGGCTTCACCTCCGGCGACGGAAGTGAGCAGCTTACCTGGATGGCGGAAAAGGTGCTGGGGCTTCGCCTCTTCGGCGATGCGGAGGGCAGGATGAATCTGGGCCTGGAGGAAGTGGGCGGGGCGCTGCTGGTGGTATCGCAGTTCACGCTCTACGGCGACGCCCGAAAGGGTCGGCGACCGAGCTTCGTGGACGCCGCGCCCCCCGAGGAGGCCGCAAGCCTGTACGACGCATTCATCGCCGCCCTTCGCGGGCGCGGCGCGCGCGTGGAGAGCGGCGAGTTCGGCGCCATGATGGAAGTCGAGCTGGTCAATGACGGGCCGGTTACGCTGTGGCTCGAGAGATGAGCGAACCGCGCGTCATCCTGGCCTCCAGCTCTCCCCGGCGGCGTGACCTGCTGAACATGATCGGGCTCCGCCACGAGGTGATCCCCGCCGACATAGACGAGACGTACCTTCCCGGCGAGCCGCCAGTGGCGCACGCCGAGCGGCTGGCGCGGGACAAGGGACTGGCGGTTGCCGGACGCCATCCGGAAGCTCTCGTCATTTCTGCTGACACGATCGTTGTGATTGATGACCACGTGCTCGGCAAGCCGAGCGACGAAGAGGAGGCGGCGCGAATGCTGAGCACGCTGGCCGGTCGCACGCATACCGTGTTCACCGCCGTCGCCGCTGCATGGCGAGGCCGCATGGAATCGGGAGTCGAAGCCGTGACGGTCACGTTCAGGCCGCTCGACGCCACCACCATCAGAGCTTACGTTGCCACCGGCGAACCGATGGACAAGGCGGGGGCCTACGGCATCCAGGGCTTCGGCGCTACCATCGTCGAACGCATCGATGGCGACTACTTCGCGGTGATGGGCTTCGCCATCGGCAGGATGGTTGAGCTGCTCGCCCGAATGGGGTTGCGCTACGACTTTCGTTCGCTTCGCGCCGAAACCTGAAGCGGCGTGGAACCATAGCGCGCACTCCACAGCTCCACCTTGTCGAGCACAGCGCGCACGCTAATCGTCCGCATTCGGTCCGGGCGCGTGTCGCGCGTCAGCCGGCCATTGCGCTCCATGTCGCCATAGGCGTTGAGCATCAGGTCGTGAAAGCGGCGGTACGGTCCCGTGCGCAGCGGGTTGCTGTAGCCGAGCAGGCTGATGACGGGACGGTCCAGCGCTACCGCCATGTGCAGTGGTCCCGTGTCGAGGGAGATCACCAGCGTGGACGCGTGGAGGATGCTCACCAGTCGCCGGAGCCCGCTGTCCAGCAGCGAGACTACATGCGTACCGGCGGCCTGGACGATGGTGCGCTCGGCTTCTACCTCGCGCTCGGTGCGTGATCCGACCAACACCGGCTGGAGCCCGAAATCCACCGCGAGACTCGCCGCAACTTCCGCCCAGCGACCTGCAACCCAGTCCTTGGCCGGCTTGCTGCTTCCGATCACCAGCGCGGCGACGGGCCGCTCGAATCGGTCGGTGATCGAGCGCCGGTACTCTGCTTCGTGCTCCCACGGCCCCAGCCCCCAAACCAGAGGCTCTGCCGGAATGTGCAGGTGCTCCAGAAACTCCAGGTACTCGTCCTGTATGTGACGAGCGCGGCCGTCCGCGATGCGCTCGGTGGTGAACAGCCAGTTGAGGTCCCGCCCGCGCACGCGGTCGTAGCCCACCTTGCGCGGTGCCCGTGTGAACGCGGTGATCAGTCCGGCCTTGAGGTAGGTCTGGAGATCGAGCACCAGATCGAACGGGCGCTGTGCGAGCTCGCGCCGAACATCGAGGAACGCACGCCAGCCGCGGCGGCGATCGAAAACCACAGCTTCGTCCACCGCTGGATGCCCGCGCACGAGCGATGCCGGTCCGGGCTGGAGCACCCAGGTGATGTGCGAGTCCGGCTCGTTCCGCTTGATCGCGTTCAGCACGGGCAGCACATGCACGGCGTCGCCAACGGCGGTGAGCATCACAATTCCGATGCGGCGGGACGTCATGGTGTGGAAGGATAGCAGTGCCGGTGTCCGATGTCAGCTGTAGCGCGTGAAGCGCAGTCGTCGCGCCCGGATCCGGGGCGCCGGTTACCGGGCGCCGGGTGTCAGGGTTCGAACATGTAGCATGCGGCGGTGGCTCCAGTGCACCGTAAAGGATATACTTGCACCGGAAGGTGGCGAAGCGATCGCCGGCCCCCCCGACACCGACGCAGCTCCAGGCTCCCCCCGCCCTTGCCACGCCTCTCCGTTTACATCATCACGCACAACGAGGAGCGATACCTGCCGACCTGCCTGGAGGCAGTGGCGGAGATTGCCGATGAGATCGTGGTGCTGGACGACGGCTCCACCGACGGCACCGTTGCCATCGCAA
>CAZWSO010000036.1:0-19540 GCA_964636485.1 uncultured Gemmatimonadaceae bacterium
GCAGCGCGCGGCGGCGCGCGGCGCCGGCCTGCGCCTGCACGAGAGCACATTCGCACTGGAGTGGATGGATGAGCCCTGGGCCGACCTAGAGCGCGCCGGCGAGTGGCTGCTGGGTCTGGAGGCGCACCTGGCCCCCGATGTGGTGCATCTCAACCAGTACAGTCCCGGAGCACTTCCCTGGCGCGCGCCGACGCTCGTTGTCGGACACTCCTGCGTCCTCTCGTGGTGGCGTGCCGTGCGTGGCACCGACGCACCCGATGACTGGCGCCGCTATCGCGATCTCGTTGCTGCCGGGCTCGACCGCGCCACTATGGCGGCGGCGCCCAGTGCGGCAATGCTCGCTGCGCTCGAGGAGCACTACGGACCACGTCCGCGCGCGATTGTCGTGCACAACGGTCGCGACCCGCGCCGATTCCGGCCGGCAGCCAAGCGCCACATCGTGCTCACCGCCGGCCGGTTGTGGGACGAAGCCAAGAACGCCGCCGCGCTGGCGCGCGTGGCGCCAGCCATTTCCTGGCCGGTGTTCGTGGCGGGAGAGCAGCGGCACCCCGACGGCAAGTCCGCCACGCTTCACGGTGTGCGGCTGCTGGGTCAGCTTCCGGAGCCGGCGCTCGCCTACTGGTATGCACACGCGGCCATCTATGCGCTGCCGGCCCGTTACGAGCCTTTCGGGCTTACCGCGCTGGAGGCGGCTCTCTCCGGCTGCGCGCTGGTGCTGGGCGACATTCCGAGTCTGCGCGAGGTCTGGGGGAACAGCGCACTCTTTGTGGATCCGCTGGATGACGACGCGCTGCACGGTGAGCTGTCGCGGCTTATTGAGGACGACAGCCTGCGCGCCAGAATGGCCGGCCTGGCGCGGCGCCGTGCGCTGCGCTTCACGCCGCAGCGCATGGCTTCCTGCTACCGTGCGGTATACGAGAGCATTCGCGCGCGAGCGCCGGACCGCCGGGAGGCGACATGCGTGTAGCTTTCTTCTGTCACTCCCTGATCTCGGACTGGAACCATGGCAACGCTCACTTCCTGCGCGGCATAGCCGGCGAGCTCGTGCGCCGTGGGCACGACGTGTGTGTGTTCGAACCGCGCGGCGCCTGGAGCCTCGCGAACCTCGTCGCCGAGCACGGCGAGGACTCGGTGGTTGGCTACCGGGCTGCGTACCCCTGGCTGCATCCAGTGCGATACGACGCGGCCGAGCTCGATCTTGACCGGGCGCTCGACGGCGCCGACCTGGTGCTGGTGCACGAATGGAACGACCCGGAGCTCGTAGCCGCGGTCGGAGGACACCGCCTTCGCTCGGGCAATTACACGCTTTTCTTCCATGATACGCACCACCGGGCGCTCACCCGCCCCGAAGAGATGCGCCGCTACGACCTGTCGTGTTACGACGGTGCTCTGGTCTTCGGCAGCGTGCTCCGCGAGATCTACCAAAGGCATGGATGGGTTCACGAAGTGCACACCTGGCACGAGGCCGCGGATACGCGAGTATTTCGCGCTCTGGCGGGCGAGCAGTGTGAAGGCGATCTGGTCTGGATCGGCAATTGGGGTGACGATGAGCGGTCGGCCGAGCTGACCGAGTTCCTCATCGAGCCGGTGCGGGCGCTCGGCCTTCGCGCGCTGGTACACGGTGTCCGCTATCCGATGGCAGCGATCGCGCGGCTGCGGGAAGCGGACATAGCGTACCGTGGCTGGCTCCCCAACCACGAGTGTCCGCGCACCTTCGCTCGGCACCGCGTCACCATCCACGTGCCCCGCCAGCCGTACAGCCGGGCTCTGCCGGGAATCCCGACCATTCGTGTGTTCGAGGCTCTCGCCTGCGGAATCCCACTGGTGACCGCGCCCTGGGATGACGCCGAGGGGCTGTTTCAGGCCGGTCGCGACTTCCTCGTGGCGGGAAGTGGAGATGCCATGCAGCGGCACCTGCGCAACATCCTCAGCGATGAAGGACTGCGCTGCGAGCTGGCGGCCCGCGGGTTGAGCGCCATCAACGCCCGACACACCTGCGCGCATCGCGTGGATGAGCTTCTCGCCATCCACCACGCGCGCCGGCCCGTGAAGAGGGAGGAGGCACTCACAGGATGACGAGCGGAATGCGCATTGCTTTCTTTGGATCCAGCCTCGTGTCGGCCTACTGGAATGGCGCTGCCACGTACTATCGCGGGATGGTGCGCGCGCTGTACGAACGCGGGCACCGCGTGACCTTCTATGAGCCCGATGCGTACGACCGGCAACGACATCGCGACCTGCCCGATCCCGACTGGGCGGAAGTAGTGGTGTATCCGGGAGAGGGCGAGGCGGGAGTGATGCGCGCGCTCGAATCGGCACACGGTGCCGATCTGGTGGTAAAGGCCAGCGGCGTGGGCGTGTTCGATGACTTGCTCGAGCGCGCCGTGCTCGACCTGGCCCATCCGGGCACGCTCGTCGCCTACTGGGATGTGGACGCACCGGCCACGCTCGACCGGGTGCGCGAGAACGCGGGCGATCCGTTCGCCGTGCTCATCCCTCGGTACGATCTGGTGCTCACCTATGGCGGTGGGGATCCGGTGGTGCGCTCCTACACGTCGCTCGGTGCGCGGGCCTGCGTGCCCATCTACAACGCGCTCGATCCCCTCACGCACCACCCCGTGCCGCCGGATCCGGCGCTCGAGGCTGACCTTGGCTTCCTGGGCAACCGTCTTCCCGACCGCGAGTCGCGCGTGGAAGAGTTTTTCCTGCGCACCGCGACGGCGCTTCCGGAACGCACCTTCCTGCTCGGCGGCAGCGGGTGGGAGGACAAGCTGATTCCCGCCAACGTGAGATGTCTGGGCCACGTCTTCACGGCTCTGCACAACGCCTTCAACTGCACGCCGCTCGCGGTGCTGAACATCAGCCGCGAGAGCATGGCACGCTACGGATTCTCTCCCGCCACGCGAGTGTTCGAGGCGGCGGGCGCCGGCGCGTGTCTGGTGAGCGACGCATGGGAGGGCATCGAGCTGTTCCTCGAGCCTGGACGCGAGGTGCTGGTGGCGCAGGATGGCGACGAAGTGGCCGATCACGTCCGCCGGCTCGATCCGGCACGGGCCCGCACCATCGGTCAGGCCGCACTGAGGCGTGTGCTCGCGCATCACACCTACGCGCAGCGTGCCGAGCAACTCGAGGAGGTGCTCGATGGGCGACTTTCCCGCGCCGAGGCGCTCGCCTGATGCAGCCGCAGCCGCTCGAGATCGTCGTGGCGGGGCTGTCCATCACATCGTCGTGGGGGAACGGACACGCCACCACATGGCGCGGGCTCGTTCGCGAGCTCACGAAGCGCGGTCATTCCGTGCTCTTTCTCGAGCGCGATGTGCCGTGGTATGCGACCCATCGTGATCTCCCCGTTCCCGACTTCTGTCGCACGCAGCTGTACGGATCGCTGGACGAGCTGCGCGACCGCTTTACCCGCGACGTTCGCCACGCCGATCTGGTGATCGTCGGCTCGTACGTGCCCGACGGCGTGGAGGCAGGCCGGTGGATGATCGCCACGGCCAGCGGGCCGGTTGCATTCTACGACATCGATACCCCTGTAACGCTCGCCAAGCTCGCTCGCGGGGAACATGAGTACATCGATCCACCGCTCGTCGCGCGCTACGATGCGTATCTGTCGTTCACGGGCGGACCCACCCCGGAGCGGATCGAGCGCGAGTTCGGCTCGCCGATGGCCCGGACGCTCTACTGCTCGGTGGATCCAGGGCTGCACTTTCCGGAGCGTCGAACAGCGCGCTGGGACCTTGGCTACATGGGAACGTACAGTGCCGACCGGCAGCCGGCGCTGGAGCGTTTGCTGCTGGAGCCGGCGCGCCGTTGGCCGCCAGGCCGCTTCTGCATCGCCGGCGCGCAGTATCCGGGCGCTGCCACGGCCTGGCCGGGCAATGTAGATCACATCGAGCATCTCCCCCCATCCACGCACCGGGAGTTCTACACTGCCCAGCGATTCACGCTCAACATCACGCGTGCCGACATGATGCGCGCGGGATGGTCGCCGAGCGTTCGACTGTTCGAGGCCGCCGCATGCGGCGTTCCGATCGTCAGCGATTCGTGGCCGGGGCTGGAGGAGTTGCTCGAACCCGGAAAGGAGATCCTGCTGGCCCACGATACTGACGAGATGCTCGGACTGATTCGCGATACACCGGAGGAGGAGCGACTCCGGATCGCCGACCGGGCGCGCACGCGTGTGCTCTCCAGCCACACCTGCGCGCACCGCGCCGAGGAGCTGGAGCAGTATGCGATGGAGCTTCTGGAGCGCTCCGCCGCGGCGGAGGCTCGCTGATGACGCGGCAGCTCCGGATCCGCGCCGACCTCGCCGCGGAGGCTGCGACGCTCGGACCGTGGTTTCACAACCTCCACCTCCCCGGAAGCGTGCAGACCGCGCCCGACCACCCACTCGGCGACTTTCCGCAAACCAAGTGGCGGCTCATCGCTCCGCATGTCCCCGAGTCGCTCGACGGCTGGACAGTTCTGGACATTGGCTGCAATGGCGGCTTCTACGCTCTCGAGCTCGCGCAGCGCGGCGCACTCGTGGTGGGGTTGGAACCGGATGCGTTTTATTTGCGGCAGGCACGCTGGGCCGCGGAGACGCTGGAACTCAGCGACCGGATCGAGCTGCGGCAGCAGACCGTCTACGAGCTGGCCGGGTCTGATGAGCGATTCGATCTGATACTGTTCATGGGGGTGTTCTATCATCTGCGGCATCCGCTGCTCGCGCTGGAGATCGTGGCCGCGCGTCTGGCACGGCTCATGATCTTCCAGACGCTCACGATGCCGGGTGAGGAGGAGTTCGCCGACACCCACGACCGCGGCGCCTATCGGGACTCCAACATCGGGGACCGCGAAGTCCTCCATGGACGGGGATGGCCGAAGATGGCCTTCATCGAGCACCGTTTTGCCGGGGACGACAGCAACTGGTGGATCCCCAATCATGCTGGAGCGGAAGCAATGCTCCGTTCGTCGGGGCTGCGCGTGATTGCGCGTCCGGCACCCGAGACGTACATGTGTGTGCCAGTGCCCGGGCAGGGCCGGGCCGGCATTAACGACGCAGAGCGCATGGCCGCGGAGCGCGCGGTGGCGGCGGTGAGAAGGTGAGTCCCATGCGACCTGAAGCTTCCCCGCTACAGTGGCGGGATGCGGCCGTCATTGCGCGGAGGCTCGAGTGATCGAAGCGATCAAGTTCTGGAACGAGCCGAACAATATCTCGCACTGGGATTTCCAGCTCGATCCCGAGTGGCGCGAGTTCTCGCGCATGACGCGTATGGCGGCTGAGGCTGTGCGGGACGAGGTGCCGGCTCTTCGTCTCGTGCTGGGAGGCATCTCGCCGATCGATCCGCATTTCATTCGCCTCCTCCGGTCGCAAGGCGTGCTCGATGCGCTGGATGTTGTGGCCGTGCACGGTTTCCCCCTGGACTGGAACCATTGGCAGCTGCGCGAGTGGCCGGAGAGAATCGCCGACATCGAAGCGGTCACATCACTGCCCGTGTGGGTGACCGAGGTAGGTGTTTCCAGCTTCGGCGCGGACGAAGTTCAGGTGTTCGGGCTGCAGCGCACCACGGAGCTGCTCGTTGAACGCGTGGAGCGTGTCTATTGGTACAGCCTTCTGGACCTTCCTCCTGCGTGGGAAGCGACCACGCGCCACAAGGAGAGCGAGGGGAGCGCGTACTACCGGCACTTCTACATGGGTCTGGTGCGTGCCGACGGCACGCCGAAGCCGGCGCTGGCGCACTTCGATACGCGCATGGGGATCTGCCAGTGGTTTCACTTCGACGATCCGAGGCTCGACGAAGCGGTCAGGTGGATGAGACGGATCGGCATCCGCCGGCTGCGCACGGGTATCAGCTGGGGCGACTGGCACCGGCCTAACGCGCTGCGCTGGTTCGACCGTCAGATGGAGGCACTGGAGGAGTTCGACGTGACACTCACGCTCTGCTTCACACCCCCCTCGCGCGGGCTTCGTCCATGCCACACGAGCCCGCCGATCGATCCCGGTGAGTTCGCGTACTTCGCCGCCGAGGTGGCGCGCCGCTATGCCGTGAACCAGCCTGCCGGGCACGTGGCCGAGGAGCGGCCGGGCGCCCCTCAAACGATCAGTATATCCCGCTGAATCTCTTCCGGCGTGATGATCACCTCGCGCTCGCCTCGCACGGCGTTCACCTCGCTGCGCATGCCGATCTCGCCGGGCAAGTAGATGCCCGGCTCGATCGAGAAAGCGATGCCGGCGATGATGCGCCGCTCGTCGCGCGTCTCGAAGTTGTCGAGATGCGGCCCCGAACCGTGCAGGTCGCGCGAATCGATCGAGTGACCGGTGCGGTGCGTGAATTGGTCGCCGAAGCCGCGGTCGCGAATGACGGCGCGGGCAGCGTCGTCCAGCGTACTGGCCGGCGGCGATTCACCTCGGGCCACGGCGTCGCGGAGGGCGGCGATGGCGGCATCGCGTGCATCCCGCACCGTCTCCCACACCTCGAGCGCACGGTCGGAGGGCGCCCCAAGCGACGCAATCCAGGTCTGATCGGCGTACATGCCGCCACGTTCGTGCCCGAACAGATCCACCAGCAGCACGTCGCCACGTGCGATCGGACGCGGCCGATCTGACGCGGGCAGATAATGCGGGTCCGCTGCGTTGTCCCCGGCGGCAACTATCGGCCCGTGATCAGTGAACAGACCATCGGCGTCGAACCGGCTTAGAATCCAGTCGCGGAGCTCGTGCTCCATCATCGGCCGGTTTTCGGAAGCACGGCGTCCCGCCATCGCCATCCCCTCCTTTGCGATCCGCGCGAGCAGTTCGGCGGCGCGCCGGTGCGACGCGAGCGAATGCGCATCCAGAACGGCGTAGAACCGGGTGACGAGATCTCCCGAGGACACGACACGCGCCCCGGCTGCGCGCACCATTTCCAGCATCCCCGCCGGAACACGGTCCAGGTAGGGAACGGCGCCGCCCGGTGAGTACTCCATGGCAATGCGCTTTCCTCCCACCAGCCGCGCCAGTCCCGACTCGAGCTGCTGCCAGGTACTGTAGCTCTCGAGCTCCCATTGCGCCGGCCAGCGCCGCCATGCGCCGCGCTCGATCGCGTGCGCCAAACCCACCGGAGTGCCCTCGCGCGGTATCAGCGCGAAATGCCGGCGCGACACCAGTCCCTCCCAGCCGAGCATCCCCGCGGCCACTGGATTCACGCCCCTGAAATCGAAGATCAGCCAGCCGTCGAGCTCGCTCCCGGCCAACGCCGACTGGATCTCGGCGAGTGACGTCGGATTCAGCATGTCTTGTGAGACCGAGGTGTGGGGTGTTAGCTGTTAGATGTCAGGGGATGTGTCGGAGAGGTGTCAGCGCCCTGACGCCAAACATCCAGCCCATCGCACCTGTTCTTTCTACTGCTCGCCGCCTTCGGTCTCGTCGTGGGGACCTACGGTACGCTCGTTGGTGTCGGCGGCGGCTTCCTCATCGTCCCCTTCCTGCTGCTCGCGTATGGGTTGCCGGCGCCCATTGCGGCGGCAACATCGCTCTTCGTCGTCCTGCTCAACGCGTCGAGCGGATCTTTCACCTACCTGCGCCTGCGCCGCGTTGACATTCGCACCGGACTCGTGCTGGCGCTAGGGACCGTGCCCGGCGCGCTGATGGGGCCCTGGCTCGCCTCGCGCGTGCCGGAGCAGATCTTCCGAGCGATCTTCGGCGTCTTTCTGCTGGTGATGGCCGGCTTCCTCGCCCTTCGGCCGGAGCGCATAGCGCCCGGGGCTACTGTGCGGGCCGGCTTCGGCAGGATAAGTTCGCGATTCCAGCCGCCGGGCGGCGAGCTGCTGGAGTACTCGTACAGCCTTCCGCTGGCCCTCACCATCTCGATCGCCGTCGGGGCGTTATCGAGCATGCTCGGCATCGGTGGTGGTATCGTCCACGTGCCGGCGATGATTCACGTGCTCGGCTTCCCGGCTCACATCGCCACTGCCACATCCCAGTTCGTCCTCGCGATCACCGCCGCGGCGGGGGTGACGGAGTACGTCCGTCGCGCCCTTGTGGACTGGCAGTTCGCGCTCCCGCTCGGAGCCGGCGTGATAGTTGGTGCGCAGATCGGCGCGCGCCTCTCTCACCGGATCAAGGGACGCGGCATTGTCCGACTCCTCAGCCTGGCGATCGTGCTGCTCGGGCTTCGACTGCTCTGGGACGTTGTGCGTTAGTGCGCGCATCGTGGTTAGTCGGCCTCGATATTCAACCGCGGATGACATCGGCGTGCGCGACTGGTCAGGAGTCGTCCAGCCCTCGATTTTTCACCACAGAGGGAAGGAGCACACGGAGTGCGCCATGGTGAAGGGGATGGACCGCCACAGCATCCATCTTCTCGTGGTTGTCGCATCAAACTCTTCCTGGCGGAGGCATTCCAACTTTTTCCTGCAACGCAGGCTCGCTATCTCGCACCGGGCCTTCCGGTCGCGCGCTCCGTGTCCTCCGTGGTGAATCATCGGAGTTGAATGGCGACGCAGCCTCTGATCGACCGCGCAGCTACGTCGCCGCAGCCACTGGTGCACGCCACTCGGCGCGCCACTCGCACTCCCCTTCCCCGCGGCCAGCGCACCGCACGTGCTCCACATCACCGCCGCTGACCTGAAGCAACCGCAGCAACTCCCGGAGCGCCGATTCGTAGAACGCGCAGCCAGCCGGCGCGCTGTTCACCGTGACCGACGACCCGACGCGAAGCAGGACGAACGAACCGAGCCGGCTGACGCCGCCATTCAGGTAACGCCGGCCGATCCCGTTTGCGCGTCGCAGTGCCATGGGGCGCGACAGCATGGACGGGAGCATGGCGATAGCGCGGCGCTGCGAGACGGGTATTCTCTCGACCGCCTCGTGTGACAGCAGCCGGCCGGCCGAGCGGAAGATCGCCTCGGCGTCGGGACGCCGACCGATCAGGCGCGCGATACCAACCGCCTCCTCTAACGACACCTGCTGCTGACGCTTAACCGCCTCATCATACCGCCGGATCTGCGCGTAGACCGTCTCGCTCAACCCGAAGCGCTTGTTCAGCAGCTCCGGGTGGAACTCTGCCTCGAGCTCCTCTGGCTGGTCCACCGTCCGGACCGCGCGCAGGAGGCTGAGTGGCAGAAGGGGATCTATGGTGGAAGGCATGGCTCGGTGGGAGCGGCAAGCGCTGGCAATCGGCGCAGAGCCGTGCAGCGCTCGCAAGCTAACCGGGCGAAAGAGACCGTTCAAGCGCGCGACCCGGGCATCTCCCATGCGTTGCTGCAGCAGTAGCTGGCGGTCGGCGCACCGGCGCCTTGCGTGACTCGCCAAGTGGCGCGCAGCTTTCGCGGGCCAACCGGCCAGGATCCCTCAGCCACCTGAATCGATGCGGAACGACGCCGCCGCGGGCGGTGCCCCAGGCTGTGACAGAATGCTCGGGGATCGGTGATCGGTCGCGCCATCATCGGCTTCCTCATCGCCGCTGTCATCGCCCTCGCTGCTCGACGATTCGGAGCGCTGGCCACAGGCGGTGCGGTCGCTGCGCTCTCTCTCGGCACCATCGCCACAGCCGCCGGCTGGAGCTGGGGCGCGTTGCTGGTCGCGTTCTTTGCCGTGTCGTCCGTCCTGTCTCATATCGGCAGTGAGACGAAGCGGCTCCGGGCCGCGAGCGTGGTTGCCAAGGGAATGGAACGTGACGCGGTCCAGGTGCTGGCGAACGGAGGCGTCTTCGGATTGGCTGCCCTGTTGTGGCTGCTCGTTCCCTCTCCGGCATGGCTGGCGCTGGGCGCCGGCGCGCTGGCCGCCGCCACGGCCGACACGTGGGGAACCGAGGTCGGCACGCTGTCGGCAGCCCCGCCACGGATGATCACCACCTGGGAAGCGGTTCCTCATGGCACATCGGGTGCGGTTTCGGCGGCCGGGATGGCCGCCTCGGTTTGCGGCGCGGCGTTCATCGCGCTTGTGGCCGGCGCCGCTGGCTGGCCTCATGACGTGGCTATGGCAGCCATGCTTGGCGGCTTCTCGGGAGCGCTGGCGGACTCGTTTCTCGGGGCGCGGCTACAGGCGCGCCGCTACTGCCCCGTCTGCGAAACCCCCACGGAACGACATGTGCACCACTGTGGGACCCGGACGAATCAGGCAGGAGGTGTCGCATGGCTGGACAACGACGTCGTGAACCTCTTGGCGGCGGGCGTTGGGGGAAGCATCGCCCTCCTCTGGTGGCTGACAATTTGACATGGAGACGTCGCGTGCGTGCCTGTGGGATGCGAGCAGCCCTTGTGGCGGTGATGATGCTTGGCGCTGCAGCCTGCGCGGTGGACGAGTTCCAGCTCGCCACCGGGCCACGCACCGGTTTCGCGGCGGATCATCGACCTTCCCTGCTCGTGGGCGAGTGGGCAAGCATTATCTACCTGCAAACACCCTCGGGAATTCAGGCGAGCGAAACGATCTGGGAGTTTCGCGCCGGCGGACAGGCAATACGAAGGACGATCCTGCGCCACGTTGCATCGGGCGTGAGCGATCAGTTGATCGCGACTGGACAGTGGGGTGTGCAAAGTGGATCGATAGTCGTGACCTTCGATCCACCGCACTCCGGGACGCTTCGTCTGCGGTTCTCCGTGCACGGCGACATTCTCCGGCTCGATTCGCGGGAGTTCCAGCGAATTCGCTAAACGCCGCGCCGCGCGCGGGGGACGGCGGCGCGTGACCGTCGCGGATATAGTAGTCGTCGGCGCCGGGCCAGCGGGATCGTACACGGCCTGGGCGCTCGCGCGCGCCGGAGCGACTGTGGTTCTGCTGGATCGGGCTCGTTTCCCGCGGGCAAAGCCGTGCGCGGAGTTTCTCAGTCCCGAGTGCTCGCGAATTCTGTCGCGCATGGGCGTACTGCATCGCTGTGAGGCGAGCCAGCATGCACTCCTTGCGGGAATGCGCATTCGCTCGCCGAATGGCACGGTCATACCCGGCTCGTACGGCGCGGTGGATGGCAGGCGTCCTTTCAGCGAGCACGCACTCTCGATCCGGCGCGAGCTGCTGGACAGCATCCTGCTCGAGCGCGCGGCCGAGTGCGGCGCGCGCGTCGCGCAACGAATGCGCGTAACCGATCTACTCTACGACGGAGCTGGCCGCGTGTGCGGGGTCCATGCGCTGGATGCCCGGGGCACAACGCGGGAGATCCGTGGGCGCGTGGTGGTGGGCGCTGACGGTCTGCGCTCGGTGGTGGCGACGAGACTTTCGCTCCGGCGTCGGTGGCCCAGGCCACAGCGGATCGGCATCGTTGGGCACTGGGAGGGACTTGACGCCCTCGATGACTACTGCGAGATGCACGTGGAGCGCGATGGTTACGTCGGCATGGCAGACGTGGGAGGCGGGGTGGCCAACGTATCGATGGTGATACCGGCGCGGCGGGCGCCCGAGCTCGCCGGCAGGGCCAACGCGTTCTACGATGATTGGCTGCGTGCTCGGCCCCAACTCCGGCCGCGGCTACGCGCCGCCCGCCGCATCGGATCAGTGCAGGTTACCGGACCCTTCGCGACGCGCACGCGACGGGCATGGGCGCCGGGCGTCGCGCTGGTGGGGGACGCCGCCGGATATTTCGATCCGTTCACCGGAGAGGGGATATACGCGGCGCTGCGTGGCGGCGAGCTTCTGGCGCCGCGGCTCCTCGACGCGCTCGACGCGCCCGACGCCGAGGCGATGGACGACGGACTTCGCGGCTATCACCGCGCCTGCCGGACGGAAACGCGCCCTAAACTCATTGTGGAGGGCGGGATCGCTCTGTTCGTGTCGTCGGCGACACTCATGAACCATGCGGCTGACGCCCTGACGCGCCGAGCGGAGATGGCGGATCTTCTCGTGGGAGTGTGCGGCGACTTCGTGCCGGCCCGGCTCGTGCTGGACCCCCGCTATGTGATCCGATTGCTGGCGCTCCCATTTCTTCCCCGATTCGGCGCCATGCCGCCGCACCGATCCTCCGACAACAGCATCTCCGGCTGATGCCCTTTGACACCTCGCAGTTTCGAAGCATCCTCGGTCGCTTCGCGTCCGGCGTCACTATCATCACCGCGCAGGACGGCGGTGGGCTGGACCATGGGATGACGGTGAGCTCGTTCTGTTCGCTGAGTCTCGAGCCGCCACTCGTGCTTGCGTGCATCGAGCAGAGCACCGAGATGCGGCGCGTGCTGGAATCGGCTGAACAGTTTGCAGTGAACGTGCTGTCCGAGGATCAGGAGCCGCTGTCGCGGCGCTTTGCCGAGCTGCTCCTTGGCCGCTTCGACGGTATCGGCTTTCACCGCGGCGTAACGGGGGCGCCCCTACTGGAGGACGTTCTGGCCACGCTCGAGTGCGAGATCCGTGACCGGTTCCGGGGAGGTGACCACGACATCTATGTGGGGGAGGTGATCGCGGGTGAAGTGCTCGGTGGCCGGCCGCTCATCTACTATCGGGGCGGCTACACCAGGCTGGATGGCTGAGGAGGCTCTCATGTTGACACCCGCCCGCCATCGCGGCACCGAGCTCATCGACGACCCCTGCCTCGAACCGGGACGGCTGTCCCGGTCCATGAGGGACGTGGTGCGAGCCAATTCCCTTTTCGGGGGTGCGCGCGCGGTTCGTGCCGAGCTGCGGCGATTCTTTCGAAGCCGGGCCGGGGCGTCGCTGGTGATGCTGGACGTCGGCACCGGCATGGGAGACCTCCCCGCGCAGGCGCGCCGGCTTGCCGCCCGCTACCGGGTGCAACTCCGGACCATTGGCGTCGATCGGAGCGCCGTGCTCACGCGAGCGGCCCGCTCGGCGGAGCTCCCCATACTGCAAGCCGATGCATTGCATCTCCCCGTGCGTAATGGCAGCGTGGATGTTGTGCTCTGCTCACAGCTGCTGCACCACTTCGAGACTCCCGGGGCGCTGGCGCTGCTTCGCGAGCTCACGCGTGTGACGCGGAGCCTGGTGCTGGTGGCGGATCTGCGCCGAAGCTGGGCGGCGGCGGCGCTCTTCTGGCTGGTGTCATGGCCGCTGCGGTTCGAGCCGGTAACGCGACACGACGGCACCATCTCCGTGCTGCGGGGATTCACGGCCGGGGAGCTGAGGGAGCTGGTGAGGGGAGCGGTGGGCAGGCCCGCGAGAGTGCGGCGCCACGCCGGATTCCGGCTGTCCGCCGCGTGGACGCCTGGAGGCGATCGATGATCGAGCAAGCAACCTCGCGCGAGACAGTCCAGCTCGGCCCGATGCCGCTGGGGCGCGCAACCGAAACGGTAGACGAGCTGCTGGTTCGCGCTCCCGTTCGAACCATCTTCGACATCGCCCGGCAGGTGGAACACTGGCCAGCGCATCTCGCGCACTACCGCTGGGTGCGCATGCGTGAGCGCGCGCCGGACGGCGGGGGGATAGTGGAGATGGCGGCGCACCGTCCCTTTGGCCCGATCGGCTGGCCCACCTGGTGGCTTTCCGAGATGCAGGTGAATGCAGGGCGGCCGGCGATCCGCTTTCGTCACATCCAGGGCATTACCCGGACGATGGACGTTGAGTGGAGCTTCGCGGAGCGGCCTGAGGGAACACTCGTCCGCATCGTTCATGCGTGGGATGGACCGCGTTGGCCGTTGATCGGCCTCATCGCCGCGCGGACGGTGATTGGCCCGGTGTTCGTTCACGGCATCGCCTCGCGCACCCTGGCCGGCCTTGCAGTGGTGGCAGAACGAGAGGCGGGCTCGCCAGTAAATGAGACGGGAGCTGGCGCTCCCCCGACGAGAGGATAGATCCGTGAGCGAGCAGCGCCGCGTGGTGGTGACCGGCATTGGCGCCATCACGCCGATCGGGCTGACGTTGGAGGGGATGTGGGATGGCCTGCGACGGCAGCGGTCCGCGGTGCGCTCGATAGACCGCTTCGACCCGGCCCCGTTTCGCAGCCGCAACGCCGCACAAGTGGATGACTTCACAGCTACCGACTTCCTCGAGCGGAGGCGGGCCAGGCGAATGGATCGTTTCGGGCATTTCTCGGTGGCCGCCGCTCGACTTGCCCTCGACGACGCCGGAATGGATCTCGCACGCGAGGACCGTGAGCGTGTCGGCGCAATGATGGGTACGGCACTCGGCGGCGTCGCCTATGCTGAAGCACAGTATCCGCTGTATCTGCGCGACGGACTGCGTGCTGTGGACCCGGCGCTGGCACTCGCCGTGTTCGGCGGGGCGGCGAGCTGCAACATCGCGATCGAGTTCGGCGTGCAGGGACCGAACAGCACCAACGCGATGAGCTGCGCCTCGGGCACGATCGCCGTGGGAGACGCGTTCCGCGAGATTCGCCATGGATACGCCGATGTCATGCTTTGCGGCGGGTCGGAAGCACCACTGTCGCCGCTCTGCTTCGGCGCCTTCGCCATCATTCGCGCCATGTCCACCCGCAACGATGATCCCACCAGCGCATCGCGCCCGTTCGACCGCGGACGCGACGGATTCGTAATGGGAGAGGGGGCGGCGGTGCTGGTGCTGGAGGAGCGCGGGAGAGCCGTGGCGCGCGGCGCCCCGATGTACGCCGAGGTGCTCGGCTACGGCATCAGCAATGACGGCTACCACATGACGGCACCGCTACCCGACGGGGCGCAGGCAGCGCGCGCGATGCGGCGCGCGCTGGATGATGCGCACGTGTCCCCCAGCGAAATCGACTACGTCAATGCCCACGGCAGCTCCACTCCTCTGAACGACAGCACCGAGACGCTCGCCATCAAACGGCTGTTCGGCGATCATGCCTACCGGCTTCAGGTGAGCGGGACGAAGGGCTATTACGGACACGCGCTGGGTGCGTCGGGGGCCATCGAGGCGGCGATCTGCAGCCTGGCCCTGAAGAACGACTGGCTGCCGCCCACCATCAACCTGGATGCACCCGACGATGCCTGCGATCTCGACTACATCCCGGGAAACGGCCGCACCGCGCGCGTGGAGCACGTGCTCAGCAATTCTTTCGGGTTTGGCGGGATCAACGCCGCACTGGTGATGCGACGACTGGGGTGAAAGCCGCTACTCCTTCAGTGCCGCCAGCAGTGCCCGGCGGATGCTCGGCTCGACGCCGGATGGCTGCGTAATTCGGCGGGCGCGCTTCCAGTCGGCCACTCTGATCACCGCTTTAGCCATGACCGGGTGGCCGCCAGCGCTCCCGAAGTCGCCGAACGTCTCCCGCAGCTTCTCGCCCAGGCGTGCGTCGGGAGAGAGGGCGCGTGTGCTGATGATCAGGTGCTGATCGAACATGGCGCAGACCGCGGCCATGCGCGCTCCCTCGAACCCGAGACAGAAATCGGCGAACTGTGCCACGACGTGCTCCTCCTGTCGATTCATGCGGCCGAGGTACACGTAAGCGACGCCGTGCCGGACGGTATTCCCCTGGAGTGCGCGCCCGAAGCGGCGCAGCGCGGTGGCAGAGTAGGAAGGATGCTGGATGGCGCGCAACAGCGCGATATCGGCTCGGGGAAAGAGATAGCCGAACATCTCCAGATCCGCTTCACTGGCGGAGCGCACGAGCGAGCTGGTGTCGGTGATGATGCCGTACAGCAACGCCGTCGCGAGCTGCCGCGTCATAGCGGCGCTGTCGCGCGCCAGCAGGTATTCCGCCGCCATCGTGGCGCTGGCGCCATAGTCGGTCCGGATGTCCCGGAAGCGCGTATCGTACTCCGCGATGACCGGGTGATGATCGATGACTGCTGCAACCTTGCCCAACGACGCGGTGAAGTACGGCGGCTGCACGTCGACGAGCACGAGCGGTGTGAACTTCGGCAGCTCATCTCCGCTCACGCGCTGTACGTTGATGCGCAGTGCCTCCGTCAGCCGGCGGTTCTCGGGGCGCGTGATGGTTCCCAGCGTGATGATGGGACCGCGCGCCGGCGAGAGTTCGAGCGCCTTGCGCAGTGCCAGCGCCGACGCGATCGCATCCGGATCAGGATCGTGCTGCACCAGGAAGGCACACTTCCCGGCCCCACCCAGCGCCGCGCGCAGTGACCCGAGACGGCGGCTGGCGGTAGCCCGCTTCAGCACGATGGTGATCGCCTGGCCGAGCAGCTCGCCTTCGTTGATACGGGTAACGCCGCTCACCTGGTCGCCATCGTGACCGCGCTGGCGATCGATCAGCAGCACGGGGGCGAGCGGCAACGCTTCCGCTGCCGCGCGTGCCGCGGCCAGTCCGCGCGCCGACTCGGAGAAGTCCACCACAACCACGGCGCCCCTCCCGCGCAGCACCCGGAAGGTGTTTGGGTCCGCCGGATCGCCACGCAGTGGCGTGACGTCAGCACTTGTACTGGCGCCGTGCGGCAGCCAGAGATGAACGTCACGGTCGCCAAGCGGGGTCCGGCGCAGCGCGCCGAACCGTTCCGGATGGTCGGAGATCAGTACCAGCGGCTGTTGTTTGTCTCGGGTCGGGATCGTCAGAACGTCTTGCCTCGCGCTTCGGTCGCCTCTAGCTTGCCGCCCGTTCCCCCAACCCACAAGGACATCCGCAATGCGAGACACCGTCCGTCACTTCGTCGCGGAGCTCATCGGCACCTTCGCGCTGGTGTTCATCGGCAGCGGCACCATCATAATGTCGCGGATGCCCGGCTCCACCGTCGGGCTGCTGGAGATCGCGCTGGCGCACGGACTGGTGCTGGCTGTGTTTGTCACGGCCACGATGCGGGTTTCGGGCCATCTGAATCCGGCCGTAACTCTCGCTTTTCTCGTCACGCGACGCATCGGCGGTCTAATGGCGGGCGTCTACTTCCTGGCGCAGATCCTGGGCGCGCTGCTCGCTGCCTATGCACTGCGGGCGCTGCTTCCGCTCCAGAGCTTTCTGGCGGCGCGTGGCGGCAGCCAGTCCGTTGCGCTCGACGTCAGCTCTGGTCAGGCATACATGCTGGAAGCGATCGCCACATTCTTCCTCGTGTTCGTGGTGTTCGGCACGGCGGTGGACAAGCACTCGCCGCGCGTTGGCGGGCTTGCGATCGGGTTTACGCTCGCGGCGGCGATCCTGGCGATCGGTCCACTCACCGGCGGCTCGCTCAATCCAGCCCGCTCATTCGGCCCAGCGGCAGCGAGCGGCGTATGGGAAGGACATCTGATCTACTGGATCGGCCCGCTGATCGGCGGTATGCTCGCGGGGCTGGTCTATCATTTCCTCTTCCTGTATCGCGAGCCCGAGCCACTGGATCACGGGGCGGTGGCGCCGAAACCCTGATGGCGGGAGCTTGGGGCAGGGGTCGACAGACATCTGCGACAGGACCTTCGCCTCCGTGCGCGGCCGCTTCTCAGGAACCGACGCGCTCCATTGTTCCCTTGTAGGCCATCGGCGCCTCGTCCACGCCGAAGTTCCGCTCGGCCAGCTCTGCCACGCGCTCGATCTGCTCCGTCGTAAGGTCCTTCATGTCGGCGGCGGCGGCGAACTCGGCGAGCTGCTCCGCATCGTAGATGTTTGGAAGCGTGGAGACGACGCGCTCCTCCGCCAGCAGCCACTTCAGTGCTGCCTGGCCCAGCGTCATGCGCTCGGTGAGGAAGTCGAGCGTACGGATCTTCTGCAGTCCGTTGATGAGCCACGAGCGGGGCCGGTGCCTGCGGTGATCGTTCTCCGCGAAGACCGTATCCTCAGTGTACTTGCCTTCGAGCATGCCGGAGGCGTGTGTCACCCGGATGTTGAAGCAGCAGTTCGGCGCATGCTCGCGCGCCGCCTCGATCATGGCCGTGCCGGGGTGCTGCTCGATGATGTTCCAGATCATCTGGATCGTGTGGATGTCCGGCTCTCGCTCCATCAGCTCCACCGTCTCGTACAGCCAACCGATGGCCGGTCCGAATGCTGCTCCCCACGCGCGGATCTTGCCTTCCCGCTGAAGCGCGCGAAGAGTTTCCCAGATTTCCGGGTCACGAACGTGGTCCATCTTGACGTTGTGGAGCTGGAGCACGTCGACGTAGTCGGTCTCCAGCCGGCGTAAGCACTGCTCCACGGCAAACCGCACGTAGTCGGCGTCGAATCGCTGGGGAAGCTCGCTCTGGCCGCGCCGCGTCCGCGACGCCTCCTCGTCGTAGATGTCATAGCCGATCTTGGTGGCGTAGACAACGCCGTGCCTCGATCCGCGAAACGCCTCCGCAAGCTGGAGTTCGCTGCGGCCATTGCCATACGCGTCAGCGGCGTCGAAGAACGTGACACCGTGGTCGTCGCGTGCCTCGCGCAGCAGCGCGACGGCCTCCTCGTCGCTCTTTTCCCCCCACCAGCCCGTGGATACAGTCCACAGACCGAAGCCGACTTCGCTCACCCGCACGTCGGTGCCGGGGAAGATACGATACCGCATGAGCTGCTCCTCATTCGTAGCCGGCGCGCAGCAGCCGCGCGGCGTCGCCCGCGAAGTACGTGATGATGACATCAGCGCCGGCTCGGCGGATGGCCAACAGCGACTCCATCATCACGCGGTCGCCATCCAGCCAGCCACGCTCGGCTGCCGCTCTAATCATAGCGTACTCCCCGCTTACCTGATAGGCGGCGAGCGGATGGTGCACCGCGGCGCGCACTCGCGCGATGACATCCAGACAGGGGCCGGCCGGTTTGACCATCACCGCGTCGGCGCCCTCCTCGATGTCGGCGAAAACCTCCCGGATCGCCTCCCGCGCATTCGACGGATCCATCTGGTATCCGCGACGGTCTCCGCTCTTCGGCGTCGACTCCGCCGCTTCGCGAAATGGGCCGTAGTAAGCCGACGCATACTTGGCGGAATAGGCGAGAATGGCCGTGGACGTGAAATCTTCCGCGTCCAGCGCGTGCCGAATGGCCTGCACGCGCCCATCCATCATGTCGCTGGGGGCCACCATGTCGGCGCCGGCGCGGGCGTGCGACAGCGCCGCACTGGCGAGAAGCTCGAGGGTGTCATCGTTGCTTACTTCACCGTTCGCGAGCACGCCGCAGTGCCCATGCTCGGTGTACTCGCACAGACAAACGTCCGTCATCACTACCAGATCGGGGAGCTCGCGCTTGAGCGCGCGAACTCCCTGTTGCACCGCCCCCTCCTCATCCCACGCGCCCGAACCGATCGCGTCCTTCGCCTCGGGGATCCCGAATAAAATCACCCCACCAACGCCTACGCGCAGCGCCGACTCTGCGTCGCGCAGCATCTCGTCCACCGACGTCTGGCTCACGCCCGGCATCGACTCGACCCCTACGCGCAACCCCGCGCCGGCACGAACGAACAGCGGGACCACGAGCTGTCGGGGATCGAGCTGCGCCTCGCGAAAAATCCGGCGCAGCGGCAACGTGCGACGAAGGCGGCGGTGGCGGGAGAAGAGCATTGGAGTTCGAAGCTCGAAGTCAGGACTCGTGATTCGGGATTGGGGATCTGATTTTATCCGATCATTCCGGCTGCGGCCTCGACACCTTTTCCATTCCGCGAAGGGCGGCAAGGATGTCGTTGCCCCCCTCAGCGCGGAGACGGCTGGCCAGGCGGCGACCGGCGCCCTCCGGGTCACCGGCCTCCACGGGTTCCTCGCCGCGCACGATTCGCCGGCCTCGCGGATCGGCGATCAGGCCGTGCAGCACGAAGCCCGATTCCACGGAGAGCATGAGCGTCGCGATCGGCACCTGGCAGCCGCCCTGAAGTGCGGCAAGGAACG
>CAZWSO010000037.1:0-19465 GCA_964636485.1 uncultured Gemmatimonadaceae bacterium
CGGTGGGGACGCCGTGATAGGCGAGCTGTTCCTTGGCGCGCGCCTTGTGCAGGCAGAGCGCCAGCGCGAACGGATCGCTGCCGGAATAGGGGATGCCGAAGAATTCACAGATGGCCGGGACGTGCGACTCGCGGTTCGGGCCGCCACTCCCCTCGGCGACGTTGAAGACCAGATCGGGGCGGGCTCGCCGCAGGCGCTCGGGAAAATCCGCCGTCGCCTCCAGCCGGACGACCCGACCGAGCGCCGAAAGTGCGGCCTCGACGGCCGCTATCGTCTCCTCCTCATCCCACTCCGCATACTCGTCATCTACCTCGGCGACGGCCGACGCCGCGCCCGAATCACCCACCGTGGGCGAGGTGGCGAAGGTCCGGCGGGGAGCGGCCTTGCCCCGTGCGCTACCGGGAGGCTCTTCCTCCTCCGCAGGCTCGATCGCCGCGGTGCCTGCGGACGCGGGCACGTCGGGGCGGAGGTTGTAGGCGAGACCGATGAGCGTCATCCGCTCGCGAGTGCGTGGTGCCGGTGATCGTCGGCAGCGGCCGACGCGGAGACTGGAATGGGAGCGGAACGCCCGCTGTCGGGCGCGATGTTCTGGGAGCGTTCGATTTGCCGCGCAAGATAAGAACGATGGAAAATGCGCGCAATGGAAAAGCGTCAGCCGCTCAGACCTTGTGAAATCCCACTCGCGCCGCTTCGCGGCGATCGCCGGCCACGTATATCTCGAAGTCGGAGAAGAAAGCGGGAGCCTCGTGCTGGAGGACGCGAAGGATTGCGATCGCGGCGCGACGGATCTCCAACTCGGCCGCTTCGCTCGTTCGCAGCTCGAGCATCGTTCGCCAGGCGCGGGCGTTTCCGGTCGTGACGATCTTCGTTTCCGTCGAATTCGGGAGGACTCCGCGGGCGGCCTCGCGCGCCATCTTCCGGCGGTGAATCTTGTCGGCCACCCACCCATAGCGCTCCATCAGCTTCTCCACCAGCGCCACGTACGCCGCCAGCGCCTGCTCCATCTGGGTGCGCCAGGCCGCTTCCAGCACCTCCTCGCCCAGGATCGCAGGCGGAACCACGAAGCTGGCGGCCGACTCGTCGACGTATCGCTGGGAGAGCTGCGAGTACGCGAAGCCGGCGCGATGCCGTACCAACTCGTGGGTGAGCGACCGGCTCACTCCCTCGATCAATAGCGAGTAGTTGGAGTGCTCGAGCACGCTGCCATGTCCCTGGCGCTTGATGTTCTCGAGGTACTCCCGGGTGGCGCGCTTCGCGGGATTTCGCTGGCTCATGTAGCAGAGGCGGCCGGCGAACTCGGAGAGCTTCTCGCCGTCGGTGGAGTCACCAAGCCAGTTCACCGCGAGGTGAGGCGGCTCGATGAACGTAGGGCGGGAGAGAAGGGAAACCGTGGGTTCGTAGAGAAACACTGGCGGCTGCGCTAAAGGGTTCCGCCGCCGTCGCGCGCCGCGCCGGCCGGCCGGCCGGAAAGCTAGTCGGGCCGATCCACCAGCGACAGCCTGAAGCGATGCCATGCCCGGTCTCGGTCCACGGCGTCAAGCGCAGCGCGCACCATTGGAGGAAGCGGTGGCGCTGCCGGATCGTACTTCATCTCCTCGATCGCACGCTGACCTGGCAGCGGCACCTTCACTCCAGGATTCAGGATGCCGTCCGGATCGAAGCTGCGCTTCACCAGCGCGAACGCTTCGACCGCCTCCGGCCCCCAGGTGCGGGACAGCAGCGGCGTGCGTATCCGTCCATCGCCGTGTTCTCCGGCCAGCGTGCCGCCCAGACGCGCCGTCAGTTCGGCGACCTCCGCCAGCACCTCTTCCACCGATTGACGCCAGCCCTCACGCCGAACATCCACCAGCGGATTAACGTGGACGTGGCCGTCTCCCGCGTGGCCGAAGATGATCCCGCGGATCGCGCGCCGGCCAAGGGCTTCACGCACCCCACGCACGTACTCGGGAAGACGTTCGGGCGGTACCGCCCCATCCTCGATAAACTGCATTGACTTGAGCGCGGGATCGAGGCGCGACAGTATCGGACTGGCGGCGTGGCGGAGCTCCCAGAGCACGCGCTCGGCCGCGGCGTCAAGTGCAATGCGAACGGAGAATGCGCCCGCTGCCGCCACCGCCGCCCTCAGCATTTCCGCCGCCGCGGCCGCCTCTCGCGCACTCGAAGCCTCGACTTCCACCAGCAGCGCGCACTCGGCCGCCGGAACATCTGCGTCTCCCTGCCTGGCCACATCGAGGAAGGTTCGGTCGAGGAGCTCGCACGCGCTGGCGCCAAGCTCGCGGCACGCCGCCGCGCCGGCCACCGCGCCCTCGAGGGTATCGTAGAGCGCCAGCAGACTGCTCGTTGCCAGCGGTGCAGGAGCGAGCGCAAGCTCGAGCCCAACGAAAAGAGCGAGCGTGCCCTCGCTTCCTACAAGCAGATCGGAGAGGTCACCCGACGTGGCGTATTCGGCGAGCGCATAGCCGGACGAGTTTTTTCGGACTCGGGCACGATCGCGCAGGCGTGCACCCACCTCGCGCGCGGCTGATTCGCCGTCGCGCGCGAAGCGCGCGACGGCGGAAACCCCTGTGGGCGCGCCCCCGTTCCGGCGCGCAACGGCGCGAGCTCCGTCGTCGAAAACGCAGTCCAGAGCTGTCACCCAGGCTCGGGTGCTGCCCAACCGCAGGGAGTGAGCGCCGCCGGCGTTCGTCGCCGCCATCCCTCCGACCGTCGCGAAGGCACCGCTGGAAGGATCCACCGGAAAGCGGAGCCCATGATCGCCGGCCCGGCGATTGACCTCCTCGCGCAGCGCACCCGGTCCGACGACCACGCGCCGACGTTCGAAATCCACCGGGCCGATGTGCCGCAGTCGGCTCAGGTCCACCACCACTCCACTGCCCACGGCGCCGCCCGCCATCCCGCTTCCCGATCCACGAGGCACGAGCGGGATCTTCGACGCCTGCGCCCAGCGTACAAGAGCGCTCACCGCGTCCGGGCTCTCGGGGACGGCCACCGCTGTCGGGAGGACACGAGCGATTCCCGCGCCCTCGGCGTACAGCGCGCGGGCGATCTCGTCGGTTCGGAAAATCCCGCTGAAATCCCGGGGTGGCTTCACACATGGAGGATGCGCATGCCGGCTCCGGCCCTCAAGGCTCCCCCCGGCAAGGGAAGGGGCTATCTTTCGCGCGCATGCAGAGGATCTCCTGCCAGTCATGAGTGAACTCGCGCTCGACGCCAATCGCCTCCGACGAGCGGAGCGCTTCTGTCAGGAGATTCTCCCGGCGGTTTCGCGCACCTTCGCGATCGGCATTCGCGTGCTGCCGGGCTCGCTTGGACGAGCGGTGCTCGCCGGATATCTGCTCTGCCGGATCGCCGATACGATCGAGGACGAGCCGGTCGGCTCGCCTGAAGACAAGGCGGCACTGCTCGACCGGCTGGCCGCCGCGCTCGACGACCCGTCGCTTGCCGAGCGTCTTCCCCACCATCTTCAGGAAGTACAGGGCGAGCCTGCGCACGTCAGGCTCGTTCGGCACGCCGATCTCGTGTTCGCCGTGTACGGCACACTGCCGCCGCCATCGCGTGCTGCGCTTGCCCGCTGGGTGCGGGAGATGATCACCGGGATGCGGAAGTTTGTCCTCGAGCACCGGATCGGGATCCGGATCCGCAGCGTGGAGGAGTATCGCGAGTACTGCTACTACGTCGCGGGTACCGTTGGCTACCTCCTCACCGATCTTTGGGAGACGCACATCGTCCATCTCAGTGCGGCCGATGTCGCCTATCTGCGCGCGCGTGCCAGGGGATTTGCCGAAGCGCTGCAGACAGTGAACATCCTGAAAGACATTCCGCAGGATATCGAACGCGAGAACTCGATCTACATACCCGCGGAGCTGCTGCACGCGGAGGGCACCGGACATGGCACGCTGCTTTCTCCGGAGTACGCAGAGCGAAACCGGAGGGCTCTCGAACCGCTCATGAACCTGGCCAGAAGCGGGCTGGAGGAGGCGACGGAGTACTTGCTGTGCCTTCCACGGCGGTGTGTTTCGATCCGCCTCTTCTGTCTCCTCCCGCTCGTGTACTGCTACGCGACCCTGCGCGAGCTCGAGTGCAGCATGGCCATGCTTCGCCCCGGCGGTGCGGTGAAGATCAGTCGGCGCGAGGTGAAGAGTCTCTTCGCCGTTTCGTCATTCCTGGTCGGAAGCAATGCGGGCGTGCGGTGGCTGATCGGTAGAGTGAGGAGGAGCCGAGCGCCGAACTGACACGGGACGCGGGTCCGGGGACTGTCGGCTCGGCCAAACTCCTGGGGTCGGCATCGACGCCACCGTGCCGGAGGCCAGCGTCGGCCCGCGCCCATCCTCCCTCAAAGCCCCAGATCCACCACGCGCGGTGGATCCACCGAATAGTCGTAAAATCCCTTGCCCGACTTTCTGCCGTACATCCCCGCCAGCACCATCCGCTTCAGCAGTGGCGGCGGTGCGTAGCGCCGCTCGCGGTACTCGTCGAACATGATCTCGGCAATCCTGTAGGTCGTGTCCAGGCCGACAAAATCGAGGAGCGTGAACGGCCCCATGGGGTGGCCGGTCCCCAGCGTCATCCCCTTGTCGATGTCGTGTACCGACGCCACTCCACGTTCCAGCGCAGTGATCGCATCCAGCAGGTAGGGGATCAGCAGCAGGTTGACCACGAAGCCGGAATGATCCTTGGCGGCGATGGGTTCCTTGCCGATGGCGCGAGCGAACTCGAAGGTGCGGGAGAACGTTTCGGTGCTGGTGGTGACTGTTTTCACCACCTCCACAAGCTTCATGACGGGAACGGGATTGAAGAAGTGCAGTCCCACCATGCGGTCGCCTCGCGCCGTTGCCGCGGCCATGGCGGCGATTGTGAGACTGGAGGTATTCGAGGCGAATATCGTGTGCGCTGCACAGATGCCATCCAGTTCCTTCCAGAGCGTGTTCTTGACCTCCAGATCTTCCACGATCGCCTCTATGATCAGATCACATTCGTCCAGCTTGCGAGTGTCCGTGGTGAAGTGCAGCCGTTCGAGCGCGGAGTCTTTTTCCATCGTCTCCAGCTTCCCCTTGTCCACGGCACGCTTCATCGCTTTCTCGATGGATGTGCGACCTCGCTCACACAGCACATCGGAGACCTCGCGTACCCAGGTCTCGTAGCCAGCCAGCGCGGTAACGTGCGCGATCCCGCTTCCCATCAAGCCCGCTCCAAGCACGCCCACGGTTTTTATCTCGGTCATGTTGCGCATCACCCCTTTCTGTTCAGAGATCGCGAGTACCAGTGACGTTCTTCTTGATGTCGCCCAGGAGTCCGCGGCGTGGCTGCTCTCCACGCTCGAGGCGGTCGAGCACCTGCTCCATGGCGAGGTGCACGCGCCCGGAGAGCGGTCCATGCGTGCGTGCGACTAGATAGCCCGACCCCACACCGACCAGAGTGGCGCCAGCGGCGACGGGCGCGAAGACGCCAAGCAGCAGGAGAACGGTGGTCGTAACCGCTCCGCTGCCGGTGAGCGCGCCTCCAGCCAGCAGGCGGTGCGACCGCGCCGGTCGAATGTCGCAGGAGAGATGCACCAGCACGCGGCCTTCGTCCACCGGTACGACCGAGGCTGCAACCTCGTGCGCTCGGCAGAGGTGATAGCCGCGGCCGCCGAAGTTGAGGGAGCGCTGCATCTCGCTGAGAAATCCCTTGCGCGGCTCCCAGAGAATACGGTCCTGAAAGCGCCGCTTCACCTGCAGACTCTCCTCCCGCTGCATCCACCCGTCGAGGGAGGCAAGGAGAGCGGCCGGTTCGCCGTACAGCGTCCGCCGTGCGTGGACGAGCGCCGGACCAAAGAGCCTGGAGAGGGCATCCCGGGGCTCGGGCAACGCGACGCGCGCACGCTCTTCGGCGAGCGCCTGACGAACGTTTTGCGGGGCCAATCCGACCTCGCGGCCGATCTCGATGAGCTGCGACTCGGACAGCAGCTCGCTACTGTCGGTCAACGTCGCCTGGAGCTCCGCGGCCCGTGCGAGCACGCGCTCCAGTGCGGCGCGGTCCAGTTGGAGCTGCCGCGACACGTGCGGTCCGGGAACCGGGGCGGGCGACGGCACCGCGGGAAGATCGCTCACGGCTCAAATCCCCTGCATCACAACGTCGAGCTGTGCGTTGATTGCGCCGAGCATCTGATCTGGGAGGGGAAATGCGCCGGCGAACGCGGCTCGCGAATCCCCCGTTGGTGTTACGAGGCCGGCTGCGGCGAGATAGAAGCGCACGTAGCCATCCACCAGCTCGGGTGCCACACGCTCGAGCAGAAGCGCTCCGCCGCGAACGGTTCCGTTGGCGATGTACCGCGTTGCCATGCCCTCGCGGCGTTGCGCCGGCGTTACGTGGTCCTCCACCGCCGTCTGAACGACCGGAATGATCGCCTCGTGCGCGAACACGTAGAGCGCGTCGGCGGCGTTCTCTGGCTGTTCGGGGAACGGGGTCACGATCATGACGCCCGGGGGTCGGCGCAGCACCGTTCTCCCTTCGCCGCCGATGGGCAGCGATGGGATCAGTGTGCCTCGCGGGATCTGTGCATTGTTAAGGTAGCGCTGGAATCGCGGCAGGTATCCATTGGTCCAGAGCGAGTCGAGCCGCACCATCACGGCGGCCCGGTCCCCCTGCTGCGCCGCCCAGTACGGCCCGTAGAAGCGCTCGTGCTCCTCGCGGAGCGAGCTCACGAACAGCCGCAGCCACTCGCGATCGGCGCGTGCCGGAAAGACGTTGGCGAATGTCGCGATTATCGTCTGAATCTGCGCGTCGCCCGAACGCCGTGGGTCGCCTTCTGCCTGAAGGAAAATCTCCGTGGCACGCTGGATGTCGTGCCAGGAGCCGAAGTACAACGCCAGGAACTGCGCGTTGATCAGTCCCGGACGGGTAGCGAAGTGCGCGCGCAGCGTCTCCCTATTCGCGTCCAGCGCAGTGCTGACGTTGGCGCGGGTCTTCACCGCTGTCATCCGCTGGCGGTAATCGCGCTGAAAGAAGGGAATGCTCGCGGTATCGTCCTGCACCATGGCGAACCCATGCAGCCAGAGATCCACGTGCTCCCGGGTGACGATCGGCCACGGCGACTGGTCTACGGTCGCCAATGGCGCTGCCTCACGCGCCGCCTGCGCACACCCGAGAAGGAGCAGCGCGCACAGAACCGCCAGGCTTCTCGCTGTATCAAGCATATGCCTCCACGATTACCGCCATACCCTGGCCACCGCCGATGCAGGCGCTCCCAAGGGCATAGCGCTTCCCGAGCCGCCGCAGTACATGCAGCAGATGTGCCGTGATGCGTGCACCCGAGGCGGCGAGAGGGTGACCGAGCGCGATCGCGCCACCGTGGATGTTGAGCTTCTCGCGCGGAATGCCGAGCTCCGCCTCCACGGCGCATGCCTGCGGCGCAAACGCCTCGTTCACCTCGATCAGGTCCATTTCATCGAGCGTCATTCCGGCGCGTGCGAGTGCCTCGCGAGCTGCCGGCACCGGCCCAATTCCCATGATCGACGGGTCCACACCGGCGATCCCCCAGGAGACGAGTCGCCCGAGCATCGGCGCGTTGCGCTCCCGCGCGAACTCGGCACTCGAGATCACCAGCGCGGCAGCGCCATCGCCAATGCCGGACGCATTGCCTGCCGTCACCACACCATCGCCTTTGAAGTACGGCTTGAGCTTCGAAAGCCCTTCCATAGTGCTTTGCGGCCGCATGTGCTCATCGCGGCGGAACTCCACGTTCGCCCCGGTTTTTGGATCGCGCACCGGTATGGCAATGACCTCATCGTCGTAGATTCCGCCCTCCCACGCATCGCGCGCGAGCTGCTGCGAGCGCAGAGCGAACTCGTCTACGGTCCGCCGGCCGAGCCCATACTGTTCCGCGAGCTTCTCGGCCGTCTCCGCCATGGAGAGCCCGCACATCGAATCACGCAACGCATCCCAAAGCACGTCTTCCAGAGGTGGCCGCTTGCCCAGCGGCAGCCCCCAACGAAGTCCGCGTATCACGTGCGGCGCCTGTGACATCGACTCTCCACCGCCCACAAGCGCGACATCGGCGTCGCCCAGCAGGATATCCTGTGCACCGCTCACCACCGCCTGGAATCCCGATGCGCACAGTCTGTTAACTGTGAGCGCTCGCGTCTCGATCGGGCAGCCCGCCTTCAGCGCGACGTGTCGGGCGAAGTAGATGGCATCGCTGCTCGTCTGGAGCGCGTTGCCAAACACGGCAGCGCGCACTTCCTCACCCCTGAGACCGGCGCGCTCGAGCGCGCAGCGTGCCGCGTGGGCGGTGATCTCCGTAGCCGTCAGCTCCCTGAGAGATCCTCCAAAGCTGCCGAAAGGCGTCCGAACGGCGGACATAAAGACGATGTTCCGGGCGGTCCCCTGAGTGCCCACGTTTCCACTCTGCCTGTTCTGGTAAATGACCGATGCGCAAACGGCCCCGCATGTGCATAATGCGCGGCCGTACTGGGGGGTTCAAGCGAGCGTGCTTATGTCAGTTGGCCGGGCGTGTCGTCACAATGATGGCGCCGCCTTCGTGCCCGCTTCCGAGGCGGTCGGTGGCCTCCCGGGGCGACAGATAGCGAATCTCACGCACGCGGAACGCGGGAATGTCCCGCAACGCCTCCACCCCCCCCACGACATGCGTATTCATGTACACCACCCGGCTCTGTCTTCCGCTCGGGCGCAGATAACCGGGCCGAAGCCGCGCGACCGCGTCATAGGCCGTGGCTACGCTCACTGAAGCGATCTCCTCGCCGGTGAGCACCGCGGGCTCGTTCTGAACTTCACGTGCCGACGTGGCGCAACCCGCCGCCACCGCGAGCGCGCACAGCGCGACCGCGCGCACAAAGCTACGGATCGTCATTGACTCCCTCCTCGAGCACGGTGCCGCCGCGGCCGAGCGTGTACACATACGCCGCCACCTGGCGCAGCTCCTCTGAAGATAACTGTTGCGCGAACCCCGGCATGGCAATGGGAGCCACCCGGGGACTGGCGACACCACCGGCAATCGTCCGCTGGATCCCCGCCAGCGAGCCGTCGCTGTGCAGCCAGCCACTCCGCCTCAGGCTGGGACCGAGCCCCTCCATCCCCTCGCCAGCAGCGCCATGGCAGGTGAAGCATTGGCCGCGACGGTGAAAAATAAGATCGCCCCCTGCGCTGTCGGCGGCGAGTACGATCTCCCCGGGCGCTTCGGCAAGACCATCCGGGTCATCAGCCAACCCGTCCCACCCGTTCGGCGCGGTATCCAGCGCCGCGTGTGTGTCGGGGATCATCGCCGCGGTGTCTCCGCGCCCCCAGTCGCGGGCGTGCTCGCCGCCGCACGCCACCATTACAGCAGCTGCCGCGAGAAGCCCGTGGCTCCCTTTCACGACTGCCCGACGCCGCGTCCGCAGGTAATGCAGAACTTCCAGGAGCTGTCCAGCTCCGTGCCGCACGCCGGGCAGCGCTGGACGGTGACGTTCTGCCCGCAATGCGGGCAGAAGATCGAGCGGCGCTCCACCGGAAGGGCACCACCGCAGTACCGGCACGGCCCACCGGCGACTCCAGCGCCACTCGGTCGTCCCCCACCGCCGCTACCGCGCGCTGGCTCCTTCTGTTCGGCCGCGCCCCCCAGTGGCTCCGCAGCGCGTGTCGGGGATGCCTCGGATTGCTCGTCCGGCGGATCGCCAAACACCGGTGCCGTATCCCGATCCTCTACGGTGAGCTGCTCGTAGCGTCGCAGTGCCGTGGTCGACAGCGTAACACGCGTCGCTGCGAACTCCCGGTATATGGAGGTGTTCGGGTTCGTGCCGCCTAGCTCGCGGCGGATCGTCTCCTGCATGATCTCTTCGCCCTCGACATACCCTCTGGAACCGGCAAGGAGCTGGCACAGCGCGAGCTCGTAGTCCTGGTTCGTCTCGATCGCCAGTTCGCGTCGGTTGTGGCGGTAGGGGATGATGCTCTGGTAGATCTCCGCGACTTCAAAAGGGCGTGTCAGGTACTCCGGAAAGCCGTTGCGGATGTTCTGCACCAGCCGCCGGAACATGCGGTCGAGGTCGTCCATGCGTGTGAATCGGGGTTAATCGCGCCGCGCCCGAGGTGGCGACGAGCTGTCGTCCTATTAGGTGCGCGAGCGTACGCGCCGGCGCAAGTGGCGGCCTGGCGCAAGGTAGACTGGATTCGGTGCGAAACCAGTGTCGTGCCTGCGAATTCAGCGCCTGGCCGCCGGCGCAGGTTCAGGGCTCCAGACGCTCCATTCGCGTGTCGACGTCATTGGTCTTGAAGTTCTCGCGATTCGAGCCGCCAACTCGATGGACGATGCGCGTAACTACATCCTCGCGATGCGCCCGTGCGTCCGTGAAACCGTACCAGTAGCCGATGCCAATGCCGATTGCGATGAGGAGGATGACCTTTCGCATGGTCGAGAGGGAGAAGGTAAGTCCGCGTGAATAAGACGGTTCCCCACTCCTCCCCGTAACGCCTGGGGCAGTGGATCAGTCCGGAAGTGAGGGTCCCGGGCGAAACGAGGCCGCGTCCGGCACTGGATCCGGCGCCAGCGTGACCCGTCCACTTTCGCGCTCCGATTGCAGCCATGCGTCGAATCCCGAGGGAACGGCCTTCCCGGACTGCGTCTGTCCGGCGGCGGCGCGGGTGGCGAGCATGTTTGCGTATTCGTTCTGCGGGTGGCCAGCGTGCCCTCGAACCCAGCGCCAGACGACGTCGTGCTGGCGAGCCGCATCCACCAGCTCGCGCCACAGCTCGAGGTTCTCGATGGCGCCTCCCTTCCGGCGCCACCCTCGTGCCGCCCAGCCATGCACCCACTCGTTCATTCCGCGCACCAGGTACTGCGAGTCGCTCGTGAAGACCACTTTGAGCCGCTGTGCCTTTGCGGCGAGTATGCGCAACGCCTCGATGGCCGAGCGGAGCGCCATGCGGTTGTTGGTCGTCGCCGGCTCCGAGATCCAGTAGTCACGCCGAGCGATACTGCCGGTGCGAGGGTGAAGGAGCTCGATCAGTCCGCCGGCTCCCCCCGGGTTTGCGCCATCACGGCCGTTGCCAAGGCACGATTCATCGGCGTACACGGCCACCAGCGGTGTGTCCGCTTGCTGCTGTCTCAACGGATCACCTGAAAATCGTTCATCTCATCCACGAAGAACGTCATGACCTCGCCCGTGGTTGGATGCACCGCATCGATTGCCTCCCGGCCTTCCGCGAACCGCAGCGCCCGTGGAATCACCACGTACTCCGTTCCCCGGCGGAATACGGCGATTCGCGTTCCTTCCAGAATCGCCCGCTCCAGCTCTTCGTACCGCTCGTGAGTGAACTGCGTCACATCAGCTCCGTTGGTTACTCCACGTACGCGCAAGAGCGGCCAGTGCTTCGGTGCACCGCTCGATCTCCGGCAGGCACACCCACTCCTCGTCGGAATGAGCGACCGAGATGTCTCCGGGCCCGAAACAGATTGCCGGAACGCCGGCCTCGTTGAGGATGGCGGCGTCCGTCCAGGCACTGAGCCCTTCAATGCGCACCTCCTCGCCGACCTCGACCAGCGCGCTCGCCATCTCCCGCACGATCGGCGCCTCCAAATCGACATCGCTCGCATCCTGGGCAAAGGCAACTTGCACATCTGCACCGAAAGACGGGCGGCGGGCGCGAACGCGCTCGCAGGCGTCAGCGATCTCGGCCTCGACCAGGGCTGCCGACTCGCCAGGCAGCGTACGCCGTTCCACCTGGAGCAGGCATCGATCGGGGTACGTGGACCAGCCAGTTCCCCCCTCTATGCGCGACGCGTGCAGCGACGCGCGACCGAGCAGCGGATGCGTCTGCCCCGTCAGAACGCGCACCTCCAGATCATCCAGCTCGGCCAGGAGCAGCGCCGCGTGGCGGATGGCATCGACGCCGATGTCATAGCGGCTTCCGTGTGCCGCCCGGCCATGCACGGCGATATCGATCCACACGAAGCCACGGTGCGAGGGCGCGATCGCGAGCCGTGTGGGCTCCGTGACAATGGCGGCGTCCGTGCGGATGCCCCAGTCAACCAGCGCCCTGGTGCCAATGCTGCGATCCTCCTCATCGCAAACCGCGGCAATCACGACCTCTCCCCCCAGCTGCTCCGCGGCGCGCGACGCAGCGGCGCACATGGCGGCCACGCCAGCCTTCATGTCCGCTGAGCCCCGCCCGTAGAGGCGACCATCGTGCTCGAGCGCCGCGAACGGAGGGTGCCGCATTCCATCCACATCGACGACGTCCAGATGCCCGTTGAACATCAGCGTTCGGCCCGGCCCACCACCAATGCGTGCGATCACGCACGGACGACCCGCTACAGCGTCACGGACTTCCGCGCGCATGCCCCAGCTCTCGAGCACCCCGGCAAGCGCGCGCGCCGCCGCTGCCTCTCCCGGACCACCCGGCACGAGGCCCGGATTGCGCGAGTCGATACGTACGAGCTCACGGGTAAGGGCGATGGCGTCACCCGGTGGGATGTTCATGCAGCGATCTGGCTCGTGAGATGTTCGACATTCCGTGGCCGCGCCCGTCCCCATCGCGCGGTGCCTACGTCGTAAATATGGCGCTTCAACCCGATGCGTGAACCCTCACCCCTTCCAGATCGATCCTGAACGGAAGAATGGACGCAATCCCGGAGGCCGCGGCGCGTACTCCTTCCACGTTATCGTCGCCGGCAATGAGGAGTACACACCCGCCTCCCGAGGCGCCAAGCGCCTTGCCTCCCAGCGCTCCGGCGCGCAATCCGGCATGCATGACTCTTTCGATTCGCTCCGTCGTGATGCGCGGATGAAGGCTGCGCTGGTGCCGCCAGTGCTCACCCACCAGATGTCCGAGCTCGTCTATGCCGCCGTGCTCCAGCGCATCAGCCATCATCGCCGCCAGCGCCTTCATCCTCGCCAGCGCCGCCGTCACGCCGGGCTCGCGCGCACGGAAGGCGTCGATCACGGCCGTGATCGTCTCTCCGGAGATGCGCGACTCGCCGGTATAGACGATCACGAACCGACGCTCCAGCGATTGCACGGTCTCCTGTGCGAGCGGGATGCGCCGCCCTTCGACGGATGCACCGAAGGTAAGCGCCAGCGCGCCTCCCAAGGCGGCAGCGTAGTGGTCCTGACGTCCGCCCGCCACGCCGAGCTCCTCCACCTCCACCTCGCGGCTCCGCTCCGCCAGCTCAGCTCGCGAGAGCCCTTCACCGCGCAGTTCCGCCAGCGCGGCGGCCAGGGCCACGCCCGCGGCGGACGATCCACCAAGCCCCGCGCCGGCAGGGAAATCGCTGGCCATCACCAACTCGACGCCGCGAACTCGTGCATGGCGGAGGGCCGCCTTTGCCATCAAGGGCCCTCCCGCAGAGTGGAGATCCTCGCCCGACCATCGCGCGCCCCGATCCTCGATGATCGTCGTGGAACCGGTCCCACCTCGCAACGCGACGGTGGCGTGCCGGTTGATCGCCACGTTGCATACGAAGCCGCCCTCGGTCTCCGGGTATGGCGGCACGTCGGTCCACCCTCCGCCCAGGTCAATCCTCGTCGGCGCGCGCGATTCGATGCGCACTTCGCGCCTGCTTGCGTCGCCTGACACATGCGGAGCAGTGCGAGGAGAGTCGCCATGTGTGTCGAACGGGTTCGTCAATACCCCCTTCCGAAGGTGCGCTCGGGAAGGTAGTAAACATGGAGCGGTCCGCCAGAGCGCATGCGGCAGCGGTGGACGGCACACGTCCTGCGCCGAGTAGCTCCGATGCCCGACCTTACACAACTCCTTCACGACCGCACGCTCATACTCCTCTCCAATCGGGAGCCCTACGAACATCGCCACGTCGACGGCGGCGTAGAGGTGCGCGTGCCGCCCGGCGGCCTGGTGTCGGCGTTGGACCCGACGCTCCAGGCCACGCACGGCGTATGGGTGGCGTGGGGGTCCGGGACGGCAGACGCTGAAACCGCCGATGAGGAGGGGCGTCTTCGGGTGCCTCCGTCGGATCCGTCCTACACGCTGCGGCGCGTATTCCTGGATGGTCGCGACGTTGACGGGTACTATCTCGGTTTTGCGAACCGTTCGCTCTGGCCGGTCTGCCATCTCCTGGTACAGCACTTCGAGTACCGGGCTGACTACTGGGAACGGTACCGGTTCGTCAACCACAAGTTCGCGCGGGCCGTCGCCGATGAAGTAGAACGTGCCGCCAGCGGTCCGATAGTGTGGATCCAGGACTACCATTTCGGCCTCGCCGCCGAGATGATCCGCGCGCTCAGCGAGCCGCTGCTCATTCATCAGTTCTGGCACATCCCATTCCCCCCCGCCGACATCCTGAGGTTCCTCCCGACCGGTGTGCATGACGCCCTCCTGCGGGGGATGCTCGGCAACGATTTGCTGGCTTTTCATACGGAACGGTACGCTCTGAATTTTCTGGGTTGTGTGGCCGAGTTCATTCCCGAAGCGGAGATCGACGCCGACGATCTGGTGGTCCACTACCAGGGGCGCGCCATCGAGGTCGCGGCTTTTCCCATTAGCATCGACGTGGACCGCTACGAGAAGCTGGCGCAGACGCTGGGGAGCGCCGAGCTGGTGGAGCGACTTCGAGAGCGCTACGCCACAGAAGGACGGAAGCTCGGCCTGGGTGTCGACCGTGTCGACTACACCAAGGGGATCCCGGAGCGACTGCGCGCGCTACGGATGCTCTGGGGGGCGCACCCCGAGCTTCGGGAGAAGTTCACCTTCCTCCTTGTCGCCACGCCGTCACGCTCCGAGCTCCCGGCCTACCGTGCGCTCGAGGAGGAAATGGTAACGCTGGTGATCGAGATCAACGACGAGTTCCGCACGGAGAGCTGGGCACCAATCGTGCTCATCCATGAGAATGTCAGCTCCGAGGTTCTGGCCGGCGTGTTTCGGGCGGCCGATCTATGTCTCGTGTCGTCGCTCCAGGATGGCATGAACCTCGTGGCCAAGGAGTTCGTCGCCTGCCAGGTGGAGGAACACGGCGTGCTGGTGCTGAGCCGGTTCACTGGTGCGGCTGAGGAGATCGACGGCGCTGTGCTAATCAACCCCTTCAATATCGACGGCTTCGTGGAGGGGATCCGACGCGCGCTGGACATGGGAGAGGGGGAGCGCCGGATTCGCATGCATCGCATGCGGCGCCAGCTTCGTGAGCGAACGATCTTCGACTGGCTGGGTGCCATTCTGTCACGGGCGGAGGGGATCATCGCGCGGCGCGCGACGCGGAGCGCCACGGCGTGAGTCGGCCGCTGCTTCCAATGGACGACGCTACCGAGGTACGCCTCGGAGGACGCCCGCTCGTTATCATGCTCGACGTGGACGGCACGCTTGCTCCCATAGCGCCGCGCCCGGATGCTGCCGCCGTGCCACCGGAAACGCGGAAGACGATCGCGGCGCTGGCCGCGCGCGGTGGCGTCCATATGGCGCTCGTTTCTGGACGAGCCGCCGCCGACGCGCGCCGCATGGTCGGCGTGGCGGCGGCCTGGGTAATCGGGAATCACGGCTACCAGCTAACCGGGCCGCAAGGAGAGGAGGTGCTCTCAGAGCCCGAGCTGGAGGGCTACCAGCGACTCGTCGCGCAGGCGGCCTCCCGCATCGAGCCGCTGGTGCGCACCGTGCCTGGCGTGATCTTCGAGAATAAGGTGTGGACGCTCAGCATCCATTACCGGCTCGCACCGCGCGAGGTGATCCCTCGTCTTCGCGCGACCATCTCCGAGATTGCGGCTCAGCTCGGCCTGCGGATCACCGAGGGAAAGGAGGTGCTCGAGGTTCGGCCGCCGGCGCGCGTGGACAAGGGCACCGCCGTGCTGCTGTTAGCCGCCCGGCTCGGCGGCTTTGGCGATACGGCGTCGCTGGTGTACGTGGGCGACGATACCACGGACGAGGATGCGTTCCGCGCCCTCCGGCACCGCGCCCCGCGCGCCGTTACCGTGCGTGTGCAGCACCAGAGCGGGGCGCTCACCGCCGCGGAGTTCACCGTGCAAGACACGGACGAAGTGCGCACGTTTCTCGACTGGCTCCTGGCAACGCGGCGCCCGTCAGGGCCAGCCGCGACGCGCCCAGGAAGCTAGCGCCACGGTTTAGCGCTTCTTCTTGGCTGCCTTCGTCGGGGCCTTCGCCTTGGCAGGCGTCTTCTTTTTTGCTGCCGGGGGACGCGCGCCCTTCTTCGCGCTACCCTTGGGCGCCACCTTTCCCTTTGCCTTGGCCGCGGTCTTTTGAGCCGGCGCCTTGGCCGCGGTCTTACGAGCCGGCGCCCTGGCCGGGGTCTTTTGGGCGGGCGTCCTGGCCGCGGTCTTTTGAGCGGGCGCCCTGGCCGCGGTCTTTTGAGCCGGCGCCTTGGCCGCGGTCTTCGGCGCCGGCGCTCCTGGCGGCTCCGCCCTGGCGACCCTCGCAACAACGTCGGCTCTGACGACAGGCTCCGCCCGAGGCGGCCTGGCTTCCACGGAAGCCGGCGGCTTGCGCTTCCCGGCGGCGGCCTCCGCCTCGCGAATGAGCTTGTCCGCTTCTTCCTGCGTCATCTGACCACGGCGTACCATATACTGAACGAGGTCACGCGCGCTTTCGACGGCGAATGCGGTGAGCCCCGCGGCCGCACTGACGACATCTTTCATGGCCGCCGCCATCTTACTACCGGCTTCCTGGCTGATCTCCTGAGCACGCAGCGCCATTTCGGCGACAGTATCGCGCACATCCTGGCCGCGGTGGCCTGGGGAACGTCGCGGCGCCGGCGTGGGCGGAGCGGCAGGGCTGGCGCTTGTCGTGTCAGCCAGATCGGGCTTGTCGGCCATCGGGTTCACGCGCTCCTGGCGCGGTGGAGTACGGTCGAAGAGCGGTACTGCCAAGCCGGCGCGTGAGCGTGCGGGCACTGGCTCGGCGCCGGTAAGTATATGATTTTTCGGCAGGTATGCAAGCGCGGGCCAGTAGTAGTTCATTCCGGCGTTTATAGGCACACTAATAGCATATAATAGCGACATGACAACGACACTATGCTGATTTCCGGCACAAGGGTACTAGATCTCTCGCGAATTCTGGCTGGCCCCCTCGCGACGATGATGCTCGGAGATCTGGGCGCGGATGTGATCAAGGTGGAGCGGCCGGCTACCGGCGACGACACTCGCGGGTGGGGACCCCCGTTCAACGCACGCGGCCAGAGCGCCTACTTCCTCAGCGTCAACCGCAACAAGAAAAGCATAGCCCTCGATCTCCGCGATCCCGACGGCCGAAGGCTGCTCTTCGAGCTGATGGCTGGCGCCGACGTGGTGGTGGACAACTTCCGGCCCTTGGCGCTTCGGCGGCTGGACCTCGACCCGGACCAGCTTCTGAAGGACTTCCCACGCCTGATCTGGTGCACTATTGCCGGTTTTGGGGGAGCCAGCGAGCGCCCAGGCTACGACTTCGTCGTCCAGGCCGAGCGCGGGTGGATGTCGATCACCGGGGACCCTGGCGGTCCTCCAATGAAGATGGGCGTGGCGCTTGCCGATGTCGTGGCCGGGAAGGATGCCGTCGTCGCGATATTGGCCGCCCTCGTGGAGCGAGTGCGCACGGGGCGTGGGCGGCGCCTCACCACATCACTGGGGGCGAGTGCCGCTGCCGCTCTCGTGAACGTGGCGCAGAACGCACTCGTCACCGGACTGGATGCCGGACGGTGGGGGAACGCGCACCCGAATCTCGTCCCGTATCAGCTATTCCAGGCCAGTGACCGTGCCATCGTAATCGCCGTCGGCAGCGACGCGCAGTGGCTGGCTTGCGCCAGCGCGCTCGGCCTCGGCGCGCTCGCCGCCGACTCGCGTTTCCTTGCGAACGAGGGGCGTGTTGTGCATCGCGACGTGTTGGTGGCGGTAATCGGGGCTCGCGTGGCGCAGCGACCGGCGGCTGAGTGGATACAGACCCTCGATGCGGTGGGCGTACCGTGCGGTGTGGTGAAGAGCGTGCTCGAGACACTCGCCGAGGAACGGGCGTCCGCGCTGACGGGTGTGGCACCCAGCGTGCCCGGCACTGTGCGTCTGCCGCCGCCGCTTCTCGACGAGCATGGAGAGGAGATCCGGCGAGGACGCTGGGAGTGCTTCGTGCCCGCTCCGACGCCGAGCAGCGCATGACCACGCCGGGCATGCGTGCTGGCGCAGCGCAACGCGGAGACGCTACCATTCTCGACACTCCGCACGACTCCCGCCCATACAGTCCCGAAACGCCGAGCTGATGCGCTACATCGGGAACAAGACTCGCCTGCTGCCGTTCCTGTCCGGCGCGCTCCGTCGGCTGCGTATCGCGCCGGGGACGGCGCATGATGCGTTCTCCGGCACCGCAGCGGTGGGGCGGGCGCTCAAGGAGTCAGGGTGGCGCGTGGTGTCAAGCGATATCATGACATACTCATACGTGTTACAGCGCGCTTACGTGGTAGCGCAGCGACCGCCCACCTTTCGCGCCCTCGTGGCAGGCGATCCTGAGCTGCGCAGAGCGCTGCGCTCCCGGGCTTTGCGGGAGCGTACCGCGTCGGAAGGCGGCCGGCTGGCGCTTGTCGCCGCCTACTGTTCCGCGATGCTTCCGCCCCGTGAAGGATTCGTGACCGAGCACTTCTCGCCGTGCGGAGCGAGCGGTCGCATGTACTTCACGGCGGCGAACGCGACGCGTCTCGATGCGGCTCGTGGGGCGCTTCACGAGTGGCACCGCGACGGGCTCGTTGACGAGGACGCCTATCATCTGCTGCTCGCGGCGCTGCTCGAGGGGGCCGATCGCGTAGCCAACACCGCGGGCGTTTACGCGGCGTTCATGAAGAGCTGGCAGCCCAATGCGCTTAAGCCTCTTGAGCTCCGCACGCGACGTCCGGTGCGTGGGCCGGACGGATCGCGGGCATTCCGCGCCGACGCGGCGGAGGTCGCGGCCGCGATCGGTGAGGTGGACCTCCTGTACGTGGATCCTCCCTACAACAGCCGCCAGTATGTCGGCTACTATCATGTGCCCGAGATCATCGCGCGCGGTTGGTTCGACCAGCCGCCAACGCTCAGCGGACGCACGGGATTGCTCGCCGATCACGATCTCAAGAGCGACTGGTGTTCCGCCCCTCGCGTGCGCGGAGCGCTCACGGAACTTCTCTCGGTTACCGGCGCACGGCACGTACTGGTCAGCTACAACTCGGAGGGGCTGCTGCCGGAGGAGGAGCTGCGATCGGTCCTCCGCGAGCGGTCGGCAGATGGGCGCGTGGCCTGCTTTCGGAAGCCTTATCGCCGCTACCGTGCCGACAGCGACCACGAGCGGCGCAAGTATCGAGGGGGTTCCGTCGAGGAACTGCTCTATCACGTGAGGCTGAGGTAGGGGGTCGCGCGGGGGGGGGGCGATGAAGGGGGACGGAGGAGGATCAAGGGGTGCCAGGACCAGAGCCGCCCGCTCCGGCGCTCGGGAGCCCCCGTCACCCGGCGCTGGCCGCCTCTCATGGCCCCTTGTTACCTCCGTTTCACTCGCTCGTCATCGCGGTATGGCCACCCTCGTAACACCGCTCTCCAGCCTGTCAGGGCTG
>CAZWSO010000038.1:0-19308 GCA_964636485.1 uncultured Gemmatimonadaceae bacterium
GACCCTGCTCGCGACCGCCGCGCTGGCCGGCGCGCTCGGCGCGCTGCGCCGCGCGCGTACGCATTTCCGTAATGTTCCGGTCATACACCTCGCGCTGCTCGGCCGTCAGGATCTGACGAATCTCGCTCCGCTGCGCCGTCATGAGCTCCTGGACCGACTGTCGGTGCGGTGCCATCGTCGCGCGCGCCGCCGCAGTGTCGCCACGCTGGCGCGCCTCGCGCGCCGCCGTCATGGACTGACGCGACGCCTCGTGAAGCGCCTGCATGCGTGGACGATAGCTCTCGCGGACCGCCTGAACGCGAGTGCGCTGCTCCTCGCTGAGCTCGATCCCTCTGAACGCGCCCCTTTCCATCATGTGCATCGCCATCGAACCCTGCTGTCGCTCGGCCCGTGGCTTGTCTCGCTGCTTCTCGGCCCGCTGCGCATCTGCCGGCGCAGCCGCTATGATCGCGAGCACCAGCGCGAGGCCGGCGGTCGAAAGAATCCGCTTCATTGTTACCTCCTCAATTGGCTAACCTACCTCGCACCGCCTCCGGTGCGCTGGCTGATGGTTCGACGTGCGCGACGTAAAGGTGTTAAGGGACGCCTGTCTCGCGGCGCTCAACCCCTAGCGCTCGACAAAAAAACACGTATCGTTACCAGCCCGCGCCTTCGGGCATCGCATCAGTACACCCATATCGTTGTCGGGCAATAAGTTGACTGTCTGGAACCACGACCTCACCGTGACCGAGCCGCTGACCTCTCCGCCGGCGTTCACGCCACCGATCGTGCCGGCTTCGGTGCCCGACCTGGAGTTCCCGCTTAGCTGGATTCTCAGTGTCGCTCCACCGCCGTTACAGTATCGCGCCATTGTCGAGGTGGCGAGGCTCTATCTCTCCGAAGGGGCGTCACTACCCAGCCTCCCGCTCGCCTACGAGCCTGGGCTGCGGCTAGCGGTCATGCAAAGCAGCGATGGCACCTGGCATGATTCCATGCTTGGGGTGCCCACCGGGCGTGGCGACCCCTTCGCCGGTGTCGGGACCATCAACGCGGTCATCCGGCTGCTCGAGTATGGCTGGGGCACCGATACTCCGCCTCTCTATCAGGCGCGTCGCGTCCTGTTCCGCCTTCTCGCCGAAGACGAGGACCCTGCGTTCGCGTTCGAGCTCGCGCCGCGAGGCAAGCCGGACCCATTAATGGCGCGGCATGCCAGAGCCGTGATTCGGGAGGCCGCTGCTGCCGCGCTCGCGCGCGCTGGTTTCGAGGCCGATCCGCGTCTTCGCGGGGCGGCGACTCGCCTCCTCGATCGGGTAGATGCGTTTGTGAGGTCACCGCTCGCCGAGAAGCCGTTCATTCGCGTGGGCAACCAGCACGTGCTCTCGCCTGACGCGCACCCTCCGTCTTTCCATCTGATGGTGATGCTGGCTCACATGCCGCTCTTCCGGAATGAGAGATACGACGCGGTGGAGCGACTCCAGCAGTACCTCACGGAGCCAGTGCCCCGACCCACACCCGCGGTGGTGATCGGGAAGAAAGTGGTCGAGATGCCACAGCTTCTGCTTGGCGACCCGCTGCCGCACCGCACGGCGGCGGACGCCGATCTCCCATGGAGCATCGTATGGCTCGAGCTCGCCGCTCGGCTGGGTTTTCTCCGCACGAACGAGAACTGGCTGAAGCTGTACGAGCGGCTGCTCGACGACCGAAATGCTGACGGCGTGTGGGTGGACCCGAAGCGGTCGGTCAGGATGAAGAGCGTCAACCCGCTGTCCTGGCCCTGGTATCCGCTGATAGAAGGGGGCGGGGAGACCGAGCATTCGGTGGAGGTCACCTTCCGCCTGGGGTTGATCGGGCGGCTTGCAGGCCGGCCGATAATCCCCACCTGAGACGCGCGGGCGGGTCCGCAGAACGGGCGTTTCGCCCTCGGGCGCGCAATTCCCATGAGATCGGTGCGCCTGCCACTTGAGTCCCGCTACCCAGCCGGCGACGCCACGCTGTCTGCCCGTTCGGTCTCCTTGCCGGGCGGCCTTGGCATCCGTGTGGTCGAGGGCGGCCCAGTGGATGGGGCTCCGGTGGTGCTTCTCCATGGCTGGGGCGCGTCGGCCTGCCATTTCCGAAAGAACCTGCCGGCGCTCATGGAGCGGGGGCTGCGCGTGTATGCGCTTGATCTGCCGGGGCACGGGCTCAGCGACAAGCCGGCGGCACCCGACCGCTATTCGCTGGACGCGCTCGTAGCAGTGGTGCGGCATGCGCTCGACGCGCTGGGTCTTCCTTGCGTCAGCCTGGTTGGACAGTCGCTGGGCGGGGTTATCGCTCTCCGGTTGGCGCTCGAGCACCCGGCGCGCGTATCGCGCGTGGCGACCATCTCCGCGGTCGGGATCGTTACTCCGCGCATCGTGTCCTGGGGGGGTAGCCTTATTCCACCACGAGTCGCTGCGGTAGTGCCGCGGCTGGGAAGCCGATGGTTCATCAGGCTGGTGATGTGGCTGGCGTATGGGCCCCCCGAACGCCCGACCCAGCGCGATGTGGATGAAGCATGGACGACGGCCGCGGATCCAGCATTCGCGCGTGCGCTCCTGCATCTGATCCGCAAAGTGCGATGGCGCGCTTTGGGGCTGGAGGAGCTGGAATGCCTTCAGGTGCCGGTGCTCGTCATCTGTGGGGAACGCGACCGTATCGCGTCACCGCGCCGGATTGGCCGCCGTCTTGCCCGATTGCCTGGTGCGCGGGTGGCGGTGATTCCCAAGGGTGGGCATGCCGTGAACGAAGGGAACCCGACACCTGTCAACGAGCTGCTTGGTGACTTCTTGAGCGGTGGTGTAGCGAACGACGCCCCAACACGTTAGATTACAGGAAGATACGACGACGATGGTGCGCGCCCCGGGGAATGGAGTGGGCGCGCGAGCGCGCCGAGGCGCGCCGTAGGCCGCGCCACCCCCACTGGGAGCGCGTCACGCCGGACGGATTCCGGCGGAGCTGCGGCAGCGAGTGCCGCGACAGTGTCGGGGCGGCGACAGCCGCCGATGAGCAGGCCAGAGCCACCGACACCGAACGAATAGCGAATGATCACGAAGGAAGAAACGACGCAGGACGGGACGACAGGGGAGACACCCGCGTCCTTCGATGTCATGGGGCTTGCACCAGAGTTGCTCTCCGCAGTACGCGAGCGCGGGTATCACATTCCGACGCCGATCCAGCAGAAGGCCATCCCGCTGATCCTCAGGGGTCGCGACGTGATGGGGCTGGCCCAAACGGGCACCGGTAAGACCGCCGCCTTCACGCTTCCAATCCTGCAGCGTCTCATGGGCGGCGCGCGCCGAGTGCGGGCGCTCGTTCTCACTCCCACGCGCGAGCTGTGCGTGCAGGTGCGTGAGAGCTGCGAGGCGTACGGCAACCACTCGGGTCTTCTTGTTGCCGAGGTGTATGGCGGTGTAGCGCTCGGCCCGCAGGAAACCAGGCTTCGCAACGGTGTTGACATCGTTGTCGCCACGCCTGGTCGGCTGCTCGACCACATGGAGCGGCAGAACGTGGTCTTTGACGATCTTGAAACACTGGTCCTGGACGAGGCCGATCGCATGCTGGACATGGGCTTCGCGCCGCAGATCAATCGGATCGTCGCGGACATACCGCGCTACCGGCAGACATTGCTGTTCAGCGCCACCATGCCGCCGGAGGTGGAGGCGCTTGCTCGCAAGTATCTGCGGAAGCCGGTGGTGGTGCAGGTGGGGCAACGCTCGGCCGCCGCCACAACGGTGGCGCACGCGGTGTACCCCGTGCCTCGCGACCGAAAGAGCGAGCTGCTGGCCGAGCTGCTTCGCAACGAGACCCTCGACTCTGTTCTCGTTTTTACGCGTACCAAGCACGGCGCCGACCGCGTCGAGCGGCACCTGTGCAGAGCCGGTATAGATGCCGTCGCCATGCACGCGGACAAGAGCCAGCGTGAGCGCACCGAGGCTCTGGAGGCATTCAAGGCCGGACGGACTCGCGTGCTGGTGGCCACGGACATCGCTCAGCGCGGCCTGGACATCGCCGGCATCACTCACGTGGTCAACTACGATGTGCCGGAGCGTCCGGAGGACTACGTGCACAGGATCGGTCGCACCGGGAGAGCGGCGGCTACTGGCGACGCGTTTACCTTCATGGCCCCGGACGAGATAGCCATGGTGCGTACGATCGAGCGCATTCTGGGCGAGCCGATCCCGCGGATTTCGGTGCCGGGGTACGACTTCGGCACGGTCGCCGCCGACTGAGTCATCGCCAGACGCAGCAGCGATCGCAGCTCGCGCCGTCGCGCGAGCAGTTCCTCGACCGGTACACCGTGATGCGTGTGCTGGTCGTGTTGCATTGGAACCCAGTGAGCGATCACCTGCGCACCCGGCCGAGTCTGGAGACGATGACGGTGTCGCTGGCTGCACCGCGCCGGAGGATGACGGTGGTGTTGGCCGCCCCGAACCCGCGTCCGGTGGGGCTGAAGGCGATCGAGTCGCGCGTGGCCGTAAGGGTTACGCCGTGTGCGGCGCGCAGATCGCGGCGCACCAGCGTGTCCGCGCCGCTGAAAAGCGTCACGGTACCCGACCGGTTGAAGCGCACCGCGGTGCGTTCGCGTCGCGCGATTGCCAGATGTCGGGCGTGAGACAGAAGTGAGATTACCTCCGTGCCGGCGCCATGTACGGCCGCACGGTCCCGGATGCGGTGCACCGACGGCATCACGAGACCGGCAAGACACGCCAGCATCACGATGACCATCACGAGCTCCGGCAGCGTTGCTCCCCTGCGCACGGCTTCCCCCTGGACGGTGTCGCGCGATATATAGGTGCAGGCGGAGTCGGTGCCGCATCGCGTTTATGCAAATCGTGGCGCGCTGGCGCACTGGCGCAGTGGGGGGGGTGAGCGAATGCGAGACGCGATCTGGTATCATCACCTGCGCGGGGTAATTCTTCCCGGCATCGCGCTGGCGCTACTGTTGATGGCGGCTGGTTGTCCGCGCAACACCATGGCCGACCTGGAGCTGACCGAAAGGCTGATGATTCTGGAGGACGGCATGGTCCAGATGGACCAGGAGAGGGCCGAGCTGGCCACACGACTGCTCATGGTGGAAGGGCAGCTGGCGCGACAGGACACGTTGCTGAGGCGAATGGGCCGCATGCTCGATGAGATGGCTGTAGCGCTCGAACGTCGCTGAAGCGGCGCGCAATCTGCACCCGGCGCTGTATCGTTCTTACGGGGGTTCCGGATCCGTGAAAATCAGCATTGAATACTGCGTGGTTTGAAACTACGAGCCACGGGCCGTCAGGTTGGCGGCCGAGATTCGGGAGCGCTGGCCGGACGCCGAGATCGAGATGATCGAGTCTTCTGGTGGGCGCTTCGAGGTGTTGCGTGATGGCGCCCCTGTGTTCCGCAAGTCGAAGGAGAAGCGGCACGCGCAGGAGGGCGAGATCATGCGTCTGCTCGAGGCCAGCGGAGAACCTTAGCGCAAGGCATGCGAATAGCCATTTCTACCGGCGGCGGCGACGCGCCGGGCCTCAACGCGGTGATCCGTGCCGCCGCCCTCTCGGCCATCAATCGTGGCTGGGAGGTGCTCGGCATCAAGCGGGGCTACGCCGGTCTGATGGGGGAGGACGAAGTCATTCCTCTTTCACGCGAGAGTGTCCGCGGCATCGCGCATCTGGGCGGCACGATTCTCCGTACGACCAATCGTGGGAATCCCTTCAGCTATCCGATCGTGCAGCCCGATGGATCGTTGGTCGAGGTGGATCGGTCCGATGAGCTGATGGAGCGCGCCAGGCAGATCGGAATCGATGCCCTGATAGCCATTGGCGGTGATGGCTCGTTGGCGATCGCGCAGCGCCTGCACGAGAAGGGGATGCATATCATTGGCGTACCGAAGACCATTGACAACGACGTCGCCGGTACGGTGACGACGTTCGGCTTCGATACGGCCGTCAGTACCGCGATCGACGCTATTGACAAGCTGCACACCACCGCCGAGAGCCACGATCGCGTGATTGTGATGGAGGTGATGGGGCGAGGTTCAGGCTTCATCGCGCTGCACGCGGGTGTGGCTGGCACGGCCGATGTAATTCTCATCCCCGAGATCCCTTATCACATCGACAAGGTATGCGAGAAGATCCGCTACCGCGACAGCGTGGGCCGGCACTTCTCCATTGTGGTCGCGGCAGAGGGCGCGTTTCCCATTGATGGAGAGGAGTCGGTGATGGGCAACTCGCTGCCCGGGCAGGCGAAGCGCGTGGGTGGGATCGCGGATAGGCTGGCACGGCAGATTCAGGAGGGAGCGGGCAAGGAGACGCGTTCGCTCGTCCTGGGACATCTGCAGCGTGGCGGCCAGCCGACCGGCTACGATCGCCTGCTGGCGGCGCGTTTCGGCGGCGCTGCCGTGCGTGCCGTGGCGGAAAGGATGTGGGGGCACATGGTGGCGCTTCAGACGCCGCATATCGTGACCGTCCCGATCACCGAAGCGTTGGCGGTCGTTAAGCGCGTGGACCCCTCGCACGACGTCGTCCTCACCGCGCGGCAGACCGGCATCTCCTTCGGCGACTGATGGCCCTTCGCGCCACCGGCGCGCCTCGTGACGTGCGCGATCTCTGAATGGTCTGTGGGCAGTGACCGCCGCGCCGGCGAAGGGATCCGTTGTCGCCCGGCGATCCGAAGTAGTTGCGTCCTTGTCCTTGACCCGCTTCGGACCGGCGGGTTTCTTCCCGGCGTCGCCGCGAAGTACGGGCCTCCGGCAGCCGGTCAACGCTCAGTCGCGATCCTTCAGCCGCGGGCGCTGCCCGGGAGATCATGGCCTCACCCTCCGACGTCCAGCTCACCATGCGCCGAACCGTGCTCGAGCCAGCGGAATCGCAACGGCTCGTCCCGGCGCTTCGGCATAGCATCGACAGTCACGTCTGGGTCTATCGATACGAGGAGCAATCCACTGGCTGGAGGCTGAGCATTGCGACACATGCCGAGCCAGGCTCCGGCAAGCTCTCTCTCGGAGGCTTTCGTATCGCGCCGCTCTTTCGCACCTCCGTCGCCGGTTACGACAACGACGTGGAGGCGATCAACCTCGCGATCGGGATGGAGGAGAAGGTCTACTGGTCGCGCCTCATCAGGGTGGGTGGACCGCTCGGGCTGCGAGAGGCGGGGCGCATCGTGGGTGGCAAGTGTGTCGTGTTTCCGAGCGTTGATGCACGGATCGGCGAGCCGCGCGATTCCGCGCTCCTCGACTTTGCTATCGCGGGGTGCAAGGACATGGAGGAGCGCTCAGGGGCCTACCTCACGACGGGTCAGGACCTGGGACACGGCATCATGTCGGACGGGCAGACACACTCGCTGGTCTACCTTCACGATCGCTTCCGGGGGAGCGTGCTTGCTGACACCTCGCGGCCAACGGCGGAGGGAAACTACCGGCTGACAGTCGGCGTGCTGGAGGCACTGGAGATCCCGATAGATCGCGCACGCGTGGGTCTGGTCGGCTGCGGCAACATCGGTAGTCACATACTGGCCCGCCTGCTGGAACGCGGCTCGAAGGTCGTTGTGCTCGAGGCTGACCCGGTCAAGTGCCGACTGGTGGCCTCACTCGGGATCGACGTTTGGCGGCCTGAACGCAAGCAGGAGTTCCTTCGGCAGCAGATGGATGCGCTGGTGGTGAACGCGAGTGGCGGCTCGCTCGATGTCGAGTCGGTTGCGACGATCGCCGCCAACCCCGCCATCCGTACGCTGACGGGAAGCGAGAACCTCGCCATGACGGATCCGGCTGGAATCGATGTGCTGCGCCGTGCCCACAAGGTGTACTGTCCCACCGAACTCGCCGGCATGATGGGCTACCTCACCGCAGTGGAAGAGTACCTCTGCAAGCAGACGGAGCGACCCTTTGACATCACCAGCATGTACGCGCCGGCGGCGAAGCTGGAGGAAGCTGGGCGGGAGACGACGAGCCTGATGGTAGCCAGGGATTTCGGCATCACCTTCGAGGAGGCGGTGCGGCTGGTGTATGGCGGAGGCGAGGCCTCTATCTAGCCGTCAGGTGCAGCCCGAGCCGCGGGAGCCCTGGCCGTGTTGACCGCACTTTCGGCTCTGCCGATCGTGGCGATCCTGCTCCTCATGATCGGCTTCCGCTGGTCGGCCGCTCGCGCGGGAATGATAGGGCTCGCGCTGGCGTTGGCCGTCGCCCTTGTCGCCTTCGGCTTTGGGACGCGCGTGCAGTCGCGGCTGGGTCCCGCCGGAGCGGTGGCCGGGATCATTATCGAAGCCGCGTTCACGGCGCTCACCATACTCTGGATCATCTTCCCCGCGCTCTGCATCCATCATCTTCAGGAACGCACGGGCGGAATGCGTGCACTGCGCGAGTGGCTCGGTCGGCTCACGCGCGATCCGCGCCTGATTGCGGTTCTGGTAGCCTGGTTTTTCGCGTTGTTCGCCGAGGGCGCGGCGGGATTTGGCACGCCGGTAGCGCTGGCGGCGCCATTCCTGGTCGGACTCGGCTTCGGCCGTGTGGAAGCGGTGACGATCGCGCTGCTCGGTCACTGCGTTGGCGTTTCCTTCGGCGCCGTCGGAACGCCGGTGCTCCCCCAGGTAGCGGTCAGCGGATTCACAGGGCTGGAGATCTCCGCGGCTACCGTCGTGCCGCACCTGGCTTTCGGCTGGATCATGCTCGTGTTCGTGATGCGCATTGTTGGCACCAGCGAGCCGGCGCGGAATCTTGGCCTGCGCGGTGCAGTTGCCTGGCTGGTCGCGGCGGCGCTGCTCTTTCTGCTGCCCTATTTTGCGATCGCGCGGTGGGTGGGTCCGGAACTGCCCACGCTCGGTGGTGCACTGCTGGGTGGCGCGGCGTTCGTATTGCTTCTGATGTACGCGGCCCGGTTCTCACCGGCGCGTGATTCCGTGGCCGTACCTTCTGGAAGTCGCACCAACCTGCTGCGCGCGGCGGCTCCGTATCTCGTGCTGGTCACGGTCATTCTCATCACGAGACTGGTTGAGCCAGTGGAACAGGCGCTGCGCGCGGTGGTCCTGGAGTGGAGTTTCCTTGGCGCCTTCAGCGGCAGCGTTCAGCCGCTTTTCCATCCGGGCAGCGCGCTGCTCGTGGGCTTCGTGGCCGGCGCGCTGCTGCAGCGAGCGTCCGCGCGCGATGTCATGGCCGCAATGCGGGCGGCTGGCCGTCAACTCGTGGGCGTGACCATCGCGCTCGTCGCGATGCTTGGCCTGGCGCGCACGATGGTGCACGCGGGGATGATCGACGTGCTCGCGTCGGCCGCCGCCGCGCTCGCCGGTGGCGCGTGGCCGGCGCTCGTTCCGGCGGTGGGTGCGCTGGGCACCTTCGTTACGGGATCGGCAACGGCCTCGAACATCCTTCTCACGGACCTGCAGTTGGCGACGGCGGGTCGGCTCGAGCTGCCGCTCCTTCCGATGGTCGGCGGCCAGGGCTTCGGTGCGGCGGCCGGAAACGTCGTCTGTCCGCACAATGTGATCGCCGGTGGCGCGACCGTCGGGCTGGTCGGGCGAGAGGGCGAGGTCATCCGGCGCACTCTGCTTCCCTGCCTGGCGTACCTGACGCTGGGAGGCCTGCTCCTGCTCGTTCTGGTGTGATGGGAGAGCGGTGGAGGCGGCGGCCCCGGGGGAGCGCTTTCGCCCAGTGCCTGGTGCAGGCATCATTTCGTCCCGAGCATACCGCGCCGGGCGTGGCCGCAGCCAATTGAACGGAAAGCGAACCCAAAAACAGCGCAGGGAGCCATGAAGCGACTGACACCCGTCCTGTACGTCGAAGCGATCGAGCCGGTGCTGTCGTTCTGGACTGAGCGGCTGGGCTTCTCGATCACAGCGGAGGTACCCGAGGGCGACCGCCTGGGTTTTGTCATCCTCGAGAAGGGTGGCGTTCAGATCATGTATCAGACGCGTGCAAGTGTCGCGAAGGACATCCCGCAGCTCGCCGACTCTCCAATGCGAGGAAGCTTCCTGTTCATCGAGGTCGAAAGCGTGGGGGAGGTGCAGCGGGCGCTGGAGGGCGTCGCGCTGGTAGTGCCGCGTCGCAAGACGTTCTACGGCGCGGAGGAGCTGATCGTGCGGGAGCCGGGCGGGAACGTAGTGACGTTCGCACAGTTCGGTTCTGAATCCGCGTGATCAACGTGATCAAGGGGCCGGACTCCTTGAAAATTGTTTTCAAGGAGTCCGGCCCCTTGAAGGGCGGGGCGCCAGGCTGCTGGCAAGCGGCTTGCCCTTGCTGAGTTGGACATTGACTCGTCACAACGAACGCCAGGGAACCGCCATGCACAGGTACGTTTGCTTCAGCCGCGCTTTGCTCACGCTCGTCGCGCTTACCATGTTCGCCTCCTGCGCTCGAGTCGGAAGTCCAGAACAGGAGGAGGAGGCGGCTGAGTCGCGGCTGCGTTTCGAGGTCAGCCGCTCGGAGCGCAGGCTCCACGTGTACCGTGACGACGAGCTGATCCGGTCGCACGATGTCGCGGTTGGTCAACCCGAGTGGCCGACCCCCACGGGCGAGTGGCGGATCTTTCGTGTGGACTGGAATCCCGACTGGACGCCGCCCGAGGGGGAATGGGCGGAGGATGATACCTATCAGCCGCCAGGCGCGCCGGGGAATCCCATGGGCCGCGCGCGTCTCGTGTACAATCCCCCCTATGCCATTCACGGTACTGAAGAGCTCGAGTCGCTCGGGCAGGCAGCGTCGCATGGCTCGATTCGCGTGGCGAACGAGGTTGCGATAGAGCTCGGCCGGCTTCTCATGGAAGAGGGAGGCGCACCGCGCGACGAAAGCTGGCACCAGGAGGTGCTGGACAACCCCACGGACATGCGCCAGATCGACCTGCCGAATCCTGTTCCTATTCGCGTGCGCGACTGACCGGGGAACGGCACCGCTGCCAGCCCTTCGTGAGCGCGACTGAGCGGCGAGAACGCACCGCTCTCGTTCCGTCGCGTGCGCGACTGGGCGGGGAACGCATATCGCTCTTACGCCTCCTGCTGCCGCCCACTAGGTTGCGGATGACCTCGGCGCGCGGGGGAGGCGCCATGACCCGCACACTCACATATCTGTTGCTCGGATGCCTCGTCGTTGGGAGCGTGCTGGGCTGGCCGACTCTTCCTGAGCGAATCCCCGGTCACTTCGGGGCGGATGGTCAGGTGACGCGTTGGACGGACCGTACCGCACTGCACTGGTTCGTTCTGCCGGTACTTGCGCTGGTGGTGGCGCTTCCGGCCATCTGGCTCGCGCGCGCCCTGCCGCGGCGCCCTCATCTCGTCAACATTCCCGATAAGGACCGGTATCTCGCGCTCCGTGAGGAGCATCGGCTCCCGGTGATCGAGCGCATCCGAAACATGGTGTTCGGGATCGCCGCGCAGGTGCTGGCGCTGCTTGCCCTGGTTCAGCTCGGCATATACCGCACCGCCCATGGGCACGACACGCAGAGCTACATGATGGCGGTGCTGGTGTTGAGCCTGCTCATCGTTCCGGTGACGCTGTTCCTCTGGCTTCCCGGCATTCAGAGCGAGATCAATCGGCAGTGGAGAGCGCAGCAGAGCGGGCACGGACCGGCGCGGTAGGCGCTTCGACCACGCGCAATGCTTCGCATGACGGCGCATCGCTGCTCGATCGCTTTCTTCCGGACTACGACGTGCGAGAGCGCCACAGCATGGCGATCTCGGCGACGCCGGATGAATTGTATCGGGCGATCAGCACCGCCGACCTCGCGCGTAATCCTCTCGCTCGCGCTTTGCTGCTGGCGCGTGCAGTTCCTTCAGCGCTCTTGAGGAAGGGTGGACGAGGTCGTGTGCGGCATGCCCGCGCACCGCTCACGATCGACGCGCTCTGCCGGCTTGGATTCGCCGTCCTCGGCACCGATCCTCCGCGCGAGATCGTTCTGGGACTCACCGGCCGGTTCTGGCGACCAGGCGGCGGACTCATGCGAACCGACCCGGCAACCTTCACCGCGCCGCCGCCGGCCGGTGCCGCCCAGGCGGCGTGGAGCTTTTCCGTTGAGCCGCTCGACGCCGGAAGCTCGACCCTGGCCACCGAGACGCGAGTGCGCTGTAGCGACGCCGCCAGCCGACGCCGGTTTCGTGTCTACTGGCTGTTCGTGCGGCCGGGCAGCGCACTGATCCGGCGGTACATGCTCGATGCGATCAGGCACGAGGCCGTGCGTGGCTCGGCAAGGGGCGCGAGGCGATGACGATGCGGCGGCGGCTCTGGGAGATCCTCGAGGATCACGGACCCGATGACCGCCTCGGACGCAGCGTCGATTTGTTCCTCATGACGCTGATCACGTTGAACGTGGTGGCCGTCATCCTGGAAACCGTCGAGCCGATTCGTGCAGCGGCGCCGCGATTCTTCGTCTGGTTCGAGGTGGCGTCGGTGCTCGTATTCTCCCTCGAGTATGCAGGACGGCTCTGGGCAGCGCCGGAGAGCCCGCGCTTCCCGCGGCCGGTGAGTGGCCGGCTGCGTTTCGCCGCGACACCGATGGCGGTGATCGATCTTCTTGCCGTGGTCCCATTCTACCTGCCGTTCCTCGGCATCGATCTGCGCTTCATGCGCGCGCTGCGGCTGCTGAGAATTTTCAGACTGGCCAAACTGGGCCGATACGTAGGTGTGCTCGGCCTGTTCCGCGCCGTGCTGACGAACAAGCGAGAAGAGCTCGTGATGACGACGTTCGTGCTGGCGATCCTGCTGGTCATCACGTCGTCGCTGATGTACTACGTGGAGGGATCCGCGCAGCCCGAGGCGTTCTCGAGCATCCCCTCCACGATGTGGTGGGCGGCGGCGACGCTCACGACCGTGGGTTATGGTGACATCTATCCGATCACGATGCTTGGCCGTGTTCTCGGTGGATTCGTGGCGGTGCTGGGAATCGGGCTGTTCGCGCTGCCGACGGCGATTCTTGGCTCGGGTTTCGTGGAGGAGCTGGAGCGTCGGCGGAGCGGGCGCGCCGACGAGCGGGAAGCTGCCGACGGCCGCACGGTCGTGTGCCCGCATTGCGGGAGGGAGCTGCCGTGAGGATGCGACGCTTTTCCGGCTACTTCGCTCCGAATGCCTCGATCGCCTTCCGCGCGAACTCCGACAGCACGAGCGTCCCACTCACGTCCGCGCGTTCGGGCAGCAGCCGCTCCCAGTGTTCGGTGCCTTCCCAGGCCATGCGCTTGATGGCCGACATCGCGTCCGGATTGTAGCCGGCGAGCCTGCGCGCGAGAGTGTTGACCGCGTCGTCGAGCGCGGCGGTGTCGTCCACCACCTGCGCATAGAGGCCGTGCCGCTCACCCCACGCGGCGTCGCGCCAGTCGGCATCCAGTGCGAGTGCCGCAAAAGCACCCGCGCCGATCTTCCGTTCGATCGGCGGGCCGACAACGAACGGGCCCAGCCCCACCGCCAGCTCGCTGAGGCGCAGTGCGGCCGCGCTCGTCGCTATCGCGTAGTCGGCGGCCGCCACCACGCCGACGCCGCCTCCGACGGCTTTCCCCTGCACGCGCGCGATGATCGGCTTGGGGGAGGCGCGCATCGCCAGAATCAGCCGTGCGAAGCCCATGAAGAACTCGCGTCCAGTGGCCCGGTTTCCTATCGCCTGAAGCTCGGCGAACGAAGCTCCGGCACAAAAGGGTCCGGTGCCGGCGCTCTTCAGCACGATTACACACACACCGTCGCGCGCACCTGCCTCGTTGATCTCCTGCGTGATCCGGCGCAACAGCCCACCGGGCAGTGAATTGCCCTTGGGGTGCGCGAAAGTGATCGTCGCAATGCCGCTGGCCGTCTCCGTGGACGCCTGTCCCTGCTCGGCTGCTGCCCTGGGGCTGTCGGAAGCCAATGGTCCTCACCGGGCGTTGTGGTGTACCACGGGGTAGAGTCCGCGCCTGTCGCGCGGTTCTTGCGTGCCTGTTAGTGCTTGATATATATAGACATTCGCCCTTTCACAACGGTTCGCGCGCGATCTCGTCGCGGCCGGGAGCGGGAGTATGGATCAGCGAAGCCCAACACACGACGATCCCGGGAAACTGGCGGAGTTCGAGGCTCGTGTCGCCGCTGGCGAGACGATCGAGCCGAAGGACTGGATGCCGGAGCGCTACCGCAAGCAGCTCATTCGCATGATGTCGCAGCATGCGCACTCGGAGATCGTCGGAATGCTCCCCGAGGGGAACTGGGTCACGCGTGCGCCGAATCTCCGTCGCAAGATGGGACTTCTGGCCAAAGTGCAGGACGAAGCGGGTCATGGGCTGTACATCTACTGCGGCACGGAGACGCTGGGCATCAATCGTGAGGAGATGGTCGACCAGCTTCTCTCCGGAAAGGCCAAATACTCCAGCATCTTCAACTACCCCACACTCACCTGGGCCGACATTGGGGCAATCGGCTGGTTCGTTGATGGCGCGGCGATCGTCAACCAGACCATGCTCGCGAAAGCGTCGTACGGACCATACGCGCGCGCCATGGTTCGGATCTGCAAGGAGGAGAATTTTCACAAACGCCAGGGCTACGAGATCATGGCGACGCTGGCGCGCGGCACGCCCGAGCAGAAGCGTATGGCGCAGGATGCCGTTGACCGCTGGTGGTGGCCGTCCCTGATGATGTTCGGACCGCACGATGCCGAGTCGTCGAACAGCGAGGAGCTGATGCGCTGGGGGGTGAAGCGAAAGAGCAACGATGAGCTCCGGCAGCGCTTCGTAAATCTCACCGTCGCTCAGGCGCAGGCGATCGGCTTGGTGCTGCCGGATCCCGTGCTGGAATATGACGAGGATAGCGGCAACTGGAGGTTCGGCCCGATTGACTGGGATGAGTTCTGGCGCGTGGTGAAGGGCCACGGTCCCTGCAACCGCGAGCGTCTCGAGGCGCGCCGCAAGGCACACCACGAGGGCGAATGGGTTCGAAAGGCGGCCGAGGCGTACGCCGCGAAGCGGCGCGGCAGGGCTGAGGCGGCGTGAGAAACCCTGGCGCCCGGCCCCTCTGACTCCCATGCGCGACATGCCTGCGACAGATTCCCAGTGGCCCCTCTGGGAAGTTTTCGTTCAGCCCAAGGACGGCTCGCCGCACGAGCACGCGGGCTCCGTCCACGCGGTAGACGCGGAGATGGCGCTCCAGAACGCGCGCGACGTGTACGCGCGGCGCGGTGATGTAGCGAGCATCTGGGTCGTGCCATCGGCGGAGATCACGGCATCGGCGCCGAGTGATGCGGGACCGCTGTTCGACCCGGGGGAGGACAAGGTCTACCGGCACCCGCAGTTCTACAAGGTGCCGCGTGGCGTGCGTGTCTGAGACGGGAGAGTGCCGACCATGACGGAGGAGCTGCCGGTGGGGGATGCGCGGGTATTCGAGTATCTCCTGCGCCTGGGAGACGAGCGGCTCGTGCTCGGGCACCGTCTGTCGGAGTGGTGCGGTCACGGCCCGATACTGGAGGAGGACATCGCACTCACGAACGTCGCGCTCGACCTCATCGGGCAGGCCAACGCGCTCCTCGATCTCGCCGGAGCCGTCGAAGGTAAGGGTCGCGACGCCGATGCGCTCGCATACTTTCGTGAAGCCATCGACTTTCGCAATCCGCAGATAGTGGAGCTGCCGCGCGGTGATTTCGGCTTCACCATCGCGCGCCAGTTTCTCTTCGATGTCTATGCTTTTCATACGCTCGAGGGCCTGCAGCAGAGCGCGCTGGAGCGGCTCGCCGGCATTGCCGCCAAGTCGCTGAAAGAGGTACGCTACCATGTGCGGCACAGCGCCGAGTGGATGCGCAAGCTCGGAGATGGCACCGAGGAGAGCCACCGCAGGGCTCAGGAAGCCGTAGCGGAGCTGTGGCGGTTCACTGGCGAGCTGTTCGAGATGGACGACGTCGACCGGGAGATGGCCGAGCGCGGGATCGGTGTCGACCTCGAGCGCCTCGGTCCACGGTGGGATGAAACCGTCCGGCGGGTCATGGCCGAGGCGACCCTGGTCGTGCCGGATTCGACACCGGTGATGACAGGCGGGCGTCGCGGCCGCCATACGGAGCACCTTGGGCACATCCTGGCCGAGATGCAGATTGTCGCGCGTTCATTTCCGGGGGCGCAGTGGTGACGCGCACGGATGACGGGCTCACGCGCGAGGAAGCGCTGGCGGTGCTCGAGCAGGTGCCCGACCCCGAGGTGCCGGTGCTCAGCGTGGTCGAGCTGGGAATCATTAGGGATGTGGAAGTCACCGATGCCGCTGTGACCGTTACGGTGACACCAACCTATTCCGGCTGCCCCGCCATGCGCGCGATCGAGGAGGACATCGTGAGCGCGCTGGAGGCTCGCACCGATGCACCGGTATCCGTGCGCACCGTCTACTCCCCGGCGTGGACAACGGACTGGATGAGCGACGCGGCGAAGGAGAAACTTCGCGCGTACGGGATCGCGCCGCCGGGCAAAGCCCCCGGAGTGGAGTTCGTCACATTGACGATGCGTTCGGAAACCGTCGAATGCCCGTACTGCGGATCGGAGCGCACCGAGCTCAGGAGCGAATTCGGGTCGACGGCTTGCAAGTCGATCTTGTTCTGTCAGGCCTGCCAGCAGCCTTTCGAGCAGTTCAAAGCGATCTGACCCGGAACCTCCGGGCGGATCGCCAGGGGTGAGCGCACTCTCAGGAGGTCGTTGAATGCGGACAGATCGCGTTCGTTCTCGGGCGTGCTTAGCCGCCGTCCTTGTCGTACCGATGGCCGCCGCCTCGGGTCACGCGCAGGAGCCCGGAGTGCCGCTCGAATCCTGCGAAGGACGCATCGTAACCGAGATCGACGTGTCGACCGAGGCGGCGCCCGCCTTCATCCGCGGGCTGGCGTCGGCCGTTCTTCGCTACGAGACGACGCGTCCGGCGGTAGTGCGTGCGTTCCTGCTACTCGATGTGGGGGACGAGTGCAGCGACGTGCGTCGCTCCGAGTCCGCGCGGATCCTGCGGCGACAGCGCTTCCTGGCGAGCGCGAGAGTGCACGCTATTGCCGACACCGGCAACACCGTGCGCCTCCTGGTCGCGACTACCGACGAGCTTCCGATCGTCGCTGGCGGCGATTTCAGCGGCGGCCTCTCCGCGCTCACGCTCGGCACGAGCAACTACGGGGGACGCGGCCTGCTCGCGGCGCTGTCGTGGCGTGACGGTGAACCTTACCGGACGGGGCTGGGCGTCCGCGTAGAGCAAACGCCCCTGTTCAGCCGGCCGTGGCGCGTGCGTGCCGCGGCCGAGCGCGAGCCGCTCGGATACACGATCGATCTGGCCATCGGGCACGAGTTCCTCACAAACCTGCAACGCTTCGCATGGCACGCGGGGTTACGCGACGAGCGGAACTACGAGCCCTTCCGCCAGCGCGACGACCGCTTTCCGGTTGCCGTGGTCGCCGACCATACCTTCTGGAACGCCGGAGGCGTAGGCCGCATCGGCGGCCGTGGGCTGGGATTCTTCGGTGGAGCCCTGCTCACCCGCGAGCGGTTCAGTCGCGATGCCACGCCCGTGATCGTTACCGACACCGGACTGGTGAGCGTGGACCCAGACGTGATCGGCGACCGGTATCCGGCGTTCTCGAGTACGCGCGTCGCAGCCGTACTCGGTATGCGCGCGCTGCGGTTCGTTCCGGCTGTCGGCGTCTCGACGCTCGCCGCCGAGCAGGATCTCGCTTCCGGAATACAGGCGGGATTTCAGATCGGGCGCAGCGTGTCCTGGTTCGAGGCGACCGACCGCGACCAGTTCGTTTTGCTCGACCTTTACGGCGGCCGCGGATCGGCGACGCGGTTCCTGATGGGAAGCGGCCAGATCGAAGGACGGAGAGATTTCGACGCCGATCGTTGGGACGGCATCATCGGCAGCGCCCGAATCTCCTGGTACTACAAGCCTACGCTGGAGCGCACCTGGGAGGTGACGACGGAGTTGTCCGGCGGCTGGCGCGAGCGTCTGCCGCTGCAGCTCACCCTTGGCGATGGTCTCGGCGGTCTGCGCGGCTTCCGCGGCGCCAGGGATGGCGGCGCGAGACGGGCGGTGGCGCGTGTCGAGCGGCGGCAGATGGGCGGTTCCATGCTCGGTGAGCGCGCCGCGTGGGGGTACGGGGTTTTTGCCGATGCGGGCAAGTTGTGGAGTGGAGATGTGCCGTTCGGTCTCACGACCAGCGTGCGCGGCAGTGTCGGCGTATCGCTGCTGGCAGCCATTCCCGCACAGTCGCGCCGGCTGATACGCTTCGACATCGCCGTTCCCGTGACCACCGGCTCACTCGACGACTGGCAGGTGCGGTTCCTGAGCGTGAATTCGGCCGGCCGGTTCTGGCGGGAGCCGGGTGATGTTTTCCGCGCGCGTAGCGGGAACTCAACGTCCAACATCTTCCAGTGGCCGTGATGCAGAGGCCGCCGGGAGCGGTGCTTACCATGGAACGGGGGATAGCCGGATGTGGAACGAGTTCAGGACGTTCATCGCGCGCGGCAGCGTGTTCGATCTTGCCGTTGGCATCGTCATCGGCGCGGCATTCACGTCAGTGGTCAATTCCTTCGTGAACGACGTACTCATGCCGCCCATCGGACTGATCACCGGGGGCGTGGACTTCACCGAGTTGTATGTGAATCTGGGTCCTGAGCAGTTCGAGTCGCGCGAGGCCGCGGCTGCAGCGGGGGCACCGACACTTAACTACGGGCTGTTCATCAACAGCATCATCTCGTTCCTCATCGTCGCGTTCGCGGTTTTTCTGCTGGTAAAGTCGTACATGCGCCTTCGTGAGAAGCAGGAAACTGCACCGGACGCACCGACGGAGCGCGAATGTCCGCACTGCCTGTTCAAGGTGCCGCTGCAGGCGACCCGGTGCGCGCATTGCACATCGGAATTGGCAGCGGCGTAGGATTCACCGGCATCACGATGTGAGCTCATGGCGTTCGCTCAGACCGCCAGCGTCTCCCGCATGGCCGCCGCTATCTCGTCCGTCCGGGGCACCACGGCATCCATCAGCTGGGGATTGTAGGGCGTGGGCACATCGGGGATCGCCACGCGCCGCACCGGCGCGTCGAGGTAGAAAAACGCCTCCTGCGTGAGCACGGCCGCGATCTCGGCGCCGAAGCCGGCTGTCATCGTATCCTCGTGTACGATGACGCAGCGACTCGTCTTCTCGACCGAGCGCAGCACCGCCTCGCGGTCCCACGGCGCCACGGTCCGAAGATCGATGATCTCCACCGACGCGCCGGTCTGTTCTGCCGCCTGCTCGCACCGCTCCACCATCGCGCCCCAGGTCACGACTGTGAGCTCCGTGCCCTCGCGCACTACGCGTGCCTTGCCCAGCGGCACGATGAAGTCGTCGCCCGGATACGGCCGCCGAGCCGCCGGCGCATCCACCAGATAGCGGTGCTCGAAGAAGATCGTCGGATTGTCGCTCC
>CAZWSO010000039.1:0-18340 GCA_964636485.1 uncultured Gemmatimonadaceae bacterium
GACGGCGCGCCCAAGGTGAGCCGGGCGCGCCGTCGGAGCATCATCGTTCTGCCGACCCAGGGGGCCTCGAAGCCCCAATTACATCAGTACATTTCGATCCAGGCGTTTCCGTTCGCAAACTTCGGGACTGCGGCAGCGAGCGTGGCCTGCGCGAGCACGCAGCTCGAGTAGTTGATGACGGCGTTGCCGAGTGCCGTGTTCTGATCAAGATCCACGTTGGAGGCGAGCACACCACCGATGAAATGGCCACCCGTACCCTGGGTGACGAGCTTGCCCCTCACGATGACCGGTCCGTAGAACTGGAAGCCGCCCTGCACGTCAAGATCGCCCTCCACCAAAAGGATGCCCTGCCCCATGCCGGTGAGGATCTTGAGGTTCCCCTCGGCGTAGATGATGGGGAAGTAGTTCCCGCACGTGGTGAGCCTGAGGGGGTCGCCCCAGTTGAGCAGGTCGCTCTTCTTGCACGAGCCGTCAGTGTCCAGGGTGGGCCCAATGCCATTGAGCGTCACGCCCGCCGCGATGCGTTTCGTTGCCATCGCCACGAGATCGGCCCATTCGACCTCACCGTATTTGAAGTACGTGGAGTCCTCCGCCGCTTCAGCGCTCGGGAGGATCTTCGGATCGCCCTCGACGCAGTTGAGGTTGGGGCACCCGCTGGTGACGATCATTAAGTCCGGATCGGGGATGGCAATGCCGGGCAGCGCGGCCTCAGGGGCCGGACAGCCCCACCCCGGCTCGGTATGGTCGGTGCCGTCGATGTAGGAGGAGCCACCGATGCGCGTGCTGCCTCGCGTAGTGAGCGCTCCGAGGATGTTGATCTGGAGCGGGGTGATCACTACGGCCGCGCCGATCCGGCGTCGCGCGAGCATCGCCGCCCCCCCGGCCTTCCCCTCGGAGACCACCAGATAGCTGTTCGTGTTCAGCCGGGTCATGCGCAGAGTGTCCACCGATAGGCCGCCATCCAGCGAGAACGGCACGATGATGGGGTTGCCGCCCACGGGCTGGGTGGTGCTCCAGTCCGGGTTCCAGATGCCGGGCCGCATTATGTAATGCAGCCCGTACTCGGCCGACGTGAGCGCCCGGGTCTGCATGAGTGTGTTGCGTCCGATGCGGTACTCCTGCGTGGACGCGAAGAAGACGCCGCCGATAATCGCGCCAATGACGACGATCGCCACGAGCGCAAGCGCCAGAGCGAAGCCCCTGCGGTCCCCCTGATGGTGACGCATGATTGTCTCCGATGACATTTGTCAGTTGCGTACGCTGATGGTGAAAGCAATCGAGTCACGGTACGTCTGGCCGCCGCCGTGGAACATGCGCACCGGCCGGCTGCTTGCCGCGCGGGCTACCACCTCGATACGCGCGACGTCCTCGGGATTGTTGGTTGCGTTCCCCGCCAGGTCGAAGTAGCGCAGCACCAGCCCTCCCGTGGCCGCGTCGGCACGTGGCAGATACGGCCCAGTCACGGGCTGGATCGCGTCGCACTGCGGCGTGCGGAAGGGGAGACAGTCCCGATAGCCCAAATACCACTCGCCGCCGGACGCCTCGTAAAGCTCGTAGCTCCCCTGACGGAAAAAGCGAATGGGGGCGCCGTTGATCATGGTGACGGGCAGCGCTTCGTCCAGCGTGAGCAGCGTTCCCGCGGCGTTCTCGGCCGCGCTGGCGCCGAAGTTCAGTGTGGCCAGACAGAGGCCCGTTCCAACTTCCACGATGCGGCGGTAGCGCCACGCCCTTGGGTTAGCCTGCTCGTCGAACACCATGACCGAATCGCCCGGAACTGGCGTTGTCGCCCAGGCGGTGAGCGCGTTGAGCCGGCTCAGATTCACCGGTGGCACCACGATCTGCGTGCTGCTCATGAGGTTGCAGATTACCGAGGCGCCCCGGATCGACCGGAACTTGATGCTCGCGATGTCCATGCTCTCGATGTCACCGGCTTGCGGCGAGAGGCTCCGCATTTCGGTGGGGAGCAGATCTGCCATTTGCCTTACGCTCCCGCGAGTCTGGATGATCTGCGCCGTACCGACGTAGAAGCGCTGCTGGCGAATTATGAGGCCGACTACCGCCGTGCCCACGATCGTAAGCAGCACCAGCGAGATGAGCAGTTCGGCGAGCGTGAAGCCGGCGCGGCGAACATCGCGCGCCCGGCAAGCGATTACTGGCGGCACGAGACGTGACTCCGGTAGGCCTGCGGCGTCCTCGGGCCGCTGGTCGTGGTGTATTGAACGGCAACATCGACCTCGAACAGACCGTTTCCTACCTGCGTGACGCGCCACTGCTCCGTGACGCCTCGGCCGGTGTCGGCGGAGCCGTTGGCGATGTTGCCGCACGGCGTGCTGCGCAGGATCTCGAAGCGCGACTGTGCGACGTTGGCCGCGAGTGTGAGCTGAGCGCCGCCGCCGATGAGCCGTGCGACTACGGCTGCCGTGGAGGCAAGGCCGAGCACACCGACCACCATGATCACGATGGCGATGATGATCTCGATGATCGTGAATCCCTTGCGCGCCCGGCGGCGCGGTGCGCCCTGTAGCCGCCTGAATGAAGTTCTCATAGCGTGCACCCCGAGCTCATGACCTGGCCGCGGCCCATCATGCAGACCGAGTCCCTGCTTTCGCCGCGGTACATACGAATAACGCTCGGATTGTCGGTCAGGCCGTAAGCGAAGCCACGCGCGTTGTAGCGCACCGTCGCGACGCCCTCGAGCCGGACACCGTATTCGTCAGCGAGGTTCTTCCACGCCATCACGTTCATGGTAGGTGCGCCGGGAACGTCGAGCGTGACGCGGATGCTGTTCCCGCTGCGCTCGAAGGTCGTGGACGCACCATTCTGGATTGCGAGCGCACGGGCCATCGCCAAATGCGACGCCACGTCATGCCTGGCCGAGCGCACGCTCATCCCCTCGAAGATCCGTCCGGTCTTCGGGAGCGCGATCGCCGCAACGATCCCGAGGATCGCCACGATTGTCAGCAGCTCCGTGACCGTGAACCCGCGCCTGTTCGCTCTCATGTTCTCCATGTCCTCGGTTGTCGAACGGGAGCATGCCCATGCGCGCCCCGTGCCGCAGATCATACCGTTATCGTGCAAGTAGTTACGCCACATCGTCGGCGGCCTGGGTGCGCAAAGAGTTGCGAATCCGCAACTATTTACATGGACGCCTGACTGCGGCCGGCCGTTTCTAGGAGAGGCCGTACTCCCGGATCTTGTAGAGCAGCGCGCGGTGGGAGAGGTCGAGAAGCTCGGCCGCGCGCGTACGATTGCCGCGTGTGCGCTCGAGCGCGCGCTGGATGAGCAGGCGCTCGAGCGCCGCCGTTCGCCGCTTGACGGACAGATCCTCGTCGGGCGCCAGCAGGGGCGCGCGAGCGAGCACGGTGTCGGGAAGATGCTCCGGCTCGATCGCGGCACCTGTCGCGAGCACCAGCGCCCGCTCGATCGCGTTCTCCAGCTCGCGCACGTTGCCGGGCCACGAGTAGTCGGTCAGCAGCCGCATCGCGTCCGCCGAAACCAGCGACCCGCTCACGCCCAGACGGCGGCCGTGCAGCTCGACGAAATGTCGGGCGAGTTCGGGCACATCCTCAACGCGCTCGCGCAAGGGCGGTACATGGACTGATACGACGTTGACGCGGTAGTACAGATCGCTGCGGAAGCGTCCGGTGGAGATGTCCGCGAGAAGATCGCGATTGGTGGCAGCGATCACCCGCACCTGCACCGTGCGCGACGTGTTGGCCCCCACTCGCCGGACTTCTCCCTCCTGGAGCACGCGCAGCAGCTTGACCTGAAGCGACACCGGCAGCTCGCCGATCTCGTCGAGCAGCAGCGTGCCGCCGTCGGCCTCCTCGAAAAGTCCGGGCTTCTCCCCCGTGGCGCCCGTGAACGCCCCCTTGGTGTGGCCGAACAGCTCGCTCTCCAGCAGTGCCTCCGGAATGGCACCGCAGTTTACCGCCACGAACGGTCCGCCGGCACGAGGACTGGCGCGATGAATCAGCCGCGCCACCAGCTCCTTGCCCGTGCCACTCTCGCCGGTGACGAGCACGGTGGATGGGTGCGGCGCGACCTTCCGGGCTGCGCTCACCACCGCCAGCATGACCGCGCTCCGCGCGACGATGCCTTCGGCGGCCTTCGTTGCGGAGAGCTCGTCCTCCAGTGCGAGCACCCGTTCGCGCAGCTTCTCGCGCTCTTCCGCCTTGCGAACCACCAGCGCGACCTCGTCGGCGCGGAACGGTTTCTGGATGTAGTCGTAGGCGCCGAGCCTCATCGCTTCGATGGCCGTGTCGGAGTCGCCGTAGGCGCTCATCGCGATCACGAGCGCGCGTCCGCCGGCGGACTCGTGGCGGCGAATCAGTTCCAGGCCGCCGAGGCGCGGCATGCGGAGGTCGGTAAGGATGAGATCCACCTTCTCCTTGTCGAGACGCGCCAGCGCCTCCTCGCCATCGGAGGCCGTGAGAATCGCGTGCCCCTCGTCGGCCAGGATCACCGACAGCGTCTGACGCAGCGCCGGTTCGTCATCGACAACCAGGATTCGCACCCGATCAGACCTCGCGGCCGCGACGCTGGGCGTTGTCCTGCAACGCGAAGAGTATCACGAACGCCGCGCCGCCCTCACGAGCCGGGCGCACCCACACCGCGCCCCCCATGTTCTCCACGATGCGCGACACGATCGCGAGGCCGAGTCCCGTGCCCCGCCCCGGGTCCTTGGTAGAGAAGAAGGGATCGAAGATCCGTTCAGAGTCGGTGGGCGGAATGCCGGGACCGCTGTCGGCCACCACTACCTGGAGCACCTCGCCCGGCTCCCCGGAGTGGTTCAGCCAGGTGCGCAGCCGGGCATTGGGCTCGCGCGTCATCGTCAGCTCCGCGGGGTCGCCGGTGCGACGAAGACCCTCGCCGCGCGCGAACTCGTCGAACGGGACGTGGCGCGCGACCACCGACACTCGCCCAGTACCATCAAGCGCATCCACGGCGTTCAGCAGAAGATTGACGAATACCTGTTCCAGCTCGTGGCGATCCCCGGAGAGCGTGGGGAGGGAGCGCGGAAACGAGAGCTGCACGTCAACCGCGCGCAGCGCTCCCTGATCGCCCAGCATGTTGACCACGCGGCGCACGCAGCCATTGAGGTCGATGGAGGTCATCGCCCTCTGCCGCGGCCTGGCGTAATCGAGCATGCCGCGAATGATCCGGTCGATCCGCTGCGCCTCGCGCTCCAGCCCATCCAGTGCGTCGCGCAGCACCGGTGCGTCGGGAGTGGCCCTGCGGAGCAGATGCGTGTAACCGGTGATCGCACCCAGCGGGTTGCCGATCTCGTGGGCGACACCTGCGGCAAGGCGCCCAACACCGGCCATTTTCTCCATGCGAGCCACGTGCGCCTGCTCCTCGAGCAAGCGGACCGTCATGTGATTGATCGCCCCGGCCAGCGTCACGAACTCGGAGCTGTTTCCGGGTGGTACCCGCCGCGTGAGATCCCCCGAGGCTATCGCCTGCGCCGCCTGGACCACGTCCTCCAGCGGCTTCACCACCAACGATCCCAGCTTGGACGCACCGAAGATCACGAACACGGCGACATCGGCCAGGATCAGAAGACTGAGGTACAAGGCGCCGTTGGGATTCGCTACGAGATCGTCGAAGAGGAGCACGTTGATGACGGCGATCATCAGCGCCGCGGTGCCGATGACGGCGAGGCTGAGCAGCATCTCGACGCGCAGCGATACGGGACGATTCAGCCGCTCGCGAATGGTGATCCGCGCCGGCAGCTGGCCCGGAGTGCGCATCGCCGCGCTGCTTTCACTTCCGCGCTCGTCTTCCGAAGCGTACGGGCGTCGCTCGGCTCCGATCTCTCGCCCTTGCGTGGAGCCGCTCATTCCTCCACCCCATAGCGTGAGAGCTTCCTGTACAGCGTTGAGGGATCGATGGCCAACGCCTCCGCCGCCCGGCTCTTGTTGCCGCCCATGGATTGAAGTACCCACAGGATGTAGGCGCGCTCCACCGCTTCGAGCGTCGGGTTGGCCGGCACGCGCTCGGTCACCAGCGGTTCGACGCGCCGTTGCGTGAGGCGCTCGGGGAGCGCGGAATCGTCTATCAGATCGCCGGCGGTAAGAATGACGGCGCGCTCCAGCGCGTTCTCCAGCTCCCGCACGTTGCCCGGCCATGGATAGCACATCATCGCCTCCAGCGCCTGCTCGGACAGGCGCTTCGGCGCCTCTCCCCGCTGTGCCGCCGCCCGGTGCAGAAATGAATCCGCCAGCAGCGGGATGTCATCGGTGCGCTCGCGCAGCGGCGGGAGATGCAGCGCGAAGACGTTGAGCCGGTAGAAGAGATCGCTGCGAAAGCTGCCTCGCTTGATCTCCTCCTCCAGATCGCGGTTGGTCGCGGCGATCACTCGCGTGTCGGTCGGGATCGCCTCCGTTGCACCTACCGGAATGATCTCACGTTGCTGGAGCACGCGAAGCAGCTTCACCTGTGTGGACGGAGTGGTCTCGCCGATCTCGTCGAGGAAGAAGCTGCCCTTGGCAGCGGCGGCGAACAGCCCCACCTTGTCGCGAACCGCGCCCGTAAAGGATCCCTTCACGTGGCCGAAGAGCTCACTCTCCAGCAGACTCTCCGGCAGCGCCCCGCAGTTGAGTGAGAAAAACGCGCCTTCGGAGCGGCCGGAGCGCTCGTGGATGTAGCGTGCAACGACTTCCTTCCCCGTGCCGGACTCCCCCTGGATGAGCACGGTGGACTCGGTGGGCGCAACGGTCTCCGCCAGGCGCAACACGTTGAGCCACGACCGGCTGCGACCCACCGGCTGGAAACCATTGTCCCGGTCGCGGCGCCGTATCTCCTGCTTGAGCGAACGGTTCTCGACGCGAAGCTGCCGGTGCTCCACGGCGCGGCGCAGGATGGCGACGAGGTCATCGTTGCCAAAGGGCTTCTGGATGTAATGGTACGCGCCCTGGTTCACCGCCTGAATGGCCGAACGGAGGTCGGCCTGGGCGGTCATCAGCAGCACCGGCAGGTCGGGATCGTGGGCGTGCGCGGCAGCCAGGATGTCCAGCCCACCCACGCCCGGCATTCTAACGTCGGTGAGCACTATGTCCGGCGCCATTGCCGAGAGCCGTTCGATCCCCTGCTTACCGCCGTGGGCGGTGTGCGGCGTGAAGCCAGCATTCCGCAACAGGATCTCCAGCGTCTCGAGAATGCCGCTCTCGTCGTCCACGATAAGAACGCTTGGCCCGCCTCCCCCGCCCCCATTCACGGCGGCGCTCATGCGGCCTCCGCGGCGGCGGGCATGGCGGCAGGGAGGAGAACGGTGAACTGCGTTCCCGAGGCAGAGCTGTCGACGAACACAAGGCCGCGATGAGCTTCGATGGCGCGGTGCACCACCGGAAGGCCAAGGCCGCTCCCTCCCTTTTTGGTCGTAAAGAACGGATCGAACATGCGTTCGCGAACGTCGGACGGAATGCCACCTCCCTGGTCGGCCACCACCAGCGTGATCGCATCGCCGCCCAACGCGACGCCGCGCGGAAGATTGGCTGGCCCCACGCGGCCGACCTCGACACGCACCTGGCCGCCGTTGGGCGAGGCCTGCACGGCGTTCAGCACCATGTTGAACACCGCTCGGTGAAGCAGGTCCTCGTCGCCTTCGACCAGCAGCGCTCTCCCGCTGGGAGCTTCGTCGCATTTGATCTGCACTTGCTCGCGACGATCGGGGTGCGCGGCCGCCAGCGCGACGGCCGAGCGCGCCACCGCGCCCAGATCGACGAGCACCACGCGCGTGACGCGAACGCGGGCGAAGTCCAGGAAGTCGGAGAGCAGTCGCGACAGTCGATCGGACTCTCGCACGATCAGTGAGGCAAGCGTCCGCTCGTCGCTTGTTGCCCGCGGCGATCGGCCAAGCTGCTCCACCGCGCTTCGTATGGATGCGAGCGGATTCTTGATCTCGTGCGCCAGCGACGCGCTCAGCTCGGTGACGGCTTCCAGGCGTTCGGCGCGCAGCCTCAGCTCCTCCAGCCGCTTGTTGTCGCTGATGTCCTGAAAGATCACCGTCGTGACGGTGCCTCCGCCGCCGCCTCCACCCGACGAAGGCTCCGCCTCGGTAATGGTCGTGGAGAGTCCGATCGGAACGGTGCGGCCATCGCGCGTGAGCACCGCTTCGCCCCTGGTCGTGCGGATGCCGTCCGCGACCGCCTGTCGCAGCGCCTGCGACAGACCCGGTGCGACGGGCTCCAGCAGCGGGAATGCCGATCGCCCCAGCACGCCGTCGGCATCGAAGCCGAGCATTGCGCCCGCCGCCAGGTTGGCGTGCAGCAACCGCCCGCGAGAGTCCACCGTGATGATGCCGCTGCGAATGTTGCGCAGCACGTCCTCGGCGTGAAGCCGCGTCTGCTCGAGCTGTGCTTCCAGCTCTTCGGTGTTCGCGCCCGCTTCGCGCAGGCGGGCACCCAGATAGCCGGTACCGATTGCGGCGATGGCGAACACGACCAGCTGAAGGATGACGCCGACGTCCACATCGGTTGTGCGGCTCCAGAGCACGTCGGCGTAGTAGAGCACGTTGCCGAGCGTCGCCACCAGCAGCCCGCCGCTCGCCGGCAGCAGCAGCGATGCGCTGGCGATGACGAGGATGTACAGGGCGGCGAACTGCGATGCGGCGCCACCGGTGAGATGCACCACCGTCGTGACGAGCGCGAGGTCGAAGACGTGCTGAAAATAGCAGAACGTGCGCGTGGCGGCGCGGCGGCGGAGCGTCGTCCACCAGGCCGAGCCGGCGGTGAAAACGAGCGTGCCAACCAGGGCGAGCGAGGCGACGAGCGTATCCGTTACATCCGCCTCCCGCCATGCGAACACCGCCGCCACAAAGATGGCGGCGGCCAGCGAGATGCGGCCGATGTAGATCCAGCGAAGGATGCTTTGCGGTTGATACATCCAGGTCTGATGAAAGGAGCACAGGGCGCGCGTGCCGCGCCGCTGCGCCGCCGAAGGCTTGGCGTGTACGTTCGGCTGCGCTATATCTGGACGAGCAGTGGAGGCAACGGGTTACGGCGCTGAAGCGGAGGAGATGGTGCAGCCGTGAGCGATGGTCTGGTGGTGCGCCGGGGAGTGGTGATCCCCTTTGCCGAGCTGCGCTTCCGTGCAACCCGATCCGGCGGCCCCGGCGGACAGCACGTGAATACCTCGGCTACGCGGGTGGAGTTGACCTGGTGCGTGCGGGAAAGCGCCGCTCTCACCGAAGCGCAGCGTCAGCTCATCGAGACGCGCCTCGCTAAACGTCTGGACGCGAGCGGGTGCCTGCGCGTCGTGGCCGACACGCACAGAAGTCAGCTCCTGAACCGCGAGGCGGCGGAGGATCGCCTGGTGAAGCTCGTCCGCGGAGCGCTGGTGGTGCGGCGCCGCCGCGTGCCCACGCGACCCACGGCGGCCTCCCGGGAGCGCCGGCTTGCCGAGAAGCGCCGGCGCTCGGAGCAGAAACGCTCCCGCGGACGGCCCGCGGCCGAGGAGTGATGAGCCGCGGCGGACGAAGGTGCGCACACCTCCGCCCGCCGGAGAGGCTCAGCTGAACAGCCGACTCCAGAACGAGCGCTTCGACGAGATCTCCTCGAGCGCCTCTTGGAGCGCCTCATCGTAATCCGCCCGCGTCGCGAGGTCGGCCATGGAAATGATTCCCACAAGCCGGTCGCTGTTGTCCACCACGGGCACGCGCCGCACCTGATTGTCGCCCATCATCCGGATGACGTCGTACACCGACTCGTTCGGGGTGGCGCACTCGACGTCATCCGTCATCAGCTCTGTGGCGCGCAGCCGCGTCGGGTCCTTTCCCTCCGGCACTGAGCGCATGACGATGTCCCGGTCGGTGATGACGCCGAGCAGGCGGCGCTCCTCGTCCACTACAGGGACGATGCCGGTGTTCTCGTCGCGCATGATGCCGGCAACATCGCGGATACTCGTTTCGGGTGTGGCCGAGCGTACGTCCTTGGTCATGATCTCGCGCGCCGTCAGCGGCTCGCGCTGCCATCTGCTCCGCCGTCCTTCCGTAGCACTGCCACGACCGCGCTCCTCCTGGCGTCCGAACCCGCTGCCGTAGCTGCGCTCCCAGCCCGGCTCGTTGCTGTAGTCGGCGTAGTCGGCCCGGCCCCCCATGGATGTCTCGCGGTGGCCGCCCTCGTAACCACGTTCTTCCGGGTCGCCCATCGAGCGGGCGCCGCCATACGAGCGCTCGGAACGCCCGCGGTACTCGCGGCTGGTGTCCCTGCCAGACTCGCGACCGCCATGCTCGCGACCTCCACGCTCGCGACCGACATGCTCGCGACCGCCGTACTCGCCGCGTTCGCTCCCGAACTCGGGCTGCTCCTCACCCCAGTCGCGGGAACCGCCGCGGTAGCCACCGCCGCGCCCGCTCATGCGGCCATACTCGTCCACGTCTCCCCAGTGCCGCGATGAGCCAGACAACCCCTGGCCCCCGCGCCCACGTGTCTGCCGCTGCTGTGCGCGTCCGAAGAAGCTACCGCGCTCCTGGCCGCCGGTCAGGCGCACGTCGTCACGCTGGCGCGCCTCCGGCTCGGTTTCGGGACGCTGCCGAGCGCCACCGCCATGCGCGTGGGCTCCTCCCTCCTCCTCGCGCCCGCGGCGCGTCGCCTTCCGTTCCCTGTTTTCCGCCATACTCGTTGCCTCCCCGCTGAATTCACGGTGCAATCCCACGCCGGGGGATCTCGAACCCATCGAGAGGCCGCATGGAGCATGCCCTGCGCGCGCTCCGGCGCGCACAATTCCGCGCAGCGTCCTGTCCGCGCGCAGCGTACCTGGAAACCGGGAACGTGATCTGGTGAGGGCCAGCGCATACTGCTACTCTCTGTCGCGTCCGAGCTCCCGAACCGGCACCAGAGGCATTCGCGTGTACATCCTCGTCCTCAACGTTGGATCGTCGACGCTCAAGTTCCAGCTCGTGCACACCGACGCCGAGCGGATGGCGGCAAACGAGGATGTACGACTCGCGCGCGGGCAGGTGGAGCGTGTCGGTGGAGAGGCGGTCTTCATCTTTCGCGGTGCCGATGGCGTACCGCTGCACGGGACGGCGCAGCTGCGCGATCACCGCGCCGCCATCGAGTACATCGTGGCCTGGATGTCGGAGTCGGGATCACCCGTCCCGGTTGGCAGCGTGGCCGAGATCGGCGCCGCCGGCCACCGCGTGGTTCATGGCGGCGAGCGATTCCAGCGGTCGGTCCGGATCACCGACGACGTGCTGCGCGGCATCGAGGAGACGATCGAGCTGGCACCTCTGCACAATCCGCACAACCTGAAGGGGATCCACGCGGTAAGCTCGGTGCTCGGCGCCGCCATACCGCAGGTGGCGGTATTCGACACCGCCTTCCATCAGACGCTTCCCGAACGGGCCTACCTGTACGCCATTCCGTACAGTTTCTACCGCCGGCATCGCGTACGTCGCTACGGCTTTCACGGCACGTCGCACCGCTACGTGGCGCACCGGTACCGGCAACTCACAGGAGGCGCGCGCGACGCGACGCGCATCATCACGTTGCATCTCGGCAACGGGTGCTCGGCCTGCGCCATTGCCGGCGGAGACTCCGTGGACACTTCAATGGGCTTCACGCCGCTGGAAGGGCTGGTCATGGGAACGCGCTCCGGGGATCTCGACCCCGCCATCCTCGACTATCTGGCGGCCAAGGAAGGGCTCTCCCTGCACGAGATCGAGGGGATGCTGAACAAGCAGTCGGGACTGCTGGGACTCTCAGGGCTCACAAGCGACATGCGCGAGCTGCTTGCTGAGGCTGACGAGCATGACGACAGGCGGGCACGGCTCGCCATCGAGATCTTCTGTTACCGGGTGCGCAAGTATTTGGGCGCCTATCTGGCGGCCCTCGGCGGCGCGGATGCTATCGTCTTCGCCGGCGGTATCGGCGAGAACTCTCCCGCCATCCGCGCCCTCATCTGCGAGGGCATGGAGTGGCTCGGCATCCAGCTCGATGCCGCCGCAAATGCCGCCGCCATCGGTGGGCAGGAATCCCGCATCGATGCTCCCGGCGCGCGCGCCGAGTTGTGGGTGATCCCAACCGACGAGGAGCTGCTGATCGCCCGGGATACGCACCGGGTGATCACCGGAGTGGAGGGAAGGTTCTGAGGGGCCCCGGCCACAGCCGCCGTTCAAGGGGACGGGCTCCTTGAACGCACCCCGCTACCGGCTCACCCTCTCTACCATTGCCGTCATCGTTTGCTTTAGCGGCATCTTCATCTCCCCGAAGCTGAACTCCATAGTAGTTTCCTGCTCGCTGCGTGAGCCCAGGTAGATGCCGGAGGAAGTCACGAAGTACGTGGCGGCGCCCGTTCCGACGCCGGATATCAGCACGGTCTGACCCTGTCCGCTCGCCGTACCCGATATGCTGACATCCACGCTCTGCTGAATCCGCTGCGCGCGCTGTCCCGCGAAGCTCGTATCGCCAGCGAGCGTGGAGCGCGCGATCACGCGGCGCACCATGTCCAGATCGGTCGTTTCCACGGCACTGTCGGTGGTGTCCGTCCAGGCCGCACCGGAGCGCGTGCTCGGCGGTAGCCCGACGAGAAAATGACGCATCGACAGCACGATGGACTGGGCCTCCGCGTCGTCGCTGAGCTCTGCCGGCGGCTGCAGGTCGTAGATGCGGCCGCGTGGCGACATCGTACCGCTCAGCCGTACTCCCACCAGGCGTTCGACCCCGGACGGGAGGGCCGGCTCCACGCGGGCCGAGTCGATCCTGATGTGGACGCGCAAAGTGTCAGGCGAGCCGCGCTGGATTTCCACCGTCACGAACTGCATGGTCGTCACCTGCCGCTCCTGCGCCTCACCCATCATCTCGCTCGTCTGGTTGAGCTGTGAGATAACGCGGTACTGCGACGTGCCGGGTGCGTAGGCCATATCCCCGCGCTGCGCAGACAGGGGCGGCGCGAGCAGAGCCAGCAATGCCATGGCGACAGGCAACAGGGGGCGCGAAGGAACTCTCATGCGGTACTCCTGCCATAGTGAGGGGGCCGACCGATCGGCAGCCCATCCTGCATGCATGAACGATCGCCTGCCGCGGTGAGCAATACCAGGGTGCTGACGGAGACGGCCTCGCGGCCTAGATTCCGCCCCGTCATCCCTCTGCCTACCCGCTGACCCCGCGTGCTGACGACCAGCCAGTATACAGCCGACGAAACGATCCGGGAAACCGCTCGCCAGGTCTACCGGTCCGCGGAGTACAATCGGTTCTCCATCTGGGAACGGGTGTGGGGATTCGCCACCGATCTTTTCTCGCGCTTCGTGGCTCGCATAGTCCAGGCGCTGGAATCGGTGGTGCCGCCCACGGGTTTGGGCAGGACGATGCTCGTCATGCTGCTCGTCGTGCTCGTCGCGCTCGCTGTCTGGATCACGGTGCTGTGGTGGCGGCGGCGCGACGCCCGTCGCCGGGTCGAGCGGGAGCAGCGGTGGGGGGGGCGCGATGCCGTTGCGACTCTTCGTTCCGCCGAGGAGCTCGCCTCGAGAGGGCTGTTCACCGATGCGGCGCACACTCTCTATGCAGCGCTGCTGGTTACGGTTTCCCAGCGCGGGCACGTCAGGCTGCACCACTCCAAGACGATCGGCGACTACGTGCGGGAGTTACGCCGCCGTACGCCGGCGCTGTTCGCCCGCTTTCGTGAGTTCTCGCGCACGTACGAGCTGGTGATATATGGACTCGACGAGTGCGACCGGGAGCGGTACGAGCGGCTGCTCGCCCTCGCCCTTCCGATCGTGCAGCCTGCCCGGGAGAGCGGTCCGTGAGCGGCGCACGCCCGAGCCGGTTGCTGCGATTCTGGCTCGCCGTCGGCGTCATCATCGCAGTAGCACTGATCCTGGCGCCGGAGGTGGAGTATGGCTACGGAGAGCTGAACCTCACGACGTACAACGCCGGCCCTTTCGGTGCGCGGGGCTTCTATCAGACGGCCGAGCGGCTCGACTGGCCCGTGCAGCGGAGGTTGACTCCGTTCCGCGACACGCTGCCTGCGAACGCCACGTATCTGCTGCTCGATCCGCCCATCCGGCCGGGAGCGCGGGAGACATCGCTGCTGCTCGATGCCGTGCGTCGCGGCGCGAGACTGCTGGCGGTACCATCTCGCGGATCGCCGCTTTCCGACTCGCTGGGTGTCGCCATTGCACCGGGTCTCGCCTCCTCCGGCGAGGCCGTGGAGGGACCCGAAACTCCCGATGCGCTCACCTACCGCGGCCCCCTGGAGCGCTGGCTCGTGCCCGCGGACAGGGAGCGGCCGGATCTTCCGGAGAACGTGGAACAACTGCTCATGGTACGCACCGCACGGGCGGATCGCCCCTCCATCGTGGGGAGGCAGTGGGGTAGTGGTCGTATCGTGCTGGTGGCAGACGCCAGCGTCTTTGCCAATCAACGCCAGCGCGAGCTCGACGAGGCCGTGCTGGCGGTGAGGCTGATCGAATGGCTGGAAGCCGGCGGAGAGCGGCACCCGTTGATCTTCTCCGAGTGGCATCAGGGACGCGGCCCGCATCCCAGTCCCACGGGTGTGCTCTTCGATGCGCTGTTCGCGACCGCGCCTGGCCGAGCCCTGGTCGTGTTGCTCCTCGCCGGTGGCGTGCTTCTGCTGGCGCTCGGAGCGCGGCCTGTAGCCCCGCAGCCGCCGCCCATGATCGAGCGGCGATCACCATTCGAGCATGTCGGGGCGCTGTCGCGCGCGTACCAGCAGATTGGCGCGACGCGGCTTGCCACCACGCATCTGGTGCGCGGGCTCATGCGCCGGCGGGCACTGGGAGGCGGTACGCGCGGGGCGCGCGATGAGCGCGCGTACCTGCTGGCCATCCGCGACCGACATCCGCACCTCACACCGCAGGTGAAGGTGCTCGCGCAGGCGCTGGATCACCGGGTACCGCTTACCGAGTTCGTGCAGATCGGCGAGGCAGTGCACACTATCGAGAGGACGCTCACACAGTGATGACACCGGAACAGGTAGCTGCCGCCATGCAGCGCGTGCGCGAGGCCGTTGGACAACGCGTTGTCGGCCAGGAGGAGGTCGTCGACCAGACGCTCGTCGCCTTTCTGGCGCGCGGCCATGCGTTGCTCGAGGGTGTGCCGGGTACCGCGAAGACGCTGCTCGTGCGAACGCTCGCCGCCGCCCTGCATGCGCGGTTCGGGCGCATTCAGTTCACGCCGGACCTCATGCCATCGGACGTCACCGGCGTGAACGTGCTGCGCGATGGCGGGCGGACGACGGAGTTTCGCGCCGGCCCGATCTTCACCGACCTCCTGCTCGGGGACGAGATCAATCGCGCTCCGGCAAAGACGCAGGCGGCGCTGCTGGAGGCAATGCAGGAGCGGCAGGTCACGATTGACGGTACACCGCACCCGCTGGGCGATCTGTTCACCGTTTTCGCCACGCAGAACCCGGTAGAGTACGAGGGCACGTACCCGCTGCCGGAAGCACAACTCGACCGGTTTCTTCTGAAGATCCGTGTGGATTATCCAACCGCCGCGTCGGAGATGCGGATCCTCGCCAACTACGCGGCGGGCTTCGATGCGGAACGCATGGCCGACATGCTCCCGGCACCGGTGCTGGACGCCGATCAGTGCCGGGAGTTGCGCGGGGCGGTGGAGGGCGTGCGCGTAGCGGAAGAGGTGCGCGAGTACATCACCTCCATTGTGCGCGCGACGCGAGAGGAACCCACGCTCACCCTTGGCGGTTCGCCGCGCGCCACTGTGTCGCTCTTCCGCGTGGCGCGGGGCGCGGCGCTTCTCGCCGGCCGCGACTTCGTCACTCCCGACGACGTCAAGGACTACACGCTCCCGGTCCTGCGCCACCGCGTGCTCGTATCGCCTGAGCTCGAGGTGGAAGGGCGCACAAGCGATGACGTGCTGGAGGCGATTCTCACCCGTGTGACAGCGCCCAGGTGACCGCGCTCCTTTTCGCCGTTGCGTTCTGGGGTTTCGTCGGGCTTCTGTTGCTGCTGCGACGCGCTCTGCCCACTCGCCGGCTCGCCATGGTCGTCGCTGGTGTCGCACCGCTCTGGCTGCTGTCAGGGTGGGGATGGGGCGCGGCACTCGCCGCCCTGGTCACCATGGCCGCGGGAGCGGCGGCCGTGCTCGATGCCACCTCCCTGCCGCGCGCGGACGAGGTAACGGTGCGGCGCGAGTTTCCACCGGGCACGGGGCTGGGGGATGAAGCGATCGCCAGCTACGAGGTGGAAACTACCGCCGCGCGCCCGCTCCTTTTCTCGGTGCACGAGGCGGCGCCGCCCGGTCTCGCCATTCATCTGCCGGAGGTGCCGGCATGGACCGTGGCTCCCGGATCTCCCGTCTCGATCGCCGCCACGCTCATTGGGACCGCGCGAGGAGTGCACGAGCTGCGACCCCTGTCGCTGCGCGTTCGCGGGCGACTCGACCTCGTGCAGCGCACGCTGCGCCATGATGATCGCACCAGCGTTCGCGTGGCGCCGTCGCTGGCGACGGTGCGGCACTATCGGCTGCTCACGCTCCAGCACCGGTTGCGCGAGATGGGTGTGAGGAGCGTGCGTCGGCGGGGCGAGGGCACCACCTTCAGCAATCTTCGCGAGTATGCGCTCGGGGACGACCCTCGCCGCATCGACTGGAAGGCTACCGCGCGGCGTGACAAGCTGATCGTGCGGGAGTACACCGTCGAGCAGGGACAGACGGTGATGCTGGCCGTTGACGCCGGCCGCCTGATGACCCAGCTCTCCGGCTCCCGTCAGCGCTTCGAGCACGCCCTCGCGTCGGCCACCGTTCTCGCAGACGTCGCCGTGCACTCGCGCGATCAGGTGGGGCTGATCGTGTTCGACGACCGGATCCGCGCGCTCGTCCCGCCCATGCGCGGTGCCTCGGCGCTCACCGCGATTCGCGATGCTCTGGTGGGCGTGCAGGCCACGATGGCCGAACCCGACTATGCCTCGGCCTTCCGAACCCTCGCCGCCCGTCATCGCAAGCGGGCGCTGATCGTGCTCTTCTCCGATGTCGTGGACCCGCGAGCCTCGCGCGCGATCATTGCCCACACCTCGCGCGCGGCCGTGCGGCATCTGCCGCTGGTGGTTGCGTTGCGCAACGATCGTCTGGTGGAGGCGGCGGTGCCGACGGGTAATGAGTCCGCGCACGATCTGTTCGTGACCGCCGCCGCCGAGGAGCTGCTGCTGGCACGGGAAGATGCACTGCTGCGCATGCGCCGCGCCGGAGTCTCCGTGCTGGACGTTTCGCCGCGCGAGATGACAGCCGCTGTCGTGAACCGCTACCTCGCCATCAAGGCGCGCTCCTCGCTCTGATCCGCCGTTTCGTTTGGTTCCGCACCGCGCCCCAGCGAAACGTACGCAACGATGATCACGGCGGAGAGCCCCGCCACACCCAGGCGCAGCGCCGCTGGCAGCTCCGGCCTTGGCGAGATCAGCCCCTCGATCAGACCGGCGAGGACGAGCATGAGCGACGCCGCCACAATGAGATCTATGGCGCGACGCCCCTGCACCTTCAGCGCAGACACGCGATCGAGATCGCCTGGCAGCAGCAGCGCCCTGGCGAGTAGCAGACCGGCACCACCGCCCAGGCACACGGCGGTGAGCTCGAACACGCCGTGTGGGATCATGAAATCGAGAATCAGCCCCACTATTCCCATGTTCGCGTACAGCCCAACCGCGCCGCCGATGGAGATGCCATTTATCACCAGCACGAACACCGTGCCGATGCCCGCGGTGATGCCAAGCGCGAACACGAGGAAGGTGACCTGAAGGTTGTTCGTCATCACCTGGGCAGCCAGCACCGGGCGCTCCATTGGCGAGACGATAATGTACCCACCCTGCTCGCCGGCCCGCACCGTCCCCTCGGTGGCGCGATCGAACATCCCCTCTGGGAGGATCCGCTCCGCCAGCGCCGGATCGGCCCGGACCGCGGCATAAGTCAGCAGCATGGGGGCGAACAGCAGCAGCACAGCGCCCAGGATGGGCAGCGCCGACCGTCGGATCTCCGCCGGGATTCTCACCGTGAGGTAGCGGAACACCACGCGGCCGGATACGGGCGCCTGGTGGTAGAGCAGGTTGTGCCCCGCTGCCACCAGTCGGCTCACATGGAACACCGCATCGCTGTGCGAGCCCCCCTCTCCAGTAGCGGTACGCAGACGCGCGAGGTCCGTGGCCACCTCCCGGTACTCGGCCACGAATTCGCTCACTTCCTTCTCCGACATGCGTCGAAGTCCCGTCCGCTGCGCCGAACGCAGCCTGGCAGCGAAGCGCTGCCAGCGCTCGGCGCCCTCACGGACGATCGCATGCCGTTCACGCGCCGCACCGACGTCGCCGCGCGCCGCCATTCCGGCCGCACGCGCCCGGCGCTCGGACTCGTACAGCTCGGAGAGCGCAACCTCC
>CAZWSO010000040.1:0-15361 GCA_964636485.1 uncultured Gemmatimonadaceae bacterium
CAGAACCAGGCCAACTTCATCCGCAACTCGGTTGCCTCGGTGCGGAACGCGGCATTGCTCGGGTCGGTCCTGGCAATGCTCGTGGTGATGGTTTTCCTCAAGTCGCTGCGTAAGACCCTCATCATAGGTCTGGCGATCCCGTTTGCCGTGCTCGCGACCTTCATGCTGATGGGCCTGTTCGATCTGACGCTCAACATCATGACGCTGGGCGGTCTCGCGCTGGGCGTGGGGCTGCTGATCGACAACTCTATCGTGATGCTCGAGAACATCTTCCGCAAACGGGACGAAGGGATCGAGGATCCGGAGGAGGCAGCCCACGAGGGGGCCACGCAGGTGCAGAGCGCGGTGATCGCGTCCACGGCCACCAACCTGGCGGCTGTGGTGCCATTCCTGCTCATCAGCGGGCTTGCCGCGCTCATCTTCCGCGAGCTGATCCTGACGATCTCCTTCGCCATTATGGCGTCGCTGGTCGTAGCGCTCACGCTCGTGCCCATGCTCACCGCTCAGCTCGCGAAGGTGCGCTTCACGAGTGGCGTGGGACGAGCGCGGCCCCTCGTCGCCTTCGACCAGGGGCTGAGTCGTTTGCGGGAGCGCTATCGAGGCTGGGCTGCGTGGGCGGTCCGGCGCCGCGGTTGGGTGCTGGGAGGTGCCATTACGGCTTTGCTCGCGTCGTTCCTTCTCGTGCGTGGGCTCCCCTCGGAGTTCCTCCCGCAGGTGGACGATGGCGGGGTGTCCGTGTTCATCGGTTTGCCGCCTGGTGTGGCGCCGGAGCAGACGAACCGGATAGCGCTGGAGATCGAGCAGATGATCGCGGGCATGCCGGACGTCGAGGGGGTATTCACTACCGCAGGCGGTTTCCTGTTTGGCGGTTCGACCGCGCAACGGTCCGGGCGTGGTTCGCTCGACATCCGACTGCGGCCGGCCAGACAGCGGGAGCTGACCGCCGACGAGTGGGTGCGCACCCTCCAGGCGCGGATCGACGAGCGAGGCTTTGCTGGCGCCCGTTTGTTCGTGCGTCCACCGCGGATTCGCGGCCTGCGCACCTCCACCTCCGGCGCCGATGTCGCGATCATCGTTCAGGGTGAGGATCTCGCGGATCTGCGCAGGCTCGGCGACGAGCTGGTGCTGCTCGCGCGCGATGTGCCGGGCCTCAGCCGATTCGAGATGGGCACCGACGAGGCGAGCCCACAGCTCTCCATTGCGCTCGATCGCGAACGTGCCGGTTACCTCGGCCTGAATGCCGCCACGGTGGGACAGACGCTCCGCACGGCGCTCGACGGCACCATCGCGACGCGCTACACGGAGGGGAATCGCGAGTTCGATGTGCGTGTACGGCTGCCGCGCGAGCAGTTCACAAGCGCCGAGGATCTCGGTGCGGTCGCGCTCTTCCCGGGAGCGCGCGGTGGAGCACCGGTTCATCTGCGCGATGTGGCGGACGTGAGCACATCTCTTGGACCCACGAGCATCACGCGTGAGAACCAGACCAGGATCGTCCGGATCACGGGCGATGTGAACGCCGCCGTCGCGCCAGTCAGCGTAGTCAACGATTCCCTGCGCGCCCGCTTTGCCGGCATCGATCTGCCGGAAGGGTTCGCCATCATCTTTGGCGGAGAGGAGGAGGCGATTCGCGACAATAACCGCCAATTGGCGATCGTCATCCTCTTGGCAGTGTTCCTGGTGTTCGTCGTACTTGCCGTCCAGTACGAGAGTGTGGTGAACCCCTTCGTGATCATCCTCGCCATGCCGCTGGCGCTGATCGGCGTGGGCGTCGCGTTGCGGGTGACGGGCATGCCGCTGAGCGCGCCCGTGCTTCTGGGTGTAATCCTGCTTGCGGGAATTGTCGTGAACAATGCCATTCTCCTGGTGGAGTACGTGGAACAGTTCCGCGCACAACGCGGCGTTCCCATGGAAGAGGCGGTGGTCGAGGCCGGTGCCGTTCGTATGCGGCCGGTGATGATGACGACCCTCACGACCATGTTCGGCATGATGCCTCTGGCGCTGGGGCTGGGCGAGGGGTCGGAGATGATGCGCCCGCTCGCCGTAGCGGTGGTTGGCGGGCTCGGCTTCTCGGCTCTGCTCACCCTGTTCGTCGTGCCGAGCGCGTACGTCATCTTCAATCGTGGCGCGGAGAGGCTGCGCGTGTTCGTTACGGGACGTCCGGGCGAGCGAGGCGTGCCCGCGGGGGTCGAGGCCGGCGCGGACTGACAGGCAGGTGACGGGTGGCTCGTTCCTGGTGGTTCAGAACTCGCGTTCGGGATACCCCGGGCACGCTCCCGGCACCGAACACGTGATGACCAGCTCCGCACCACACCCCCAGCCTTCGTTGCGCACTGTCGATGCCGTGGCGGTGATCGTCGGCATTGTGGTGGGGGCTGGCATCTTCCGGTCCCCTCAAATCGTTGCCGAGAACACCGGCTCGACACCGCTCTTCCTCGGCGCATGGCTGCTGGGCGGCCTCGTGTCGTTGATCGGCGCGCTGTGCTACGCCGAGCTCACGACGGCCTACCCGAGCGCTGGCGGAGAATACCACTTTCTGCGACGAGCTTTCGGACGGGGAACGAGCTTTATGTTCGCATGGTCGCGCGCCGTCGTGATCCAGACGGGCTCGATCGCTTTGCTGGCGTACGTTTTCGCGGACTACGCCGCCGAGCTGCTCGCCGGGCGCATGGGGGGAGGGGCGGGGACCGTTCCGACCGCTGTACTAGCGGCCGGTGCCGTGGTTCTGTTGACCGGGCTGAATGCGGCCGGAATTCGCCATGGGCGTCGCGCGCAGAACACTCTCACCATCGTGCAAGTGGTCGGCTTGCTGGCCGTGATCGCGGCAGGCGCCTGGCTGGCGATCACGGGTGTGCCCGCGGCCTCGGCACCGGCAGTGCCGGTGGAGCCGCGAGGTCTGGGACCCCTAGGCCTCGCCATGGTTTTCGTGCTGCTCACCTACGGTGGCTGGAACGAGGCGGCCTACCTGTCGGCGGAAGTGCGCGGCGGTGAGCGCGGACGCGCGATGATGCGCGCGCTGCTGGCCGGAATCGCCGTGATCACTGCGCTGTACCTGCTCGCCAACCTCGCTTACGTTCGCGCGCTCGGCATGGACGGCGTGGCTGGAACGCCGGTAGTCGCGGCAGCGCTGCTGCGTACCGCGGTGGGAGAGTGGGGCGCGGCGCTGCTCAGCATCATCGTCGCCATTTCGGCGCTTTGCTCGGCGAACGCGACGATTTTGACTGGCGCGCGAAGCAACTACGCGCTTGGTACGGATTTCACCGCGTTGCGCATGCTCGGCGCGTGGAGTGCGCGTGGTGGCACTCCAGTGAATGCTTTGTTAGTGCAGTGTGCCATTGCGCTGCTGCTCGTGGTGTTCGGCGGCTTAGCGCGCCACGGATTCGAGGCGATGGTGGCTTACACTGCCCCCGTGTTCTGGTTCTTTCTGGCGCTGGTTGGGGCGTCGGTGATCGTGCTGAGACGTCGCGATCCGAATCGGCCACGTCCCTTCCGGATACCGCTGTATCCGATCACGCCACTTTTTTTTATGGCCGTGGCGGTGCTCATGATGTACTCCAGCCTTCGCTATGCCGGCGCCGGTGCGGTGCTGGGAGTGATCGTCATGATGCTGGGACTTCCATTACTGCTCGTCGCGGGCGGGCCCGCCTCGACCGAGGCGCGGCGCTCGTCCGCGGCCTGATCAGGAGGAGATACTGTGCGCAGAGTCGTGAGAAGACTGGCGGTGTCGCTGCCAGCGGTGTCATACGTGATCGCCGTGCCGGCGCTCGAGGCGCAGCGGGCGCTCGACGTTCCTTACGTCCCTACGCCGCATGAGGTCGTGCGAGAAATGCTGGAGGTAGCGGGAGTGGACTCCACCGATGTGCTATATGATCTCGGCAGCGGCGATGGCAGGATAGTGGTGGCGGCCGCGCGTGATCGCGGTGCACGCGGACTTGGTGTGGACCTCAACCCGGAGCGGGTGTCGGAGGGAATCAGAAATGCACGCCGCGCCGGCGTGGAGGATCGCACGGAGTTCCGCCAGGGAGATCTCTTCGAGCTCGATCTGTCGCCCGCGTCGGTAGTGACGCTCTATCTGCTTACGGACGTGAACCGCCGTCTCCGACCACAGCTGTTCGAGCAGCTTCGTCCGGGAACGCGCGTGGTGTCACACGCCTTCGATATGGGCGACTGGGAGCCGGACTCGACCTTCTTCGTGCCATACAATAGCGCCCACGCGCGGGTGTACTACTGGATCATTCCGGCGGAGGTACAGGGACGCTGGGCGCTCACTGTGGGAGCGAGCGCGACGATTCCCCTGCGCCTCGAACAGCGATATCAAATGGTCGAGGGGCATTGTGAGGGGCAGCGGGAGGGTGTGGTGGTGACGGGGCGCCTGGCGGGCGAGGAGATCACACTCACGCTCGTGCGTCGGCAGAGTGGGCGGGAGCGGCAGCAGCGGCTTCGGGGGCGAGTGCGGGGGGACGCTATGGAGGGGACTGTCGACGGCACCGGAGAGCGATGGGAGGCGCGCTTGACCGGACGCTGATAGAAGAACCCTAAGGGTCAGGCGATTGCCGATGGCGAAGGAGGCGGTATCGGGATAGCTTCTGCGTACTTCACTTTCTCCCCGGACGGCATGCGCATCAGAACTGTTGTCGTGGGACTCGATTTCACCGGGCCCTCGGTTGACGCGGTCGCCTGGACGGCGCGGCATTTCGCCCCGGAGGCGCGCCTCCTCGTCGTCCACTGCATCCGCGTTCCCGAACCGCCACGATTCATGCAGGGCCGGTTCCCATCCAGCGAGGAGCTCGTTGCTACCGCGCGCCGGGGCGCCGATGACCGCTTGCGAGAAACGATCGGCGCGCTGGCCCCGGAACGCGCCGAGGTCATCGTCCGCGAAGGTGAGCCTGCCGATCAGATCGAGGCCGTGGCCGCGGAGCGCGGCGCGGACGTGGTCGTAGTCGGGCCCCACCACGACCGCACGGGGGTGTGGCGGCTCATCGGCGGTACGGCGCAGCGAATTGCGCGCCGTTCGCCGGTCCCGGTGTTGGTAGCGCGCGGGCTGCCGGAGCACGCTCCCAGCCACATCCTCGTGCCGGTGGATGACTCGGAGCTTACCGAGCCCGTACTGAGGTGGGCCGTTGCTTTGGCACGTCGTTACGAGGCGCGGTTGACCGCCGTGCACGTAGTCGGCGACTCCCTGATGGGCGCAATACGGATTGGCGGGACAGAGACGGAGATCCGCAACGCCTCCGCCAGTCTCCTGGAATCTGCCGACGTCTGGCTTCGGAAGCGTCTCGCGGCGGTAGACGCCCCGGCGGGGGACGTCCAGCGGCGCGTCCCTGTGGGTGACGCGGCGCATGAGATTCTCTCGCTTGCGCAGGCGGAGGGCGCCGACCTGATCGTAATGGGACGCAGCGGCACCGGCCGCGTTGGTGAGCTCATTCTCGGCAGTGTTGCGAACTCGGTGCTGCGCAACGGCAGCGGACCACTGCTTCTGGTAGGGAACGAGCGCGTCTGAGTCGAAACCATGACGATGCTCTCCACCCTGATCGGAGGCATCGGCCTGTTCCTCCTCGGGATGATCCTCCTCACCGAGGGGCTGAAGTCTGCCGCGGGACACGCGCTCCGGGGTGTGCTCGAGCGCCTGACGGGAGGGCCGCTCAAGGCGTTCTTTTCAGGTGCGGTCGTAGCCGCGGTAGTGCAATCGTCTAGCGCCACCATGCTGTCGACGATCGGTTTCGTGAGCGCTGGCCTGCTCTCGTTTCCGCAGGGCGTGGGCGTCATTCTTGGCGCAAACGTGGGCACCACCAGCACCGGCTGGCTCGTCTCCGTGCTCGGCCTCAGGATGAACATTGGCGCGCTGGCGCTGCCGTTGATTGGCGTCGGCGCGCTGATGCGTCTGCTCTCTTCAGGTCGGCGCGCACACCTCGGCATCGCGCTTGCCGGCTTCGGCCTGATCTTCGTTGGTGTGGACACACTTCAGGCGGGGATGGCGGAGCTCGCGACGAGGGTGGATCCCGGTCGCTTTCAGGCGCACGATCTTGGCGGACGACTGCTGCTGGTGGCGGTGGGAATGGTGATGACGGTCGTCATGCAGTCCTCCAGTGCAGCGGTGGCGGCGACCCTCACTGCGCTCCATGCAGGTGCGCTGCGCATGGAGGATGCGGCGGTGCTGGTCATCGGCCAAAATGTGGGAACCACGGTAAAAGCGGCGCTCGCGGCGATCGGAGCTTCTACGCCGGCGCGGCGCACCGCTGTGGCGCACATCGTCTTCAACGTGCTGACAGCAGCCATTGCCTTCCTGTTCCTTCCCCTATTCCTCCAATTCGCGCGACTCGTCGCAGGCATGGTTCCCGGGAATGCCGACGCAACGGGAATCGCCGCCTTCCATACAGCCTTCAACATCCTTGGTGTCGCGCTGCTTCTGCCTTTCGTGACTCCATTCTCGAGAATGATCGTACGGCTCGTCCCCGAGAGCGGGCCAGAGCTCACGCGTTATCTCGATGCGTCGGTCGCGAGCGTAGCACCAGTGGCAGTAGAATCGGCGCGGCTGACCTCAGTACGCGTGGCACTGCTTCTCGCGCACACCGTGGATCGGCTGCTCGATCAGTCGCGGTCGCCGCGTGGGCTGGAGGAGGTCTCCCAGCGATCACTGGATGCGCTGGCGCAAACGCGGAGCTTCCTGCGTGGAGTGCGGTCGGGGGATGACACAGGTCCGGATCGTGATCGACACCTCAGCGTGCTCCATGCTGTGGATCACCTGGAGAGTCTTGCGAACGCCATTGTTATGGAAGATCAGGCGTTTGCGCGTGTGGTGCGGCTGGAACTGGGTGAGACCACGGACGAGCTGCGTGAGGGACTGCGGACCTTTGGTGACTGGGCCGAGCGCCAGGATCTCGAGGCGCCCGTCGAGACGCTTGCCGCTATTTCGGCGCGCATCGCCGAGCTGCGCCGATCCCGGCGACCGCTCGTGATGGAGCGGACAGCCGCTGGTGAGCTCGACCCCGATGAAGCGCTCGCGTACCTCGATGCCATTCGACGAGTGGACCGAATCGGCTATCACATCTGGCGCGCCGCGCACCATCTCTGGCTCGCCTCCCGTGGAGTTGCTCTGCCGCCGGGGAAGGGGAGTGTGAAAGCGGAAGGCTGGTCGGACGTGCCGTCGCGAGGAGCGGACACTTAGCCCCCGCGCCTGGCCGACGCAGTGCAGCGCCTCCACAAGAAAGGATTCCACCCCGGAGCACACGGAGCTCATGGAGAGTGCTCCTGGCGAGCACCGCGCGTCGTCCGTGCCTCTCCGTGCGAAATCAGGCCCTGCCGATAAGCTGTGGCGCGTCGATAGTGGGACGCCTTCACCGGGCGAGGGAATCCCCGACGCCAATGACCGGGAGGCGCGGACAGACTTCCGCGGCTGCTCCGGCTATTGTGCGGGTGACTTGCAGGCGCTTCGCGAAAGCTTCCGCGGCTGCAAGCGGTTCCACACCGATCACGCGGCTGCCCGGGAGGGCCCATGCTCAAAGTTCGCGACATCATGACACGGGATGTGCTCACCTTTTCCCCCGGTGTGACGCTGCGGGAGGCCGCGGAGCTGCTGACCGAGCGGCACGTGAGTGGCGCTCCCGTGGTGGCGGGGCAACGACTGGTGGGCGTGGTTTCCACCTCGGACATACTCCAGGTCGCGGCCGAGCGCGAGGTCGACATCGAGCGCGAGAGCGATGATGACTGGGCGGCCGAGGCCGAGCGGGATGATGGGCCCGTCGGCTTCTTCGAGATCCGCGATGAGGATGGCGATGCGGATCTCACAGAGCTGCTCGAGATCGTGCGCGAGGGGAGGCGCGATGGCCTCGATGAACGATTGGTGGAGGATGTGATGACGCCTTCGTTGTTCGCCATGCCATCGTCCAGCGACGTGCCAGCGGTGGCAGATTACATGCGCCGCACGGGCGTTCACCGGATTCTCATCGTCGATGACGGTCAGCTGGTGGGGATCGTGAGCACGATGGACATCGTGCGGGCGGTGGCCGACCACAAGCTGGAGGTGCGGCGGCTGGTGTTCGAGCGGGAGCTCTAGCCAGCACCGGAAGTAGCGGCGTCGGGTGTCAGGTGTCGGGTTGCTGGATCCCGACGCCTGACACCCGTTGCTCACGCCCATGTCGATCCTCAGAACGGTTTGAACCCAGGGCTCCCGAATCGCTCGAGCGAGAGTAGGTCCTTGAGGGGAATGGCGTACGCGATGAGTACGAGTACCACAGCGACGGCCAGCCAGATCCAGAGACGGTCCCAGATGGAGGCACGGTACCGCTCGGGGGGCTCGCCGAGCGATTCGGCCCATTCCACCGCCGGCTGCTCCTGCTTCTTGCCGGCGAGAAGCGTTCCCAGCATTACCAGCATGAAGAACCCAGCACTGACGAAGAGGATGATGCCGCCCATTGCCGAGAGACTCGTGAGCGATTGCCACGACTGCGCCGGCAGCAGGTCACCGTAGTTCGTGCTGAACACGCGCCGCGGCAGCCCCATGAGACCGGTGATGTGGCTGGTAAAGGCGAAGATCACCATCCCGATGAACCAGAGATACGGCTGCACTTTGGCGAGGAGTCCGAGCTCCAGCTCGCGCCCGCTTACCTTGGGGACGAGCCAGTAGAGCGCGCCCATGAACGTCAACGCGGCGGCGCTGCCCACAGTAAGGTGAAAGTGCCCGTGTACCCAGGCCGTGTTGTGCACCACCGAGTTGAGCGCGTATGCCGCGTTCACTGCCCCGCCGAACCCACCGACCAGGAAGAGTAGCATCGCCAACAGGATGCTCGAGACCACCGGATTGCCCCACGGGAGAGTGCGCAGCCAGCCGAACAGTCCTTTTCCACCGCGAAGTCGGCCGGCGATCTCCAGTGATGCGCAGATCGTGAAGGCGGTGACGAGACTTGGGAACGAGATCACCATGGTGTTGAAGGTGTGGAACAGCTTCCACCCCGCCGTGATCCCCGGATCCTGGAATTGATGGTGGAATCCGACCGGTGTGGAGAAGATCAGGAACAACGTGAACACCATCCGGCCGAGCGGTTCCGAGAACAGCTTGCCACCGGCCTCCCGCGGCAACACGGTGTACCAGATCGTATAGGCGGGCAGTATCCAGAAGTACACGAGTGGGTGCCCGAAGTACCAGAAGAGCGTTCGCGCGAGCAGCGGATCGATTTTGTCGACCAGGCCAAGCGACCACGGAATGAGCTGAAACAGCATCTCGGCGGCGACGCCGACTGTGGCCACCAACCATAGCATTGCGTTGGCGGTGGTGGCGTGCATTGCCAGCGATACTGGGCGCCCGGCCGCAGCGCTCCGCGCGTCACGCCATGATGCGATCATACCGGCGGCCCACCCCCACGAGCCTACCACAACCAGCGTGAGCCCGATGTAGAAGGCAGGGTGTGCCTGCATGGGCGGATAGAACGTGTACAGCACACTGGCCCGGAAAGTGAGGATCGCCCACGTCGCCATCAGCGTTCCAATCAGCGCCACGATGAACGAGGCCCATGCCAACCTCGGCCATTTGATCTCGCCGTTCTCCCGGCGTGCTACGAGATAGCCGAGACCCATGATGAAGAAGGTTGTGAATACCAGCGCCATGAGCACGCCATGCGCGGTCACAGACATGTAGTACATGCGAGCTGAGCGGTAGGGCAGCTCCAGGTTGGCGCGGCTGATCGCCTGCATCATCGCCATGGCGGAAGCCACCCCGAAGGACAGCACGGCCACCCAGACATGCGCGAGGATGAGCCGGCTGGTGGTGCTGACCTGTCCCTTTGGCGCAGTCGGGGCGAAGGCGCTGGTTTCGACGGGTAGCGGCGGGGTGGTGCGCTCAGTGACTGGCATGGACGCCCCCCCCAGTGTCGGTAGCCGCGCCTGGCTTGGATTGCTGGTCTGCCTGCCACCGTTCCTTCGGCACCACCACCAGCTTCCCGAACATCACGTGATGGCCCACCCCGCAGTACTCGTTGCACACGACGAGATATTCTCCGGGCGTATCGAACTGCGTTGTGAACCGGCTGATATATCCGGGAATCACCATCGCCTGACCGTTGCTTCGAACAATCTGGTAGCCGTGCACCACGTCGCGTGCGGTCAGATGGAAGGTGACTGGCGTCTCCGCCGGAACTGCCACCTCGGCTGGGAGCCAGGCGAAGGTCAGTCCGATCACTCGTACATGTACGCCACCATCGGCGGCTATCGACACGCCCTGCGATGCGAATCGGGGATCGGTGAACACCTTCTGCGGATCTATTGTCTCGACGTGGCTCGGCGGGTGTGCGGAGCTGCGGAGCGCAGCCCAGGCGGTGGTTGTGAAAAACAGCGCCAACATCGCGCCGACGCCCCACATCCAGAGCTTTTCGTACAGGTCGACCTTCATGGCGTGACCGGCTGACGCGCCATGAAGACGAACAAGTAGATGGCAAACCAGAGCACGACGAAGATGACCGCATAGGCGCCGACGAAGGCGAAGGTGCCGATCGGGTGCTTGGGGAGGTCGGGCGGCATTTCCGACATGTGCTTTCCTCCGGGTGAGCTGCTTCGGCGCGAATGCTAGGCAGTCCTCCGAAATGCCGCCGTCGGGCTGTGCCTCAGCGGCTGTGGGAGGAACCCCTACAGCCCGGAGCACGCCACCGATGGCGAGCACGAGCATTCGGCGACAGATTACCGGACGCCGATCACCAACTGGAGGCCCGACATGTACGAATCCATCCTGGTTCCCCTCGACGGCTCGCTGGCCAGCGAACAGGCGCTGCCCATGGCGCTCGACGTCGCCGAGCGAACTGGGGCGAGGCTCGAGCTGGTGATCGTGCAGCAGTACGGCGCGCCGCCCTATCTCCTGGCGGAAACGCCGCCCCCCGACGCGGACGCGGATCGCGAGCAGCGCACCGGCCTCGACGCCTACATCGAGGAAGTAGCGGGGCGGGCGCGGATGCGGGTGGCCAGCGTGAGCGCCAGCGTGCTCGAAGGCGAGATCGCAGAGACGCTCATCGCGCGCGCGGCGGAGACGGGCGCCAGCCTGATCGTGATGACGACGCATGGTCGCGGCGGGGTGAGTCGCATGTGGCTCGGCAGCGTGGCTGAGCAGATCGTCCGGGAGATCGCGGTGCCGGTATTGTTACGCCGGCCACGTGACGCTGCGCCGGCTGTGACCGGGCCGTTCACGCTCCGGAGGCTGCTCGTTCCGCTCGATGAGTCCGCGGTCTCGGAGAGCGTCGTCGAGCCCGCCGCTGCACTGGCATCGGCATTCGGCGCCGAGATCGTGCTGCTGCGCGTGGTGGAGCCGCTAATTGTGCGGGCCCGGATCGTCACAGCTCCAGCCGTGGAGGTGGACGAGGAGGATCTGGCCAGGCAGGCGGAACGAGCCGAGCGCTACCTGGACCGCGTGATCGACCGTCTCCAGGCGAAGAAGCTGAGCGCGCGCCAGCACCTCATGGCGCACCACCAGCCAGCCCGTGCAATCCTGGATGCCGCGCGCGATACGCAGGCCGATGCCATTGCCATGGCCACACGCGGCTATGGCGGGTTACGCCGGCTCGTTATCGGAAGCGTGGCAGACAAGGTGCTGCGGGGAGCGGAGTGTCCGTTGATGGTTTATCGGCCGGCGAAGATCTGAAGAAGGGCGGGGACCGCGGGGGCAGATGTCAACCGGCCGTCACCCGGGCTCACGCGGTGCGCGTTGTTGCGCCCTTTCGCTCGACCGCTGACACTGTCGCTTGCGGACACGGACAGCCGCCGACTCTCCGGGTTCTACACCATCTGCGCCAGCGTTACCTCATGAATCTCGCCGGCGCCGCGCTCGAAGGCGGTGATGTTGGCGATCGTGATCGCCGCGATCCGCTCGAGAGCTTCGCGTGTGAAGAACCCCTGGTGGCCCGTGATCAACACGTTGGGAAAGGTCAGCAGGCGCGCGAACACATCATCCTGAATCAGTCGGTCGGAGAGGTCCTCGAAGAAGAGGTGGGCCTCCTCCTCGTACACATCAAGACCGAGATGCCCGATCTTTCCGGACTTGAGCGCGGCGATCGCCGCGGGCGTGTCCACCAGCGCCCCCCTGCTCGTGTTGATGAGCATCACGCCGCGCTTCATCCGCGCGAACGCTCTGGCGTTCAGCAAATGGTAGGTCTCCGGCGTGAGCGGGCAGTGCAGCGCGATGATGTCTGAATCACTCAGCAGCTCATCGAGCTCTACGTAGTGCACGCCCATGTCGCGGCAGTCGCTGGACGGATAGGGATCGGCGGCGATCACCTCGCACCCGAACCCAGTCATGATTCGGCAGAAGACCGTGCCGATCTTCCCCGTCCCGATTACGCCCACCGTCCTGCCGTGGAGATCGAAGCCGAGCAGCCCGTCGAGAGAGAAGTTCATCTCGCGCACGCGTGCGAAGGCGCGATGCAGCTTGCGGTTGAGCGAGAGGATGAGTGCCACCGCATGTTCCGCGACAGCATATGGTGAGTAGTCTGGCACTCGCACGACGGTAACGTTCAGCGCCTCGGCGGCGGCCAGATCCACGTGATTGAATCCCGCCGAGCGCAGCGCCATCAGACGCGTGCCGGTCTTCGCCAGCGAAGCGAGCACGTTCGCGTTGGGTTGATCGTTGACGAAGACGCTGACGCAGTCAAACCCCGAAGCCAACGATGCCGTCTCCATCGTGAGCCGTGGTTCGAGAAAGTGGAGATCGTGTCTGGCCTTGTCGTTGGCGTGCTCCAGAAACGGGAGCTCGTAAGGCTTGCTGCTGAAGACCGCTACGCGCATGTGCCGTCAGCGGGGTGCCGGTCCGTCGGATGACAGCAGACCGAGACGAAGCGCGAGCTTCACGTAGTCCGCGCGGTGTGAAAGTCCCAGCTTCTCGTTGATCCGCTGCTTGTATGTATCCACGGTCTTGGGGCTGATGTAGAGGCGCTCACCGATCTCCGGAGCGGTGTATCCCTCGGCGACGAGCTGGAGCACTGCGCGCTCGCGCTCCGTCAGCTTCTCCAGCACCGCCCGTTCCTGCGTCTGCGCTTCCCTCCGCTGAAGCCCGCCGGCCAGCACCCGTGCGGCCGAGGGTCGTACGTAGACCTCTCCCTTCGCCACAGCACGTACCGCATCCACCAGCTCCCGGTCGGCGGCACTCTTGACGAGATAGCCGGCTGCACCCGCCTCGAGCAGCGGCACGAGGTACTCCTCCTCGGCATGCATCGTCAGTACCAGAATGCGGGGCGTCGGCCCCTTCTGGGCGATCGTCCTGGTGGCAGTGATACCGTCCATTTCCCCCATTGACAGGTCCATTACGACGACGTCGGGCTTCAGACGGTCGGCCATCGCTACCGCCTGAGAGCCGTCGGAAGCCTCACCAATCACCATGATGTCGCGCGCTGCGCCGAGCACCGCCTTGAGACCGGCGCGCACGATCGCGTGATCGTCTGCCAGTACGACTTTGATCACATCGTCGCTCATGCACTATTCCCCCCCATGGGCACCGCGGCGTGCACAGTCGTGCCATGGCCGGGTATGCTGTCCACCGAGAAGCGTCCACCCACCAGCGACACACGCTCGCGCATCGCAAACAGCCCCATTCCGGGCCGCTGGGACTCGGCGCCGGCGACATCGAAGCCCCGACCGTCGTCCGCGATGTCCAACGTGGCCGAATCGCCGGTCAGCGTCAACCGGAGCACCACCTGGGTCGCGCCCGAGTGCCGTACCGCGTTGCGAATCGCCTCCTGGGCAACACGATAGAGCGCCGCCGACTGAGTGGGCGGTGGCAGCTCTTCGCCCCGCACCTCCACGCTGATTTCCAGGCTATCCTGTTCGCGAGCGCGGCGTGCCAGCCATTCCAGCGCCGCCGAAAGACCGAGATCGTCCAGGATCCGCGGGTAGACGGTGTGAGAGAGGAGCCGAACCTCCTCCACTGCCGTCCCGGCAAGATCGCGAAGTGAGCCCAGCCGCTCTACTAGCTGATCTTGACCGATCGTCTCTTCTGTGAGCTCGCGGGAAGTAGCGCCGAGCTGAAGCTGCAGCGCCGCCAGCGTCTGCGCAGTAGAGTCGTGCAGCTCACGTGCAATCCGCGCCCTCTCCTCGTCCTGGGCGCAAATTACCTGCGTTGCCAGGCGCCGCATTCTCAGCCGGTCCGCTCGCAGATCGCCCACCAGCATGTTGAGTGTGCGGCTGACGCGCGAAAGCTGCTCGTCGAACAGCAACGTCGGCACGATCTCCTGGCCCAGATCCCCCGCCGCGACGCGCGCGGCGGCTCGGTCCAGGTCGCGAATCGGCTTGAGCGCCACCAGGACCAGTCCAAGGTTCGCCGCAAATCCGAGCGTGAGGGCGCCGATCAGCAGGAGAAGTCCCTCGCCGGGGTGGCCGAGGGACAGGTGGCGCCATGAGGCTACGGCAACAGCCGTTAGCACCACCAGCAGATTGGCCCCGAGCAGCTTAGCAAGCAGTGACACGCCGAGAAGCGCCCGCACACCGCCTGGCCGGTTCGGGGTAGCAACCGGGGTCGACGCCTGGCAAGGCGTGCTTGCAAATGGAATCCTGACGTTGCTGGTCACATAGGTCTCAGGTTCATTTCGTAACGAAAGCTATTCCCACCGCCGTTCGGCACACGTCGGGGAGGACCCCTGCGCTGGCGGGTGAAATGCGCATCATTACCGGGAGAATCCCTAGGGCGTTGTGGGGATCTGCCTGACGGGAGGGACCTACCGCGCCGGACGGGAGCCACCTGGGAGGCTCACCGGAAGCGGGCATTCCACATACCTTTGTAGGGCGAGGAGCGCGATCTGGTTCCACCCATGACATGAGGATGACCGATCTGAGTCCGGCAATCAGGGCAATGGTGGCAGACGAGGCTCGGGAGCTGCTCGCTCGTAACCATGTGGGACGGCTCGCCTATAGCTGGCGGGATCGAGTGAACATACTGCCGCTGCACTACGTCTACTCCGACGATTGGATCTACGGCCGCACGTCGCCTGGAGAGAAGCTCACGACACTGCTGCACAATCCATGGGTGGCGTTCGAGGTGGACGAGGTGCGCGGGCTGTTCGATTGGAGCAGCGTGGTGGCCGTCGGAACGCTCACGCTGCTGGCGGCTGACGGCTCTCCGCACGACCGCGAGCACCTCCGGCGCGCAATGCGGCTTCTCGGGGAGCTGGTGCACGGCGCATTTGCCGCGAGGGATCCAGTTCCCGAGCGCTCGCTGGTGTTCGGAATTGGCATCTCGGAGCTGACGGGACGGATCGCGGAACCCGGCACGCTCCGACCAGAGTGAGCGACGACCAGAGTGAGCTTCGACCAGAGTAAGCGACGACCAGAGTGAGCGACGACCGGCAGCAGTCGCGTGTCGACGCGCGACGGATTACGGGCGGACTCGTCGATGCGGGGCTCG
>CAZWSO010000040.1:15461-18194 GCA_964636485.1 uncultured Gemmatimonadaceae bacterium
CAGTCGCGTGTCGACGCGCGACGGATTACGGGCGGACTCGTCGATGCGGGGCTCGCTCTCGCATCGGCGCTGTCCATCGAGCACGTCCTTCAGGTGCTCGTGGATGTTGCACGTGACTTGATCGAGGCGCGCTACGCGGCGCTGGGCGTGCTGAACGCGGAGGGCACGGGGCTGGCCGACTTCATCACGTCGGGCATGACAGCGGAGCAGCGAGCGAAGATCGGCGACCTTCCTCGAGGACACGGCATTCTCGGCCTGGTGATTCGGGAAGCGCGACCCCTTCGCCTCGCCGACCTCACCACCCACCCTGATTCGTATGGCGTTCCGGCCAACCATCCGCCGATGCGATCGTTTCTTGGCGTACCGGTCATGTCCGGAGGCAGAGTCTTCGGGAACCTCTACCTTACAGAGAAGCGCTCGGCCGAAGAGTTCAGCGAGGAAGATGTAGTGCTCGTGCAAGCGCTGGCCGCACAGGCGGCAATCGCCATCGAGAATGCTCAGCTTCGTCGTGCGCGAGACAGGTTCTTCGCGGCCGCCAGCCACGAGCTTGGCAACGCGATTGCCGGTGTGCGTCTGTGGTCTCGGCACCTCCTGCGCAACCCGCCGAGCAGTCAGGAAGGGTGGAACGAGGGGATGCAGAAGGTGTTCACGGCGGCCGAGCAGACAGGCCGGCTCGTGGAGGATCTGCTCAGCCTCTCGCGCATTCAGGAGGGCCGGCTCGTTCTCAATCCGTGGGCATTCGACCTGCTGGAGCTGGTGGAGCAGACGCTGGCGGATCTGCGCCCGGAAGCGGAGTCGGCTGGTGTGCGGCTGCGGCTCGCGTCGGAGACGCAGGAGCAGATCATTCTCGAACAGGACCCCGTGCGCGTGCGACAGATCATCGTGAATCTGACGGTGAACGCGATCAAGTTCAGCCCGGCCGAGGAAGAGGTCCGTTTGGAGATTTATGCCGACGACGGTGGTGCCCATGTCGTCGTTGCCGACACGGGTCCAGGTGTGGAGCCGGAGGCGGTGGCGCGCATCTTTCAGCCCTACGAGCAGGTCATGGGTGTCGCGCGTGGTCGTGGGAGCGGGCTGGGTTTACCGCTGTCCAGACAGCTTGCGCGCCTGATGGGTGGGGACCTCTGGGTGGACGCCGGGGAAGGGGTTGGCGCGCGCTTCGTGTTGCAGCTCCCCCCAGCGCCGAAACGGTCAACTGCGCCCAAGAGCGGCTGAGTGCCGCCCCCGGGTGCTGTCCTCACCTGACGTCCGGACAATCCACCACAGCCGCCGCCGGTTTGTCCGACTGACGCCGCTTCTGCCTCGCACCATCATTCCCCGGGAGATGAAAGGAGTTGAACGCCGGCATGCGGAGCGCAAGGCACCCGTTCGCTCGGCACTACTCGGGAGGATCGATGCAGATGGACAGGATCATCGTCGGTGTGGACTTCTCGGCCGAGTCCGCGGCGGCGGCCCACTGGGTCGCAAACAGCTTCGCCCCATCGGCGAAGCTCGTTCTGGTGCACGCGTGCCCGAAGCCGGCTCCTCCCCGCGTGCCGGGGAGGCGGTTTGTGACGACCGAGGAGTTGGCCGACGTGGCGGCTAGTGGGGCTTGCGCGCGTCTGGAAGAACTGGCGGCCGAGCTGGATGAGGGGCGCGTGACCGTGGAAGCTCGCACCGGAGCCGCCGCCGACGTGCTGGCCGAGGTTGCCCGGGAGTATCATGCCGACGTCGTTGTAGTGGGGCCACACGCCTACCGCGGCGGATTTCCTGGCCTGCTTGGCACCACGGCGGAAGGACTGATGCTTCAGGTTCGCGTGCCGGTGCTGCTCGTGAGCAGTCCCCCGCAGGGGCCGCCGCGGACAATTCTCGCGCCCGTGGACGGATCGGTGCTGACGGGTCACATCCTTGCCGCTGCGCACGACGTAGCGTCCGCCTTCAGCGCGAAGCTCATCGCTCTGCACGTGCATGACACGGCCACCTATGCCGCACTGTCCGTGCTCCACAACGCGAACGGCGCCATGATTCGGTCTGAAGCCCTCGCCGAGAGCAGGCTCTGGCTGGATCAGTATCTGCGGCTCGCCGGGGTGCCCGAGGCAGACGCGGAGCTGTCCGTTGCTTTTGGTGAAGCGCGTCAGGAGATTCTCGCGATGGCACGGCAGACCCACGCAGATCTGATCGTGATGGGAAGCCATGGCGGCGGCGGCGCCATCTTCCGGCGCGTACTGGGAAGCGTAGCCGCCTGGGTTCTGCGGCACACGCGGCAATCCGTGCTGGTGCTGCAGGACCCGCACGCAAGCTCGGTGATGGAGCCCGTGGCCGAGGCGGCGGCGGTGGGGTGAGTCACCGCCGTGCCAGATCCGCCTCCGCCGCGATGTGGCCGAACGCCGGCCATTGGCCTCGGGCGATGATTTCGCGCAGCAGGTTCTCGCCGGCTGTCATGCGGCCGTTGTAGATGTGCCAGTTGGCGACGCCATAGGCAGTGGTGACATCCTCAACTGACGCACCGGCATCCGGGCGCCAAAGCGAGTCGACCGGCAGTTCCTCGCGGTAAAGTAAAACGAGCCGATGGTACGCGTGGTTCTCGATGATATCCATGTCGGGGCCCACGCGCTCCAGCAGCTGGCGAGCCTCCTTATCGCGGCCGAGCCGGCGCATTGTCATGTACTTCCAGTGGACCGTCGCGACGAGCGCATCCGGGTTCGTGGAAACCGCCAGGCATCGCTCGTACGCGTCGAGGGCGCCGTCGAGATC
>CAZWSO010000041.1:0-11296 GCA_964636485.1 uncultured Gemmatimonadaceae bacterium
CGCCGAGCGGCAGCCACAGGTGAGCGACGCACCCGGTGCCATCGCGCCGGTTCTCCAGCGAGACAGTGCCGCCGTGCCCTTCGGCGATCTGCCGGCTCAGTACGAGGCCGATCCCGCTGCCCTTCTGCTTGGTAGTGAAGAACGGGACGAACAGATTCGCTGTCTCGGCGATGCCGGGGCCATCGTCTTCCACCTGAAGATCGAGCTGACCGTTGCACCGCGTCCATGCCACGCGCACGCCGCCACCGGTCTCGAGCGCTGCGTCCACCGCGTTACCGATCAGGTTGATGAGCGCCTGATCGAGCTGGTCGGCATCAGCGTGAAGCGTCACTTCCGGTCCGCCGGTCACCGCCACATCGAGACGTGTTTCGAGTCTAAGGACGCGATGCACCCACGGCCCGACGTGCAGCAGTCGCCGGCGCGGCGGCGGTAACTTGGCGAGGCGCGCATACGACTGCATGAACCGGATGAGAGCTTCGGCTCGGCCCCCGATCACCTCGAGTCCGCGGTCCAGGTCGGCCTCCCAGTCGGCCGCGCGCGGTTCGCGGTCGAGCTGATCGCGTAGGCTGGCGCTCATCGACCGGATCGGCGCCAGCGAATTATTGATCTCGTGGCTCAGTACGCGGATCAATCGCTTCCACGCCTGACGCTCTTCCTCGCGCAGCGTGCGGCTCAGATCGGACAGCACCACCAATTGATGAGGCCGGCCCTCCTGGCGGAAGGAACCGCGGCGGACTTCCCAGCGGCCGCTCCCCCGCCCCGGTGGCATGTCCAAAATGCGCGGTGTCTCGCCTGTCAGCGCCTCGCCGAGCCCCAGCTGGAGGGCGGTTCGACCGATCACGTCTCGCGTGTTTGAGGCCAGCAGTCGAGTGCCCGCGGGATTGACCAACCGCAGCCGGCCAGCCTCATCGAATGCGAGCACGGCAACGTCGATCTCGGCCATCACCTTGCCCAGAAGCGCGGTGGCTTCGACGGCACCCATGCGCTGCTCCTGTAACACGTCGGTGAGCTGGTTCACCTCCCAGTACGCGAGACCCAGCGCGTCATCGAAGCGGGCCTCGCGCGCACGGATCGAGAAATCGCCCTCGGCGACCGCGGCGATCAGGTTCGAGAGAGTCTGGAGCGGGCGAACGACGCGCTCGCGTACGGTGAACGCCACCGCCGACCACCAGAGCACGATGGCCACCGTCACGGTCCACTGGAGCCTGCTGGAGAAATCGCCGAGCCAGAGCAACAGGAGCGCGGCGAGCACGGCCGGGATCGTGGCCAGAAAGACCAGCACGAGCACGCGGTCTTCGTGCGCCAGACGATGCTCTTTCACAGGCCGTGGCGCTGCATGCGCCGGTAGAGCGCACTGCGGCTCAGACCGAGAGAGCGCGCGGCTTCGCTCACGTTGCCGTCGTGGCGTCGCAGCGCGTCTTCGATCAGACGTCGCTCGGCTTCATCGAGGGTCAGGGTTTCGAGCGGCCGCGCATCGGCTGCCGCCGCCAGCCCAAGGTCCGCGGCCGTCACCCTCGGTCCGCGCGTCAGCAGTAGCGCGCGCTCGACCGCGTGCTCCAGCTCGCGAACGTTGCCGGGCCAGGTGTGATCCAGGAGCGCGCGCAGCGCGTCGTCGTCAAAACCTTCCACGGACTTCCCGTAGCGGCGGGCGTACGCGCCCAGACAATGCGCCACCAGCGCCGGAATGTCCTCCCGCCGTTCGTGCAGCGGCGGCAGTCGTATCTCCACGGTGTTGAGCCGGAAGAGGAGGTCCTCGCGAAAGCGCCCTTCCCTCACGTCACGCCGCACGTCGGCGTTGGTCGCCGCCAGCACGCGCACATCGGCGCGCTGTGTACGCGAGGAGCCCACGCGCTCGAACTCGCCGCGCTCCAGCACACGCAGCAGGCGTGCCTGTAACGAGAGCGGAATGTTGGCGATCTCGTCGAGGAACAGAGTACCCCGGTCCGCCAGCTCGAACCGCCCGACGCGGTCGGTTCGTGCATCGGTAAAAGCGCCGCGCACGTGCCCGAACAGCTCGCTCTCGAACACCGTTTCTGAAAGCCCGCCAACGTTCACCGCCACAAAATTCTGGTCGGCGCGCGCCGACGCGGCGTGCAGCCAGCGTGCGACGACCTCCTTGCCGGTACCGTGCTCCCCCGTGATTAGCACGTTCGCGTCGGACGGCGCGACGCGCTGCATCAGCTCCAGCACCGGCTGCATCGACGGCGCGTCAGCGATCAGGACGGGCAGGCCCTCGCGCTTCAGGATGCGGCTCTCATCCTCCAGCCGCCGCATTCGGCGCAGCGCGCGGCCCAGCTCGATCTGCGAGCGCAGCGTCGCCAGAAGCCGGGCGTTGTCCCACGGTTTCTCGACGTAGTCGCGCGCACCCCGCCGCATCGCCTCCACGGCTCCATCGACGCTCCCCCAAGCGGTCATGACAATGACCGGAAGCGTGTCGTCCGCGCCTCGGAGCCGCGTCAGCAGATCCAGTCCCTCGGCGCCGCTGGTGGTGTCGCGAGCATAGTTGAGGTCGATGAGGGCGGCATCGAACTCGCGTTTCTCGATTGCGCGCAGCACCCCGAGCGGAGATGTGGTGGTCTCCACGGCGAAGCTCTCGCCCTTCAGCAGGTGGCGCAGCGCCTCGAGGACGTCGGGCTGGTCGTCGGCGACGAGAACGGTCGGTGGGCCCATGGCTCTATTGTATCACTGGTGAGCCTCGGTGGCGCGTCCGGTCCGTTCACTGATTCCGCAGCGCCTCCACGGGGTCGACACGCGTCGCACGCCGGGCGGGAAGGTAGACCGCTCCCAGCGCGGCCAGTGTCATGAGTGCGATCCCGGCAGCGAACGCGGCCGGATCGGTGGGTGAGACACCGTGGAGCTGGCTCTCTAGCAACCGTGTGAGCAGGACTGCGCCGGCAACACCGGCGGCGAGACCGGCCGCAGTCCAGCGCATGCTCTGGCGCAGCACGAGTGCTACGACATCAGCGCCACGCGCGCCGAGCGCCATGCGCACGCCGAACTCGCGGGTGCGCGCCGCCACACTGAATGCCGTTACCCCGAACACACCAAGCGCCGCCAGCAATGCGGCAATTGCGGCGGCCAGCGTCAACAGGATCGTCGTGAAGCGGGTGTCGGCCAGACTGCTACCGATTCGTTCCTCCATTGTCTCCACGCCCCACACCGGCAGAGCCGGATCCACATCGGCCACGGCGCGACGAAGCGCGGCGGCCAGCGCAAGCGGCCGCTCGTCCGTGCGAATGATCAGGTTGTTCGACCGGTATGACCACTGCGTGTACGGAACGTACACCATTGGCGAGGCCGGTTCGTCCAACCCGTACTGGCGCACGTCGTCGACCACTCCTATGACCTCTGCGTAGTCATCCCAGCCGACGGTGAGCTGGATGCGGGCGCCGATTGGATCGGTACTCGGCCAGTACCGCTCGGCGGCAGCGCGCGTCACGATCGCGACGCGAGGCGTTCCGCGCCGGTCGGCGGCGTCGAAGCCCTGCCCGCTCAGAAGCGGGATGGCCATCGTCCGGAAATAGCCGGCGTCCACCATGTTCATGGTCACGGGATCAGGCGGCACATCCGCCGCTTCCGCCGCCGTGCCGCGAATGAGCATGCCGACATTGTCGCAACCGCCGCCAAGCGGAAGGCAGTTCGCGATGGCTGCAGCGTTGACGCCGGGAAGCGCCGCGAGCCGCTCGCGAACGGCCTCGAGGAACGGCACCACCTCGGCTTCAGCGTACACCTGACGTGGCAGGTCGACGGTCGCGGTGAGCAGGCCGCTCGCCTGAAATCCGGGATCTACGCTGCGCAGATGCGCGAACGTGCGCAGCATGAGACCGGCTCCGGTGAGCAGCACGAGCGCGAGCGCAACCTCGGCGGCGATGAGACCGCCCCTGATGCTCCTCGCACCGGCGCGCTGGTCATCTTCCTTCAGCACCGCGTGCGCGCCGGTGCGCCCCGCCCGCAACGCGGGCAGCAGACCGGCGGCGATTCCAGCTAGCGCGGCAACTCCGAAGTTGAACAACAGCACCGGCAGGCCGAGGGACGCCGACGCCGGGTCGGCAACGCCCACCGGCGCGGCGGGAACTACAACCTGCAAGAGACCGAGCAGCCAGGTGGCGACCAGCAGTCCGCCGAGTCCACCGAGCAGGCCGAGAGTGACCGACTCCGCCAGCAGCGATCGCGTAATGCCGCCGGGCCCCGCACCGAGCGCCACGCGGACCGCCAGCTCGCGGCGCCGCCGCGTGGTCTGCGTCAACAGCAGATTGGCGACGTTCACGCACACGATGAGAAGCACGAACGCCGCGGCGCCCATCAACACGTTGAGTGCGCTGCGCACAGCCGGCTGAACGCGCGCGCGAGCGAGGGGCTCGGCATGGAAGCCCAGCTCCACGTCGCCGAACGCCTGCGAGAGCGGAATCTGCCCGGCAACCGTGCGCGCGCGGTCGGCAAGCGATGCGGCAAGCGCATCTTCCGTCCGGGCTTCGGGTACGCGCGCTATTACGCCGTGCCAGAAGGAGAACTCGCCTTGAAGACGGCGCGGGAACGTCAGTGTGGGCGCCATCATCATCGGCACCCATAACTCGGCGCGCTCCGAGAGCCCGCGGAATCCGCGCGCAGCGACACCCACCACGGTTAGCGGAATCGAGTTCAGCCGGATCGTGCGTCCCACCACCGCGCTGTCGCCACCGAAAAGATTCGTCCAGACGTCGTGCGCGAGCACGGCCACGGCAGGCTCGCTGGGAACGCGGTCCTCTTCGGGCACGAACCACCGGCCAAGCGCGGGCTGAAGGCCAAGCAGAGGCAGATAGTCGGGCGTGGCGAGCTCGACCATCACGCGCTGCGGCTCTCCCGCCGTCTCCAGGTTGTACGCGCCCGGACGCGGCGTGTACGCGGCCAGCAAGCCTATGTCCGGACCCGCATCGCGGAACGCCTCGAACATCGGATACGACCACGAGTCGAGCGTGTCCGCGGTCGCCGGCGCTCGCAGCACGGGCCTGATGAGGCTCAGCTCGTGCGGCCTGATGAACGGCGGTGCCCGCAGCACCGCCGCCTCGAGCGCGCTGAAGATGGCGGTGTTCGCGCCGACGCCAACCGCGAGCGTGCCGGCAACCGCGAGCGCGAACAGAGGCCGCTTGGCCAGACGGCGGAGTGCGTACCTGAAGTCATTCATGGCGCAGCGCCTCCATCGGATCAGTCCGTGCTGCGCGGGCGGCGGGAGCGAGTGCCGCAGCGGCGGCCACCGCGAGCATGGCCGCGGTTACGGTCGCGTAGATCAGCGGGTCGAAGGGGTGAACGTGGAACAGCAGTGTCGCGATGAGCCGGTTGCCCGCAAGCGCTCCGAGCAGGCCGAGACCGCAACCGATGGCCGCGAGACTGACGCCGTAGCGCAGGACGAGGTGCAGGACGTGGGCGGGTGTGGCGCCGACGGCCATGCGCACGCCAAGCTCCTGGCGGCGTCGCGCGACGGCGAGCGACAATACGCCGAATATGCCGAAGGAGGCGAGCAGCGCGGCGAAAGTTCCGAACAGGACGGTCACGCCGCCGAGCGCGCGCCGCGTACCGAGAGCGTCGGCGACACGGTCATCCAGCGGCCGCAGGTCCGCGATGGCGATGCCCGGCTCGAGTTCAGCCAGCGTGCGGCGCAGGAGATCGGCCGCTTGCGCGGCCGCGCCGGGGCGGTGCTTCACAGCCACGCTCAACCCCATGGGCGGCGCCTGGCGCATCGGCACGTAGATCTGGATGCGGGACTGGCTCTCGAGCTCGTAGTGTCTGGTGTTGGCGGCCACTCCCACCACCGTCATCCAGGTCGGAGGGTGGTCAGGCGCCGGCGGATTGAAGGTCACCTGCTTTCCGATCGGATCCTCACCCGGCCAGAAGCGCGCGGCCATGGTTTCGTCGATGATGGCCACTCGCACCGCTCCGTCCCGGTCCGACTCGCTGAACGCGCGCCCGCGGAGCAGCGGTATCCCGAGCGTTTGGAAGTATTTCGGCGAAACGACGTTGTAGAGGACCGACGCCATTTCGTTCACGTCCAGCGAAGCGCCCTCCGGTGCGATCACGCGCTCCCAGCTCCGAGGGACCAGCGGAATCAGTTGAGTCGCCGCGGCGGAGAGTACATCCGGCGACGCCTCGAGCTCGGCCACCAGTTCGTCGTAGAATGCATGCCGGCGCTCGACGCTATCGAACGTACCCTCCTGCGCCTGCAACCGCGCGCTGATCACGTGCTCCGCGACGAAGCCCTTGTCCACGTTCGCCAGCCGATGAAGGCTGCGCGTCAGCAGCCCGGCGCCCACGAGCAGGACCAGCGACATCGCCACCTGCGTGACGACGAGCCCGTCGCGCAGCCGGCGCGCCTCGCGACCCCCGCCACCCGCTGTCCGCGTGCCCTGGTACAGCCGGTGTCGATCCCCGCGCAGTCCCAGCCGGAGAGCAGGTAGCAGACCGAAGATCGCCGCGCTGAGCACCGTGATTGCCATCGCGAACGCCAGCACCGGGGCGTTGAGCGACACGCGTCCCGCGACGAGTGCCGGCAAGTCGAGCGGCAGAAGCGACGGCAGTGGTCCGACAACGAGCGCGGCGAAGGCAACGCCGAGCGCACCGGCCAACGCCGCCAGGAGCGCGCTCTCAGTCAGCAGCAAACCGACCAGCCGCCCGCGACCAGCGCCGAGCGCGGTCCGGACTGCAAGCTCGCGCGCTCGGCCCTCGCCGCGGGCCAGTGCCAGGTTCGCCACGTTCGCGCACGCGATGAGGAGGAGCAGTGTCACTGCGCCCATGAGTGTCCAGATTCCGGTCCGGACGTCGGCAAGGAAGAGGTCTTCCAGCCGGCGCAACTCGGGCAGCGCCACCGGCTCGCCATACTCCGCCGCCAGCCCGGCCGCCACGTCAGACAGATCCGATTGTGCAGACTCGAGCGTCACGCCGGGCGCAAGACGCGCGACGGCCCGCATCCCGAATGACTCCAACCGCTCGTCCCACGGGAGGTCGGCCATCACGCCAATTGGCAGGTACACCTCGACCTCCGCGGACGGGTAGCCCGCGCCCGGCGGCAGCACGGCCACAATGGTGCCCACGAAGCGGTCGGTCGTGAACGGCTCACCGATTACGCGCGGGTCGCCGCCGAACGCGCGTCGCCAGTAGGCGTCACCGAGCACGACATGCGGTTCGGCGCCCGGCCATGTCTCCGCGCCCGTTGGCAATCGCCCGAGCGCCGGCCGAAGGCCGAGCGTGGCGAAGAAATCCCCGAGCACAAGCCGCGCGTTCAGGAACTCGGATCCATCCACGCCCGGCCGGACGAACGACCAGCCGGCCGACCCGCCCCAGTCCGTGAACGACCGGCTCCGCTCGCTCCACTCCCGGTAGTAGGGGATCGACAGCGAAACGAGGAAGCCCTGCGGAGTGCGCGCGTCCGGCGTCACCAGCCGCTCCGGCTCCTCGTACGGCAGTCCGTCGAGAAGCACGTTCTGCACGAGCGAGTAGACGGCCGTGCTGGCGCCCACGCCGAGCGCAAGGGCGCCGACCGCGAGCAGCGTGAAGCCGGGGCGGCGAAGCAGTCCGCGAATTGCCTGCCGGAAGTCACTCATGGCGCAGCGCCTCCATGGGATCGATGCGCGCGGCGCGGGCGGCGGGGCCGAAAGCGGCGGCCAGCGTGACCAGTGCGAGCACGGCGCAGACCGCCGCAAACGTTACGGGGTCGCCGGGGCTGAGGCCGTGCAGCAGCCCGACCAGCACGCGAGTAGCGGCAAGCGACACGGCGAGGCCGATCAGCGTTCCTGCGGCCAGCAGGACCAGGCCATTCCGGAGCACCAGCCCCAACACCGTACGGCGCCGCGCACCCAGCGCCATTCGCAGTCCGATCTCGCGGGTGCGCTGAGCCACAATGAAGGACAGCAGTCCGAAGATTCCTACCGCTGCGAGCGCGAGGCCAACCAGACCAAAGCCGCCGATCAAACGGGCAGCGATCCGCTGCGGGAAGAGGGATGCTCCCAGTACGTCCTCGACTGTCGTCACGGCGATCGGAGCCGCGTTCACGTCGAGCGCGCGGATCTCGCGACGAATGGCGGCCGCCGTTGCCGCCGGCTCGCCGCGCCAGCGCACGTGGAGCCACATGTCGTGGTTGTAGTGGTGCGCGAACGGCAAGTACATGAAGGGCGTGGCGCCCTCGGTGTACGATTGGTACTTACCATCCGGCACCAACCCCACGATCTCGGTCTCCTCGTCGCCCCGCCGCACCCATTTCCCGACCGGCGACTCGCCAGGCCAGAACCTGTCCGCGAACGACTGGTTCACCACAGCCACAGAAGGCGAACCCGCCCGGTCCGTCTCCGTGAAGCCACGCCCCGCCAGGAGAGGCATGCGGAGCGTCTCGAAGTAATCCGTTGCGACGATGTTGAACCCGACCGGTATCCCGGTCTCCTCGGCGGCGGGGTCGGACGCGGGCACCCGTACGCGCGTCTGGTCCCACGTGAATCCGAGCGGGATGACGCGCGCCAAGGTGGCGGACTCGGATCCCGGCAGCCCGCGCACGCGCTCGAGCAGCTCGTCGTAGAACGCCCGCCCCCTCGGCTCGTCATGACCGCTCAGGCTCAGGTTCAGCTCGATGGCCATGATTCCGCGCGGGTCGAAGCCGTGGTCGGTGTCGAGCGTGGAGCGGAGCGTACGCACGAACAAGCCCGCGACCACCAGCAGCACCAACGACAGCGCGATCTGCCCCGCGACGAGCGCGCTGCGCAGTCGTGCGCGCCGGCCTCGGGCCGAACCACTCCTGAGCATGGTGTTCGAAGGACGTCCCGTGGCATGCAGTGCCGGCGCGAGCCCGAACAGCAGCCCTGCCAGGACACCCGATGCCGTGGCGAACGCGAGCACTCGCACATCAAGCCCGAAGTGCAACACGAACGATCCGGCGAACGGCGGCTGAATACCCTCGAAGAGGTGCGTGAGCCAGTAGGCCAGAAGCACGCCCGCCGCGGCGCCCAGCGCCGCGAGCACGAGGCTCTCGACCAGCAGTTGCGACACCAGACGCCGCCGTCCGGCGCCGACCGCGAGCCGGATCGCGATCTCGTGGCCGCGTGCGACACCGCGGGCCAGGAGCAATGCGGAAACGTTCACCATGGCGATGGCCAGGACCAAGCCGGCGGTCGCCAGCAGCAGCGCGCTGAAGCCACGGACACCCTCGCGCAGCGCGGGAGGCAGAGCGCTGAAGGTTCGCAGACGCACACCGACCGGCGCCTCGCCTTCCCAGTAATCGTACTCGTCAGCCAATTGCCGCGTCATGACGGTGAGCGCCGCTTGGGCCTGTGGCGCGCCGACACCCGGCGCGAGCCGGCCGAAGAACTGCAGCCACTGTGCGCGGCCCCAAGCGTGGATGTCCCGGCCCGGGCGCAGCTGATCGTAGAGCCCGATGGGCAACCAAACGTGCGGACGCGCGCCGAGCATCGTGCCGTGGAACCCTTCGGGCGCCACGCCGATCACCGTGAGCGGGTGGCTGTTGACGTGGATCGCCCGGCCTATTGCGCTCGCATCGCCGCTAAACTGGTCCTGCCACACGTCATGGCTGATGACCGCCACATTCGCCGCAGATGGTCCACGTGCCTCCGCTTCAGTGAAGAAGCGGCCAAGTGCTGGACGGATGCCCAGGACGCCGAAGTAATTGCCCGACACGTCGAGCGCGAGCGCCGGGCCCGTCTCGGCGCCCGTGTTCAGCATGATGTCGGACACGCTGTGCGCCGCCACGTCGACCACGCCGGCCGCGCGTTCCCGGTACTCCAGGTACTCGGGCAGGGAGTGCGAGCCCCTTAACGTGCCCTGCTGCATTCGTTCCTGGATATTCACCAGACGGCCGGGGTCCGGTACGGGCAGCGGTCTCAGCAGCAGAGCGTTGATCACCGAGAAGATGGCCGTGGTCGCGCCGATCCCCAGCGCGACGCTCAGCACGGCCGCCACCGTGAACCCAGGCGTGCGGCGGAGCTGACGCGCGGCGTAACGCAAGTCACTCATGGCGCAGCGCCTCCATTGGATCGATGCGCGCCGCGCGGCGCGCCGGGATCAACGTTGCCAGCAGCCCAGTGACCACGAGCAGCGCGGAAACGCCCATGAACGCGAGCGCGTCCAGCCCGCTCACGCCGTAGAGCAACCGCTCCACCAACCGGCCAGCGAACGCCGCGCACGCCAATCCGATCACGAGTCCGATGCCGATCATGTGGAGCGCCTGGTCGACGACCAGGCGGACTACGCGCCCCCGCTGCGCTCCCAGCGCCATGCGGATTCCGATCTCCCTGCCGCGCTGCGCGACCGAGAACGCCAACACGCCGTACGTACCGACCGCAGCCAGCAGCAGCCCAAGCGCACCGAAGAGGCCGAGCGCGCCGGCGGCGAGACGGGCAGGTAGCAGAACGATGCCGAGGTGGCGCGTCATCGTTTTCGCATCGTAGATCGGAAGCGTCGAATCGAGTGCGCGAACCTCGCGTCGCACAAGCGGCAGGAACGACTCCGGATCGCCTGCAGTGCGCACGTGCAGCGTCAGCGCCGCGTTCCACTCTTGCGGGATCGGAAAATAGATGTACTCCAGCGGTGCCTCTCCCAGGCTCTGGTACCGGCCGGTCGTGCTCACACCGATGACCCGGTATTCAGTGTTCCCGCGTCGCACCGTCCGTCCGATCGGGCTCTCGCCGGGCCAGAAACGGTCGGCCATGCGCTGGTTGACAATGGCAACCTGCTGTCCGAAGTCCTGGGCAGTGAAGCCGCGACCTTCCACGATCGGCACACCCATCGCCTCGAAGTAGCCGTCGCCCACGAAGTTGTAATCGAAGCTCCGCCGCTCGTTTTCGCCAAAGCTGTAGCCCGGCGCGTCGATGCCGGTCTGCTGACTGTCGAAGCCGAGCGGGACCAATTCTCCGAGAGCGGCGGCGCGAACGCCTGGCAGCGTGCGCACTCTGCCGACGAGCTCATCGAAGAACGCGCGTGTTCGGGCTGCGTCGTAACCCTGACGCGACGGATCCACCGACGCGATCAGGAGATTGTCGGCGTCGAAACCCTTGTCCATGTTCATGGCCCGCTCGAGGGAGCGGAGGAAGAGTCCTGCGGTCACGAGCAGCACGAGAGAGAGCGCGACCTGTGCGACCACCAGCCCGCGACTCAGGCGAGACCGGCGGATGCCCGCGGTCCCCCCACCTGCTTTCAACCCGCTCACCAGATCGGGGCGCGACGCCTCCAGCGCCGGAAGAAGTCCGAACAGGACGCCGGCCCCGAGCGCGACGACGAGCGTGAACAGCAGGACCGGCGCGTTCAGCTCGAGACCGAACGAGACGGG
>CAZWSO010000041.1:11396-17798 GCA_964636485.1 uncultured Gemmatimonadaceae bacterium
AGGAGCGCGACGACGCCCATGATCACGGCCGAGAAGCCGACCTGCGCTGCCGCGATACGCGGATGGAGCCCTGCCTCCGCCTGCGGCACCACGGTGATTCCGCTCGTGGCATAATGCGCCGGGTGCTCCTCGGCCAGAGTCAGCAGCAGCGCGCTCATCGCCTGTCGCGCCTGCACCATGGTGACGCCGGGCTCGAGCCGCGCGATCACGCTGAACTGGTTGTTGCCCCGCGCTTCCCACAGGCTCTCCTGCGCCTGAAGCTGGGGCTGCATCGTCAGTGGAGCCCAGAGCACCGGCGTGGTGATGGGAATCGGCCCCTGAAAATCCGGCGGCGCCACGCCGACGACCGTGTATGACTGACCGTTGATCACGATCTGCCGACCGACAATCCCGGGGTCGCCGCCGAATCGCGTCCGCCAGGCTTCATCACTGATCACAACCACCGGGTGCGCGCCGATGCCGACGTCTTCATCCGGCAGAAATGCGCGACCGAGTGCCGGCCGCACGCCCAGCACGTCGAAGAAGTTGGCCGACACCATCTGACCCATCACCATCTCGTTCCGGTCGCCCGCGCTCAGGTTCACGGAGAGGAACGACCAAAGCGCCACGCCATCGAAGACTTCGGCTCGTTCGCGAATGTCGAGGTAGTGCGGGATCGAGTTCGAGCCGTAGTCGAAGTCGCCTGGATAGGAGCGGTAGAGCTGGACCAGCCGGTGTGGCTCGAGTACGCCGGGCAGCGGCCGCAGCAGCAACGCGTGGACCGCGCTGAACACGGCGGTGTTGAGCCCGATGCCGAGCGCCAGCGTGATCACCGCCGTCGCCGTGAACGCCGGCCGGCGCGCAAGCGTTCGCCAGGCGATTCGAGCGGTATTCATGATCCGACCGTTACAGGGTGCACGCGGCGCACGCTCGACTCATTCATGGCGCAGCGCCTCCGTGGGATGGATACGCGCGGCGCGGCGTGCCGGCAGGTATGTAGCGGCGGCTGCGACAGTCAGCAGGACGAGCGGGGCCGCTACGAACGTGACGGGATCGCGCACGCTCACGCCAAAGACGAAGCGCGACAGGACGCCTGCGCCGGCAAGGGCGGCAGCGAGCCCGAGCGCGGCACCGAGCGCGACGGGCCGTACACCTTCAGCGACCGTGCGGGCGACCACCTCGCGTCCACGCGCGCCGAGCGCCATGCGGATGCCTATTTCGCGCGTCCGGCGCGCCACGGCGTACGCTGCCATTCCGTACACACCCACGGCAGCCAGGACCAGCGTGAGGATTGCAAAGCCGCCCAGCAAGCTCGTGGTGAAACGCTGAGGTGACATCGCTCCCGCCAGCACGTCGTCCATGGTTCGCAGGTTCGCGACGGGCAAGCCGGCGTCCAGCTCGCGGATCGCGGCCGCTACGGGGCCTGCCAAACTGGACGGATCACCGTCCGTGCGCAGCACGACCGTCAAACCGCGACCGATGGAGCCCTGCGCAGCGCGCAGCTGATGGTGGGGCAGATAGACCACCGCGCGGTCATCGTCGTGCAGCCCCTCCACCTTGGTGTTGCCCACGACGCCGGCAATGGTGATCCACGGCTGATCGGCCGAGTAGCGGAAGCGGCCGCCAATGGCGCCGTCCTGCCAGTAACGTCGCGCCGCAGCCGCGTTGACCCACGCCACCAGCGTGGCGTCCTCGCGATCGGTGTGGTCAGGTGCTCGGCCCTCCAGCAGCGGGAGACCCAGTGCCTCGAAGTAGCCCTGATGAACCGTGACTACATCGGCATTGTGTTGCGCTACAGTGGGTGGCGGATCGGGAAGATGGGCGATCTGGATGTCCTGTCTTACCGACGCACCAACAACAGGAAGACTCGACGTCGCGCCGGCGTGCCGGACGCCGGGCAGCCCGCGAGCGCGCTCGAGCAGCCGCTCGTACGCTGCCGCCACTGTCTCGTTGGGATAGTCTGCCGGCGGGAGCTGGATATCGAAGAGCAGCACTCCGTCGCTGCGGACGCCGGTATCCACACGCGTCAGCTCGATGAAGCTGCGCACAATGACGCCAGCAGCCAGGATCACGATCACGCCCAGCGCCGCCTCCGACACGACCAGCATGCGGCGCACACGCGTGTGCGCGCGTACACCGGTAATTCGGCTTCCGGCGAGCGCTGCGGCCGGTGCAACTTGTCGGAGCGCGGGCGCAAGGCCGAACACGAGCGAGGTGCCGACACCGACGAGAAGCGCAAATCCCATGACGACCGAATCGAGGCGAACGGCCTCGGCTCGCGGGATCGCCTCCGGATGAATGGCCAGCAGCGCAGGCGTCGCCCAGGCAGCGACGACAATCCCGAGCACCGCGCCGGCTGCAGCCAGCACCAGCCCCTCGACGAAGAACTGTCGCAGTAATCGGCCGCGACTCGCACCCAGTGCGGCGCGAATCGCGACCTCGCCGTGCCGGCTCTCCGTGCGGGCCAGCAGCAGGTTCGCGATGTTGACGGCGGCGATGAGCAGCACGACGGCGACCGCCGCCATGAGAAGCCAGAGCGCTTGCCCGCTATCACCGATGAGGTCGTGGTGGAATTTGCGAAGGAAGATGAAGTGACCCATCGCATGGTGCTCGTGCTCGGCGTTCCACGCGGAGGTGATTCCGTCCAGCTCCCGTTCGGCCTGCTCCAGCGTCGCACCCGGCGCGAGCCGGCCGACCGCAAGCAGATAATGCGCGAACCTGTTCGTGGCACTGCCCTCGTCGAGACCGAACGGCGCCCAGAGGTCGACGGAGGCGTCCGGGAATACGAACCGCTCCGGCATCACGCCAACGACACGGGCAGGTACGCCGTTGAACGTCACGGTCGACCCGATGGCGGCCGAGTCACCGCCGAACCGGTCCTGCCACAGCCGGTGACTCAACACGAGCACCGGCGCGGCGCCGGGGAGCTCTTCCTCGGGGGCGAACGTACGGCCGCGCGCGGCACGGACACCCAGAAGATCGAACATTCCGGCACCCAGAAAGCCGACACGCACGCGCTGCGGCGTCTGGCCTTCACCGCCGAGCGTACGGTCGAGAACTCCATGCGGCACCACGTCCCGCATTAGCCGACTCTGTTCCCGGTAATCGATCATCTCGGGCGGCGAGAGCGGGAATTGAGGGATGTCCTGACCCGATGACGGCAGGTAGCGTGTCCAGAGCGATACCAGCTCGTCGGGGCGCTCGTACGGCAGAGGCTCCAGCAACACGCCGCGCACGACGCTGAACATTGCCGTGGTGGCGCCGACGCCAAGCGCGAGCGTGAGCACGGCGACGATTGTGAAGCCGGGCGCGTTGCGCAGCGAGCGGAGAGCGTACCGCAAGTCATTCATGGTGCATTCCATCCCTTCGATACATATGCGGGTGCGCATTCAACGTGGTTCATGCGCGTCCCGCCTCCGCCGGCCGCCCGATCCAGCCGTCGAGCAGCTCTATGACGCGGCCGCCATAAGCCGCCCACTCCTCGTTGTGCGTGACCTGAATGACCGTCGTGCCGGCCGCGTTCAGCCGCGCCAGCGTTTCCATGATCATCTTCCCCTGACTGGAGTGAAGCGCGCCGGTCGGCTCATCGGCCAGGATGAGCTTCGGGTTGCCGATCACTGCACGGGCCACCGCCACGAGCTGCTGCTGACCGCCGGAAAGCTGCGAGGGAAACAGGCCCTTCTTGCCGACCATGTTGAAGCGGTCGAGGGTGTCCGCCACCAGGCTCTGGCGTTCCTTCCTGCTTACGTCGCGGTATGAGAGCGGCAGGTCGAGGTTCTCGGCGACGGTGAGATCTTCCAGCAGGTGATACTGCTGGAAGACGAAGCCGATGTAGCGCTTGTTGAGCTCGATGCGCTGTCTGGGCTTGAGCGCGTGGACATCCTCATCGAGCAGCCGGTACTCGCCCGTCCAGTCGTGGTCGAGCATGCCGAGTATGCCGAGCAGCGTCGACTTGCCGGCACCGGACGGTCCCATGATGGTCACGAAGTCGCCCTCGGCGACGTCGAGATCGATGTGCCGCAGCAGCCACAGCCGGCCACCGCCGCTGTGCACCGTCTTCTCGACGCCGCGCAGCCGGATCATGTCTCGCCTCCGCCGGTCTCGTGCATCTCGAAGCCGGCCTCCCTCAGCTCGCGCGCCGTGCGGCCGGTCTCGTCCTTCACGATCTTGCCGTCGAAGAGATGAATCGTCCGGTCCGCGTGCTCGGCGTAGCGCGGGTCGTGAGTGACCATGCAGATGGTGGCGCTATCGCGGTGCAGCTCGTCGAGCAGCCGCATCACAGCCTCTCCGTTCTTCGAGTCCAGGTTCCCGGTCGGCTCATCGGCGAGCAGAATGGCCGGCTTGCCGCCGATAGCGCGGGCGACGGCGACGCGCTGCTGCTGGCCGCCGGATAGTTGCGACGGGTAGTGCTTGGCACGGTGCACCATGCCCACGCGATCGAGCGCCTCATGCACGCGCCGCTTCCGCTCCGACGACGGCATCCGCCGGTACGTGAGCGGCAGCTCGACGTTCTCGTACACGTTCAGGTCGCCGATCAGGTTGAACGCCTGGAAGATGAACCCGATCTGCCTGTTACGAACGTAGGCACGCTGGCCGGGTGTCAGCTGCGCGACCGGCTCGCCGGCGAGCGTGTAATCGCCCGCCGTGGGTGTGTCGAGCAGGCCGATGATCGAGAGCAGCGTCGTCTTGCCGCATCCGGACGGGCCGGCAATGGCGACGTAGTCTCCCTCACGGATGTCGAGGTGGACGTCAGCCAGCGCGTGCGTCTCGACCTCGTCGGTGTAGAAGACTTTTCTGATGCTCCGGAGAGTGATGAGGCCGTTCCCGTTCGTCGTCATCCGGTTCCCTCATTGAGCTGTTGCCGCCGCTAGCGAATCCGCACCCGGTCGTGGCGGTCCCACCGCGACATGTCGGAGAGAATTACCCAGTCCCCTTCCCGCAGCCCGTCCATGATCTGAATCGCGTTGACCGAGCTGCGTCCCAGCCGCACGCGCACGCGCTCGGCGTGACCGCCGCCGTCTACCAGCTTGTACAGGCCGATCGTACTCTCGGCCTGACCGTAGGCCGGCCGGCCGACGTAGAGAACATCGTGAAGCCGCTCGAGCTCGATCGTGCCATCCACCGTCAGGTCCGGCCGCGCGCCCTGGGGAAGCGCCACCTCGAGCGCAACATCGACCGCAACCGCACCCGCCTCGACGGCGGGATCGATGCGGATCACCCGGCCGGGAATGGTGTCGGTTCGCGTGTCGATGAGAACGCTCTGGCCGAGCGCGACGTCGCGCGCCTGCACCTGCGGCACGCGCAACACGGCCTTGAGCCGCTCGGGATTCACCACTCTGGCGAGCGTCTGCCCGGGGAGCACCCACTGCCCTTCCTCCAGCGGCATGTCCTGGAGCACGCCGGCCATGCCGGCGGTAACCTCCATCGAGGCCAGGCGGGTCCGGTGAAACGCCACGATGTTGCGCAGCCGCGAGACCTGCCCCACCTGTACGTCCAACTGCGGTCCGATCGACTCCGTCACCAGCTTCAGTCGCTCGTTCTCGATCTCGAAGCGCGCGTCCAGCTCCTCGGCTTTCTCGACGGCGGATTCCACTTCGCCCTGCGACATCGCCCTGGTTTTTGCCAGCTCCATGGCGACCTCGGCGTTGCGCCGCGCTTCCAGTCGTTGCGCGCGGACCGTGGCAACGACGCTGGCCTGATTCAGTCGCTGATTCTCCAGCGACGTGCGCAAGCTCACGAGCTGCTGCTCGGCAGCCGAGAGCTGGCGCTGGGCCTCGAGCAGCTCGAGCTGGACTTCCGGATTGGAGAGCTCGAGGAGCACCGCGCCGGCTTCGACGCGCGTGCCCGGCTGCACCAGCTTGCGCTCGACACGCCCCGCCGTCACCGCCGGCACATAGCGGATCTGCTCGGGGACCAGGCTGCCAGGTGCGCGCACCTGACGCACCAGCGTTCCACGAACGACGGTGTCGAGCACCACCATCGAGCGCTCCACCGTGGGCGACGCCGGCTCGAGAGCCGCGAGAACCACGGTGAAGGCCAGCAGCGTGACTGCCGCGACGGCGGCATAGATGATCGGCTTGCGCTTCCCGCGCGGAGGGCGGGGAATGTCCATGCATATCCTCTTTCAGGACACCGCACGCCTAGGGAAGGACCGTTCCACTCCGCCGGTTCAGTCTAAGCGTTGTCAGAGGAACGAGTTGTGAGCGACAGCGGAGTACCCGTCCGCCGCCCGGAGTGCATCGATTCCGGGACGGCGGTGTTCGGATCCGGACAGCGCGACGGCGAAGCTCACATACTCAGAACGGGGCGGGCGCGCAGCCGGATTCAGCCCAGGGCGGAGATCCCGTTCAGGCCGGCGGCGATCCGGTCCAGCTCGTCGCGTATGGCGACTGGCGTCCCGTCATCCGCGAGGTCGCCGACAAG